>CAKMKG010000013.1 GCA_927441425.1 uncultured Bacillota bacterium | reverse complement strand
GACCGTGTGAAGTAGATTTGTGGTTTTCATCGTTTTTTCAGAAATAAAAAACCCCTGAAAACCTGAATTTTCAAGGGCGTTTGGTGCAGGCAAGAGGACTCGAACCTCCATGAAATTTCTCTCACACGGACCTGAACCGTGCGCGTCTGCCAATTCCGCCATGCCTGCATGACACTTTAATAAGGTACTATAAATCCGTTAAAATGTCAAGGGCTCCTAGGAAATTCTTATATAGAAACTTATGGTCTTTTAAATGAAAAGTTATGGACGGCGGGAAACTCCACACCGTCCATTTGATTCTGCTGATTTACTTTTTGCACTCAGGATTACTTGTACTTTTCCACTAAGGTTCTTGCTGCGAACACACCACTTGCGGAGGCCTGGGAGAGGGAATGGGTTACTCCGGAGCCGTCTCCGAGGGCATAAAGCCCCTTTACTTTTGTCTCAAGATTTTTATCCACCTGCACCTTTGAATTATAAAATTTTACTTCTACTCCATAGAGCAGTGTATCTTCATTGGCAGTTCCCGGTGCTATCTTATCCAGCGCATAAATCATTTCAATGATATTGTCCAGTTGCCTCTTTGGGATAACAAGGCTCAGATCTCCAGGTGTCGCCTTTAAGGTCGGTCTGGTGAAGCATTTTTCCATACGCCTTGCACTGCTTCTTCTTCCTTTGACCAGATCACCAAATCGTTGAAGAAGTACACCGCCGCCAAGCATATTACTAAGTCTGGCGATGGATTCTCCGTATTCGTTGCTGTCCTTAAACGGTTCGGTAAATTGATTGGATACCAGAAGCGCAAAGTTGGTGTTCTCTGTTCTCAGGTTGGGATCCGCATAGCTGTGCCCGTTTACCGTCACAATGCCATTTGTGTTTTCTGCGACCACTTCACCGTAAGGGTTCATACAGAAGGTTCTCACCATATCGTTATACTTGTCTGTCTTATATACGATTTTACTTTCGTATACATCATCGGTAATATGTTTAAAGATCTCGCCCTGGAGCTCAACACGAACCCCGATATCCACTCTGTTTTTCTTCAGATCAATTCCGAATTTATCGCAGATGCTTGAAATCCATTTGGATCCTGAACGACCCGTAGCCAGGACCAGATCCTTGCATTCATACTCCTCATTCCTATCGGTAACGATGCGGAAGCCTCCCTCAATTTTCTCCACATCCATGACCTGTGTATGAAACTCTGAGTCGATTCTATCTTTCGTATAATCGTAGATCTTTTCCAGAATTTTTAAGTTTCTGTCTGTTCCCAGATGTCTTACCTTAGCATCCAGCAAATGAAGGTTATTTCTTAAAGCCAATGTTTTTAGATCCGAGTTTGCCGTAGTATAAAGCTTGGCATCCTCTCCACCCATGCTGCACAGCACCTGATCAACGTATTCCATCATTTCCAAGGCTGCTTCTGTTCCGACGTAATTATGAAGATCCCCGCCGAACTGGGTTGTTATGTTGTATTTCCCATCAGAAAGGGTTCCCGCTCCGCCATACCCGTTCATAATATGGCATGGTGAGCAGCGGATGCATGTCTGCACTTTACCGCCCTTGATCGGGCAAACTCTGTGCTCTAATCCGGCACCCTTATCGATCATGAGTACCTTCGCCTGATTGGAACGTTTGGTCAGTTCATAGGATAGAAAGACCCCACTGGCTCCGGCTCCGACGATTATAATATCATACTTTTTCATCATAAACTGCGCAAGCTACTCCCTCTTCTATCGGTGGCGGGAGGAATGCGCACCTCCTATCTTAAAATAAATGTGTACATGTACCTATTTTTCTCCACAATATGGTTCATGTCTGCCCAAATAGACCGACAGAAATATTATAAGCTGATTGTGCAAGGCTGGCAACTTAAATTTGCTTAAAGACAGAATAGCGAGGTTCGGCTAAGGTCCTTCTCCAATCCATTTTACACAAAGAGAAAGAGGCGGTGCCCCTTTCTCTGCAGCTTTCATGTATTCTTGTTTCTCTTCCCCTTGGGACGTTCCACCCTATGCAATCTGTGTTGCAATAATCCCGTTGATTTCTTTGGATAAGCCCTGTATGGAATCTGCTGCCCTATTTCTGGTATCAAGCATTTCCGCTGCATATTTATAAAAGACCCTTCCGTAATCGGTTAAGAATGCTTCTCTCCCCGTTCTGTCGATCAATCTGACGCTCAGTTCCTTTTCCAGCGATGAGATTCTGGCACTGATGGTTGGCTGAGTCAAAAGGCAAACATCAGCCGCCTTTGAAAAGCTCTTATTGTCCACCACCGATACAAATGCTTCAATTTGTTTAAAATCCATAGTAATTCTCCTCTCCCTCTTTAAACCGTTTCAACCTCTTCTTCAATATATTTCCCAGCTTGTACTGCGGCGATGGCTCCATCCGCCGCTGCGGTGATTACCTGCCGCAGGCTTTTCTGTCTGATGTCACCGGCTGCATACACGCCTTTCACATTGGTCTTCATATCCACATCAGTAATGATGTATCCTTTCTCATCCAGCTCCAGTTTTCCCTGATAGAGTTCAGTAGCCGGTTTGTACCCGATAAACACGAAGATACCGAAGGTGCCGTCGTTTGTATCTGCATTGATTTCCGTTTCACTACCGTCTTTTACGTTTGTTACGGTCATGGATTCCAGCAGGCCGTCTCCCCTGACCTCCTTGATCACTGTATGATACATAAAATCGATCTTTTCGTTCTTAAAGGCTTTTTCCTGAATTGATCTTGCCGCTCTCAGAATTCTTCTGCGATGAAGGACCGTGACCTTTTTAGCAAATTTCGTGAGATAGATGGCCTCTTCCAGTGCCGCGTCGCCACCGCCGACCACAAATACCTCCAGACCCCTGAAGAAAGGACCATCACAAGTGCCGCAGTGGGAGATTCCTCTTCCGAGAAATTCCTCCTCGCCGACACAGCCGATGGGTTTTGCGGTTGCTCCGCCAGCGATAATAAGCGTCTTTGCCTGATAGCTTCCCCTGTCGCAAAGGACCGTTTTTACCTGACCCTCCAGAGAAACCTCTTTTACCGTGTCGTATACTTTTTCAATACCAAACTTCGTTATCTGGGCAGTCATCCTGTCGATGAGTGTTGCGCCGCTTTCCTCCAGCTCTGAGCCCGGATAGTTTTCTATCTCAGCCGTCTGCAGTATTTGCCCGCCTTCCTGTCCCTGCTCGATGATCAATGTGTCAAGCATGGCTCTCCCGGCATAAATTCCGGCTGATAATCCCGCAGGTCCTGCACCGATAATAATTAAGTCGTATACCTTCATCGTTTCACTCCTATCCTATTGCTAAAAAAACAAAAACAAAAACAGAACAGAAAGAATTAACGCCTTCTGCTCTGTTATTAACCTGAGAGATTCTTCCTCTTCAATATCAAGGAGTTGCCCCTTCGGTGCTTACGCTTTCCAGAGTTCTGTCCGGCTACGGTCCTCTTTACCTGAGATCATCACATGATTCATGGCGAAATCAATGCTTATTCCTTCGGTGTTGCCAGTGCTACCAGCAATCTCTCCCGCAGCTTTCATCCAGTTTCTATTCGATTTTTTAATATCAATCAATATTTTCTATAACAGGTATTATTATACCAATTATTTGGTATAATAATCAACTATTATTTTTTTCGTTTATTATCAATGAACGGAATTGGTGTTTCGTCGATCTTTTCAATGTTGTCGTCCGTCAGATAATACTTCGTTTCTTTCGCAATCATTCCGCTCAGCAGCAGAATGCAGATCAAATTCGGGATTGCCATGAGCGCATTCAGTGCGTCTGCAATATTCCATACGGTTCCGAGACTCATGACCGCTCCGATAAATGTAATTCCAACATAAACCACTTTATAAGGAAGAATGACCAGCTTGCCCAAAAGATATTCTGCTCCGCGTTCCCCGTAATAGGACCAGCCGAGAATGGTGGAAAATGCAAAGGTGATCAGTCCGAAGGTTAAAACGATGGGTCCAATCACCGGAATCTGATTAAAGGCAGCACTGGTTAGTACTGCTCCATCGATTGCTCCGCCGCCATCAGCCGTGATAGCCGGATTGGCAATTATAGTGCTAACCAGAACTAGGCCGGTCATGGCACAAACAACGACTGTATCCCAGAAGGTCCCTGTTGCAGATACCAACGCCTGTCTCACCGGATTTCTTGTCTTGGCGGCAGCCGCAACGATTGGGGCTGAGCCCATACCGGATTCATTGGAGAACAGGCCTCTTGCCACGCCGAATCTGGCCGCCATCATGACGCTGGCTCCCACAAAACCGCCGCCTGCAGCATGAGGAGTAAATGCCGATGTACAGATCAATACGATCGCATCCCATAAAAACGCTCTGTTCATAACAATAATAATCAAACAGCCGATCACATAAAAGATCGCCATAAAAGGTACCAACCCTTCGCAAGTCCTCGTGATCCATTTTACCCCACCAAGAATTACGACAGCTACCAGAACTGCCATCACAACTCCGGTAACCCAAAGCGGAACGCCGAAGTTCTGATAGACCACCTTTGATACAGCATTTGCCTGAACGGAGCATCCGATTCCAAATGCGGACAGTGCTGCAAACAGTGCGAAAATAACGCCCAGCCATTTCAGATTCAAACCTCGTTCCAAAGCGAACATTGCGCCGCCCAGCATGGTTCCGTCAGCAGTCTTGACTCTGTACTTCACCGCAACCAGTGATTCCGCATATTTCGTTGCAATGCCGAATACACCGGTAAGCCACATCCAGAGCACCGCGCCCGGGCCACCCAATGCGATAGCCGTACCAACACCGACAATATTACCGGTTCCGATGGTCGCTGCTAAGGCGGTGGTCAGGGCAGCAAATTGAGATACGTCACCGACCCCATCCTTATCTTTGGTAACGGACAGCTTGATGCCCAAGCCGATTTTTTTTTGTATAAAGCCTGTTTTGAACGTCATGTATAAGTGCGTTCCAAATAGTAAAATCAAAAATGGCGGCCCCCAGAGGTACCCGTTCAGCCAAGTAAAAAAGTTATTAATTATGTCCATAGATTCTTTTTCCTTCCTTATGAATTGGTATTATTATAATAATATCTGTATTATATAAAAGTTTTCTATACAATGCCAGCATTTTAATCATGAATTTCCAATTTTATACTGGATAAAAAAACCCCTGCATAAGCAGGGGCTCTTCATTTCTAATTTTTATTCTTCATCGACAGTAAGCTTCTCAAATTCTTCTACAACTTTTTTGAATTCCTCGTCATCCTCAATATCGATCAGTTCGAATTCTTCATCGTTTGTTTCCTTGTATCCATAGATATAAACATCATCGGTACCGTCATCAGGTATCAAAGCAATGTATTCTTTGCCTTCGAATTCGAACACGCCCATGATCTCACATTCCACTTCCTGACCATCATCAAACTCAAGTGTAAGGTAATCTGCGTCTTCCTCAGAGCAACTGCAATTCTCGCTGCATCCGCCAGGCATACACTTCTCTTTATCTCCCATAATCGTCCTCCATTATTTTCTTATTAATTGGTATAACCTAACTATATCATTATATTTTGCTTTAATCAATTGAAATTATTCATTTTTTCAAAGCCCATTCCATGACCTTTTCCGCTGCTGGTTTTGTGATTCCCTGCACTTGACAAAGCTCCTCCAATGTCGCCTCTCTGATTCTGTCAATACTCCCAAAATGAGACAAGAGTGCATTTCTTCGCTTCTCACCGATGCCTTCAATGGTATCCAACGCCGACCTTTGAATCGATTTTTTTCTCAAACCCCGGTGGTAATCGATGGCAAATCGATGAACCTCCTCCTGGATTGAAGCGACATACCGAAACAGTATGGGATTTTCCTTTAATTCCACTTCCCTTTCCTGAAAAAGAAGCCCTCGTGTGCGGTGCTTATCATCCTTTACCATGCCTGCAACAGGGATCTCGAGTTTCATGGCCTTCATTACCTGCTCTGCAGCGGATACCTGCGGTTTTCCCCCGTCGATAAATAGAATATCCGGCAACCTTGCAAAGCTCTGATCGCCCTGAAGTCCACGCTTGAATCTTCTGTAAAGAACCTCCTGGAGGCTTCCGAAATCATTGGGACCCTCCACTGTTTTAATTTTAAATCGACGGTAATCTTTTCGTATGGGTCTGCTGCCTTCAAAAACAACCATCGCACCTACCGAGTCTACGCCGTTGGTATTGGAGATATCGTACGCTTCAACGCGCCACCCCTCTCCTTTGGTTACCGCTTTCAACGATTCCGATCCCACTTCCTGATTTTTACCTGCTAAACCGGTGATGATGCCTTCCAGTGCCGTATTGATTGCTGCATTTTTCTCTCTTATATTACTGGCTCTTTCATCCAGCGTCTTCATCATCTCAATCACGTCACATTTTGCCATATCTAGGAGTGCCTTCTTGTCCCCCTTTTGTGGAACGGTGATCTTCACTAGGCTTCCCCTCAATTCCGTTAGCCAATCCTCTATTATCTTTGTTTCGGGCAGCTCTCCCTCCACAAGGATTTCCTTGGGAATCATTGTGTTTTCCGAATAGTATTGTTTGATAAAGGCAGAAACCACTTCCTTCATATCATCCTCTTCCATGGCCTGTAGGTGGTAGCTTTCTCTGCCGGAGAGCCTGCCCTGGCGCACAAAAAACAGGATTACATGAGCATCGCTTTCCCCTTTTGCCCCGAGAATCACATCCATATCCCCAGCGGTCAGGAGCACCACTCTTTGTTTTTCCGAAATGGCCTTGACGGCAGCGATATAATCGCGGTACTCCGCTGCTTTCTCAAAGTTCATTGCCTCTGCCTCCTCCGCCATCTTTTGGTTGAGATAATCGAGAACCTTTTTATTTTTTCCGTTGAGCAACTCCATGACCTGATCGATTGCCTCCATATATTCCGCTCTGGAAATCAAACCGGTGCATATCCCCTTGCATTGGTGGATGTGGTAATTTAGACAGGGCTTGAAACCCCCGGGGAATTTCTGTGCGGAGCATCGCTTGAGTGCAAAAATACCGTTCAGCAGATCGATCAATTGATTGACCGCTGTGGCATCGGTGTATGGGCCGAAATACTTACACCCGTCGTGATAAATCTTTCTGGTCTTTAATATCCTCGGATAGGCCTCATTGGTTGTAATCTTAATATAGGGGTAAGTTTTATCGTCCCGCAGCAAAACATTGTACTGGGGCATATATTTTTTGATCAGGTTGTTCTCGAGAATCAAGGCTTCCATCTCCGTGCTGGTGGTGATGTACTCAAATTCCTCAATATGGGAAACCATTGCCCTCACCTTAGGATCCATATTTCTGGAAGACTGGAAATATTGACGCACCCTGTTCTTTAGGGAAACCGCTTTTCCCACGTAAATTACCTGCCCCAGCTTATCCTTATGGAGATATACCCCGGGCTTATCCGGTAGCTTTTTTAAATTTTCCTGTATTTCAAACATGGCCGGCCCTGTCTTTCATTTCAAATGATTTGCTTCTACTGCAATTGTTCTTCTATTTTAACATCCTCCTGCTACGACTGCAAGTTGGTCCCTAAGCCTAGGCGCAAATTAAGAAGCGCAATTAAAAAAAGGCCCTGCCGTGGGTATTCTGGAAGCCTACTGAAAAAAAGTGTTTTCATAAGAAAGCCGTGAAACCCATTACCGCCTTTGTGCGAAGCATACAAAGGCGGCGGTTTTCGTGAAAACACTTTTTTCGGCTGCGGCGGTTTCAGAGAGGACATCCCCAGCATGGCATTATTAAATTTAAAGCGCTTCATTTAATTTCCGCCCGGCTTCCTCCATAATCTCCCGGAGCTGTTTTTCTGTTGTTTCAGGCAGTGGATTTTTTCTTTCACCATCTAATATCCCTTTTACCTTGTCTCTTGCTAAGTCGATCATTTCTCGTTTACCCAGATCCGCCCAGCTGTCATAAGAATTTCTGTCACTGAGCTCAGCCTGATAAAATTCGTTGGTACGGAATGCGGCTCTGGTATTCTTCTGCTTTAAAAAATGCCCGCCCTGACCAACTGCTTTGATATCCTCAAAGAAATCCTTATCATCACTTACCGTGATTCCATCCTTCATCCGTTTGCATAAGCTTGCGATTTCACCATCGATAACCATCTGTTCCAGAGATAGGGTCATGCTGCTTTCTATTAGCCCAATCCCCTGTATCACGTCAACCTCCGCTAAAACCAGAGGAAGTGTCGACAGTACTTTTTCCATTACCGCCTGCATTCCAGGGGTTTTGGCGTCGGTCAGACAGCCTGCATTCATTGTAGGCAGCCCATAATATTTCCCCATTTCTCCCATTGCAGTCATCTGTAATGCTGTCTCAACCGCTCCTTCCAAGAACATCCCGCTCCTCACGTTCACCACGCCCAGCGCCGCACCGTAAAGGATCGGAACACCCGGCGAAGTGAGCTGGAATATGACAATAGAGGAAAGGGCTTCCGCGTTTGCCAATGCGATATTGGAATGCAGGCTTGCAGGCCCTGTCGTACCGCAGGCAGGCATCGGATAAACCAAAATTGGTGCCATATATTTGCTCAAATCCATGGTAGCCTCAAGCATGGCTTCGTCATGGCATAGGGGTGCAACGGTGCAATAAGTGACAGAATAAAGTTTCCTGTCTCTGATTTTTTCTGACCCGCCCAGAATTGCTTTGCACATCTCAATGATATAAGGCACTTCTTCTTTCTTTTTCACTTCGTCCATTACATGTTTGGACGTATTTATAAAGGCAGTACCAGTACTCGTAATACTTCTTGCACCATAAGGAACATCCCCCGGAGAAACCGGAGGCCAATAGACGTTGCACAGGTCGATTTCCTCAAAGATTCTTGCAGAATCCTCAATATCCTTGATCACAGCAGATCGTCTGGTTCTCGTTGCAAAATCAAGGGTATTCACACCGCAGCCGTCCATATTGTATCTGGTAAAGGGAGACGGCAGTGCCAGCTCCATCTCCGGATTTCTGGCGCCCATAACGAATTGCTTCGGTGCTGATGAAAGGGCAGCCTTGACCATGGTCTCCGGAATATAAGCAATCTGTTTCTCCCAATCCACTTTTGCTCCCCCGTGTTCCAAAAGTGCCAATGCCTTGTTCTCGGGAAACCGGATTCCGATATCCTCCAGTATTCTGATACTATCCTTATGAATTCTCAGCCTGTCTTCTTCACTGAGAACTCTTCCTTGCATTTTCATAAAAACCTCCTACCTCTCTGATATCAATCTTGTGACCAGCTTCACTGCGTCAATCGCATTGTCCGAATAGCCGTCGGCATGAATGAGCTCAGCCCATCTGCTGCTTACCGGTGCACCGCCGACGATTACTTTGACCTGATTTCTCAAGCCCCTGTTCTCCAGCAATGCAATGGTATTTTTCTGCTCTTGCATGGTTGTCGTTAAAAGCGCGGACAATCCCAGCACATCCGGTTTTCTTTCCGCTACTATCTCAACGATCTTTTCCACAGGAACGTCAACCCCCAAGTCATAAACGTCATATCCTCCCGCAGTCAGCATGGCTGCTACGATTTTTTTCCCGATATCATGAACGTCTCCGGCCACAGTCGCAAGGACAACTTGGCCCTTTGACATCCCCGCATGATTGGATGAGCTTTTCAGTGCAGGTGTCAAAATTTCAAGGGCTGCTTTCATAGCATCCGCAGCACAGACCAGTTCAGGAAGAAAATACTCTCCTGCCTGGTACAATTCTCCCATCTCCTGAATTCCCCGCAGAAACCCATCATTCATCACGCTTGTCAGGTCCAGATTTTCATGCAATGCAGATTCCGCCAGCTCCTTTGCCAATTCCTCGTCTCCATCCAGTATCGAATTTCTCATTGCTTCGAACATTTCCGTTCCCATATGTTCCTCCCTTTGGTTATTTAAACTATTCTCAAGCCAAAATCATATCTTTTCCCAGCATTTTCATTTTCTTTCTTTATCATACCATCCGGGTCATGGAAATCAGGGTAATATTTTGCTGTACAAAGGGTATTATTTTGCTGTATATTTAGCTTGGGGGTGAGAAAATGTTTCGGGAAAATATCGGATATAAATTGCGTTCAAGAGTAAAGGCTTCCTTGGAATGCACCACGTATTATCCTGTGCACATGCATACAAGCACCATTGAAATTATCTGTGTGCTGGATGGTACCGTCAGCATTTCCGAATCTGCCATGAGTCATAAGCTGTCCGCCGGTGATGTTTACATATTTAATGCCAAAGACCCCCATAAGATCATTACCGTTAGTGAAAAGAATATCATCCTTACCGTACAAATTGATATAGATTATTACAAAAGATACCTTAAGCGTCTCGATACAACCTACTTTATCTGCGACTCCTATATCAATAAGGATCAGCTTGCCTGCGAGCTCCGCTATCTGCGATTTCTGCTTGCGCAGATTCATGCCGAGTATCGTTCCATAGAGATCAATGAACCCCACCTCGAGTTACTGACCAGAGAGCTTCTGGGCTTTTTGACGGAACAATTCCAGTATTATACCTACAGCAAATCCAAGGAAAACAGCTATGATATCGTACGCCGTCTGGAAATGAAGTCGGAGGACCCCTCCTACAATCGGATTTATGATATTATCGATTACATTTATGAAAATTTCCGAAGGAAAATACGGCTGGAAGACATTGCAAAACGAGAATTTCTCAGCATTTATTATCTCTCACGTTATATCAAAAAAACCTGCGGCCTTTCCTTTTCGGAATTAGTCTCAATTGCCAGATGCGAGGAAGCGGAGCGGCTCTTGGGCTCAACAAACAGGACCATGGACGAAATTGCTCTTGAAGTGGGGTTTTCAAACAGAAAGCATTTTGCTGTTGCTTTTAAGAATTGGTTCCATATGACTCCCTCCGAATACAGAAGGTCTATCTCGCGAAAATACGGTAGCCTGATCAATCCCAAGTACGATGAATATGATGAGGAATATGCCAAAGCAATCCTAGAATCGTACCTGAACGAAGTATAGGCTCCAGAAGAGTTCCATTTCTGTTATAATCCTACAGGAACGGCTTAGTTTCAACAATTTTCTTACTATTTTTTTCAAATGAAGAAAGCGTTGAATTGGAACGATGTAACTGGTTAACTTGGATAAATGTACGTGAAAAACGTAACAATTTCTCGTTAATTGAATAACAATTTAATAGACAAAGAACCCCGCTATAGTATAGAATATTTCTGTGAGTTTAAGTCTTATAGTTGCATTAAAGTAGAAGTGCAAGGACTGAAAGGAGTAATCTAAATGAACAGCACCAAACCCAATGGCTTTGGGGTCTTGACGAGTGATTTGGTCTTGAAGATCGATGAGATCATTCAGACCTATGAAAGCAATTCAACAAGACTGGTTGGTATCCTTCTTGATATTCAGGATATCGTCCCAAAGCAGTACATCCCAAGAGAAGTAGCCTCATACGTCAGTGAGACAATGAATATTCCACTGAGCAAGGTCTACGACGTCATTTCATTCTATGCTGCCCTATCTGATGTGCCGAGAGCCGACTATGTCATCCAATTATGTGACAGCGTGGTCTGCAAGGTCACCGGTAACACAATTCTCCGCGATGCGATCACTGAACTGCTTGGAATTAAAGAACAAGAAGCAACTGCTGACGGTAAGTACTGGCTGGAATATACTCCATGCTTCGGAGCATGTGATATTTCCCCTGCCATGAGGATCAACGGCAAAGTGTTTGGTCATCTCACAACGCAAGACAGTGTCAAGGCTGCCCTTGACCTGTATAAGTAGAAGGAGGAATTGTGATGTCAAAAACAGTAAGTATCATCACAGAGAATTTCGGAAAATATGATCCGAGTTCTATCGATTCTTATTTATCCATCGGCGGCTTTTCAGCAGTGAAAAAAGCATTAGCAATGTCCTCCGGTGAGATCATTGAGATGACGAAAAAGGCCGCCGTCAAAGGCCGAGGCGGAGCTGCTTACGATACGGGCAGAAAATGGGCACAGGCTGCATCAGTACAAGGCGATGATAAAGTTGTCATCTGTAATGCAGACGAAGGCGAACCTTGTACATTCAAGGATAGAAGCATCATATCCCAGGATCCGTTCCGGCTTCTGGAAGGTATGATCATCGCGGGATACACCGTAGGTGCAAAAAACGGATACATTTATCTCCGGGAAGAATACCGCCATTTGAAACCATTGCTTTTGAATGCAATTCGGGAATCAACGGAAAAGGGCTATCTCGGTGACAATATATTAGGTTCCGGCTTTTCCTTCCATATTCATTTATATTCCGGCGCGGGCGCTTATGTCTGCGGCGAGGGTTCTACCTTAATCGAATCCATTGAAGGAAAAAGCGGGAGACCGAGAATCAAACCACCATTTATCAAGGAATGCGGATTATTCCAGCTTCCAACCTTAGTAAATAATGTTGAAACGCTTGCGATCGCAGCAACCTTTATTCAGCACGGGGTCGAAGAATACCTAAGCCATGGTACACCGGACTCTCCGGGAACAAAGATCATCAGCTTAGCTGGAAACGTCAAGAACCCCGGCGCTTATGAAATTCCTTTTGGTCTTACCCTGCGGGAAATCATCTATGACATCGGCGGAGGAATCCCTGACGGACATGAGCTCAAGCTTTTCCAATTAGGCGGAGCATCCGGCAAGGTCGGCGACGCCTCTATTCTCGACACCCCATATACCTACGAAGCACTTGCCAAGCAAGGGCTCGTTGTAGGTTCCGGAGGAATTCTGGTGGTGGACGACAGAACAAGAGTCATCGATTTCGTGAAGTCCGTACAGGATTTCTTTATTCATGAAAGCTGCGGCAAATGCACGCCATGCCGAGAAGGAAACAGGCAGATTGCAAAGATCATCGACCGGTTTGTGGATGGCAATCAACATCAGGACGATCTTCAAACTGCAGAGCGTTTTGCAAACATCATGAAAAACTGCGCATTCTGCGGTTTAGGCGAAACTGCTCAAAGCACGCTATTGTCTGCGATCAATCATTTCCCTGAAGAATTTGGATTGGAGGTAGCCGCAAGTGAAAAACATTAAGATAAAAATCGATAATATTGACCTGGTCGTTCCTGAAGGTACAACAATACTGGAAGCGGCCAAAAAGGTCAACATTAATATTCCTCATCTCTGCTATCATCCCGACCAGGCGATCAAGGCGAACTGCAGACTCTGTGTCGTCGAGGTTGCCGGAAGCAAAAAGCTGACTGCATCCTGCTCTTCCTATGTTTTCGAGGGAATGGATGTTCAGACGAACACAAAAAAGGTACGGGATATGCAAAAGGGTATCCTTGAACTGATTCTTGCGAATCATGATCAGGATTGTTTGAAGTGTCTCCGTAATGGGAATTGTGAATTGCAGTCATTATGTCAGAGGTTCAATATTTCCAAGACCAACCTGGTGGATACGGTGGATGCACTGCCTCTGGACAACACCAATCCTTCCCTCGTGAGAGATTCAGCAAAATGCGTGAAATGCAACCGCTGCGTCGATGCATGTCAGAAGGGGCAGGAAGTCCATGTACTGACACACTCTCACCGTTCGATCCACTATAATATCGCCCCTGCCTATGAAATGCCTCTGGAGGAAACATTCTGTGTCTTCTGCGGACAGTGTGCCGCAGTATGTCCTGTAGGTGCTATTGTAGAAAAGGATGATACCGCGAAGGTTTGGGATGCGATCTACGATTCGGATAAGCACGTCATCGTTCAGGTGGCTCCGGCGGTCAGGGTCGCTTTGGGAGATGCTTTCAACCTTCCGAAGGGCTCCATCGTTACCGGACAAATGGTAGCCGCACTGAGAAGGCTTGGCTTTAATCATATTTTCGATACAAACTTTACAGCTGACCTGACCATCCTGGAAGAAGGAAATGAACTGATCAAGAGAGTGACCGAAGGCGGCGCGCTTCCGATGATCACCTCCTGTTCACCGGGCTGGATCAACTTTATCGAAGGCCGTTATGACCACCTTCTTGATCATCTTTCCACCTGTAAATCTCCGCAGCAGATGTTTGGAGCCCTCTCCAAGTCATATTATGCAGAAAAGACAGGAATCGATCCGAAAAAAATCTATACCGTGTCCATCATGCCATGTACTGCAAAGAAATATGAGGCTGACAGACCGGAAATGGTTACCAATGGCGTGCAGGAAGTTGATGCTGTTCTTACCACCAGAGAGCTGGCACGCATGATCCAGTCTGCCGGTATCGACTTTACCGGTCTCGAGGAAGACCAATTTGACAATCCATTCGGTATTGGAACCGGCGCAGGCGCCATCTTCGGCGCGACCGGAGGCGTAATGGAAGCCGCGCTGAGAACCGCTTACGAGGTGATCACGGGGAAGGGCCTTCCATCGCTGAACTTTACTGAAGTCAGAGGATTGGAAGGAATCAAGGAAAGCACCGTTCATATCGACGGCCTTGATTTAAAAGTCGCAGTCGCACACGGACTTGGAAATGCCAAGATACTGCTCAAGCAGATTGACAAGGGTGAATCCCCATACCACTTCATCGAAGTGATGGCCTGCCCAGGCGGCTGCATAGGCGGCGGCGGACAGCCGATCAAATCAACCATGGATGTCAAGCAAAAACGGATCGATGCCATTTATCAAATCGATGAGGATCTTCCGCTCAGGAAGTCCCATAAGAATCCAGATGTGATGAGGCTTTACGACGAGTATCTTGGCGAACCTCTCGGCCATAAATCTCATGAGCTGCTGCACACCCATTATCATTCCCGCGGCATGAAATATAATTTTAGCGAGTTGAAGAAGTGAAATAAGCATTTTTACGAAAACCGCCGACTTTATGATGCTCGCATCAAAGTCGGTAATAGGTTTCACGGTTTTCTTTAAAAATACTTTTTTCAACCGTAAAATCCAACTGATTGTTGGTGAAACAAAACTACAAATATGGTACAATTTAAGGTGGGTCGAGTTCGACCCACCTTTTTATACCTTAAATCGACAATAAACGATCTATGCCGAATCAACAGAAACGGCGGAAATTTCATTAAGGAGAAAAAAACATGTACCGAGGCTCCGGAATATTAATGCACATCAGTTCCCTCCCAAATCAATACGGGATTGGCACCTTCGGAAAGGAAGCCTATGCCTTTGCCGACTTTTTAACTGCAGCAAAACAGAAATACTGGCAGATTCTCCCTCTCTGCCCTACCAGCTTCGGAGACTCTCCCTATCAGTCACCGTCGGCGTTTGCACTGAATCCCTCCTTTATCGACACTGAACGGCTGGAGGAACAAGGTCTACTGCAACGCGAGGATTATAGTCATGTTGATTTTGGCAGTGATCCCAACAGAGTTGACTATTACAAGATTTATGTAAACAAAGAAGTAGTATTGAGAAAAGCCTTTTCCCGCAGGGGATTGGTGCCTGCTCAGGATTTTGCAGCCTTTATCCAAAAACATCAGGACTGGCTTGTGGACTATGCCCTATATATGTCTCTCAAGAGGCATTTTGAAAACAAGGCCTGGGAATTCTGGGATGAGAATATCAAGCAGAGATCTCCTGAAGCTTTGACCTATTATAAGGAACACTATCAGGAGGACATCCTGTATTTCCAATTTATACAGTATATCGCCTATGAACAATGGAATTCGCTGAAAGCCTACAGCAATCGACAAGGGATTGAGATCATCGGCGATATTCCCATCTATGCCTCCGCAGACAGTTCGGATACCTGGAGTAACGCCTCCTCCGGAATTTTCCAGTATAACAGAGACCTGACTCCCGTCTGCGTCGCAGGCTGCCCGCCAGATTATTTTTCCGGCGACGGACAGTACTGGGGCAATACCGTTTATGATTGGGATAAAAACAAAGAGACCGGCTATGATTGGTGGATTCGCCGGATCCACAATGCCTTGACGAATTATGACTGGGTCCGCATTGATCATTTCCGTGGATTTGAAAGCTATTGGGAGGTTCCCTATGGGTCTCCCACCGCAGCTTATGGAAGCTGGAAGCCGGGACCGGGCTTGGATTTTATCGATGTATTGAAAAATTCCCTTGGTGATGTCAAAATCATCGCGGAGGATCTGGGCTACATGACGGACAGTGTGAAGGGGTTCTTGAAAAATAGCGGCTTTCCGGGGATGAAGGTGCTGGGCTTTGCCTTTGATACACTGGGGGACAACGACTATCTGCCTCATAACTATGATAAAAACTGTATTGTTTATACGGGAACCCATGACAATGACACAGTATTGGGCTGGTTTTCCAAAGCCGGTGAGGAGCAGACCGCCTTCGCGAAACGATATCTGAAGCTGGATGAAACGGAAGGCTATCATTGGGGCATGATTCGGGGTGCACTGTCTTCCGCTGCTTCTCTTTCCATCATTCCCATGCAGGATTTTCTGGGATTGGGTTCGGAAGCCAGAATGAATACCCCCGCAACGGTGGGCGGCACCAACTGGCAGTGGAGAATGAAGGAAAAGGATGCTTCCACCGAGCTGGCAGGAAAAATTGCAGATATGACTCGATTGTACGGACGGGGGTAACTACATGAACAATGAAACCAAAGATGAAAAGCAGACTCTTGAATTTAGATATATAACCGGATTGGATAGCATGGAAGACATCACACAGCTGTTTTTGGAATATGCTGAATCCTTGCCCATCGATCTTGCTTTTCAGGATTTTGAAGCAGAGCTCAAATCGTTACCCGGAAAGTATGGCCCTCCTGATGGCGTTTTAATCATGGCATTCCTTGATGATTATCCAGCCGGGTGTATTGCGATTCGAAAGATTTCCGAAAAAGTATGTGAAATGAAAAGGCTCTACGTCCGTGAAAAATACCAAGGGTTTGGAATTGGCAAAAATCTGATTACTATGGCTATTGAAGAAGCTACAAAACTGGGTTACGCTTCTATGAGGCTTGATACACTTCCCTCCATGAGAAAAGCACAAAATCTATATACGTCCTTCGGTTTCTACGATATCGATCCTTATGTGTACAATCCGATTCATGGAACACGATTTATGGAATTGAAGTTATAGGTGAAATATTTGTCTTTGATATTCGTATATAGTTTCTGTTTAACCTAAAACAAATCCCATCCGTCGCCATATGATGTGCGATTGATGGGATTTATTTCTTTTCACATTATTGATATCTTTATAAAAACGTTAGTATCTCCACCGTTCGTCGTATCTTGGCTGATCACCTTGACTCATATATCGGCTTGATCTCTCCAGTCGTCTCAGCTTTCTTCTTCGGATTTGTCTTCTCTTTAATACCACATAGGCTGCAAACATCAGCACAATGAAGATCAAGATTGCAGCAAAAAATCTTTCGATCACCTTTGCCGTCTCATCGGATAGTCCGATGATGGATAAGATGCCACCTTCCGGGATGTCGCTTGCGGTCACCGCATCGACTGTTCCGACGAGCTGATCACCTTCGTAAATCTCGACAACACCGACCTTTTGTCCCTTGGCGATGGGAGCCTGAACCTTATTATCCAATATAATCTTTGTATTCACCACAGAATCGGAAGCTTCAATGGGAAGTGTCGTAAAGGCATCGCCCAACGCCACCACCTGCACTTTTCGTTCCATGCCGCGTTTAACAGGGATTTCTCCCAATACTGTTCCGGCATCCAATGCTTTTACACTTTTATAATTTTCGAAAGCATAATCCAACAAGGCAATCGAATCTGCGAAGCGGCCTAGGTCGGTTGATTTCAGGACAACTGCAATCAGTTCCGTATCCCCGCGCTTCGCACCGGAGATGAGACAGCCCCCTGCGTGACTGGTATAGCCTGTTTTTATGCCGGTGACGCCTTCATATTTTGCAGACCGCCGCTCGCCATTAACGACGACTTTGGTTTTCTCATCATAAATCAGACGATTGGTATTGTATAAGTAACGCGTCTCCTGCATGTTCGTCGCCGGCATTACATAGCGATATGTCATTATGAGCTCTCTAAAGGTCTCGTTCTTCATGGCCTCCTTAGCGATGACGGCCAAATCATAAGCGGTCGATAGATGGCCCTCTTCATGCAACCCGTTAGGGTTGATAAAGTGTGTACTTTCCGCTCCGAGCTCTACGGCTTTTTTGTTCATCATTTCGGCAAAGGCCGGAACGCTTCCTGCAATTTCCTTTGCCAGGGCTACCGCTGCATCATTGGCTGACTCAGTGAGTAGCGCGTATAAGAGCTGCTCTACAGTTACATTTTCCCCTTCCAATAGATAGATCCTGCTCCCCTCCGTGAAAGGCGTTTCCGCATCAATGGTTACAATCTTGTTCAGATCCAGATTTTCCAAAGCGAGCAGTGCGGTTAAGGTCTTTGTGGTGCTGGCCGGTTCCTTTTGCTGATTCATATTCTTGTCATAAAGCACCTGTCCAGTTTTTGCATCGATCACAACTGCTGTCTCCGCTAAGATTGCAGGCGGTTCCGTCGTTGCGAAGGAAACGATTGGTGCTCCGTTACTGATAACTAATATTGTTAAAATGATTGAAACTAATCTTTTCATAATATCCCCATGTTTATTTTGTGCTCCCCACTATTTTGACAAATTGGAAACATGTTTCCTATTTGCCAAAAAAGTAATCCGTCAATTCAAATCCATTCTCAAAAAATCGTCCTTTTTTTCCCACCTCTTCATCAAACGCTTTCTCCGGATCCGGTTCGATGTCCTTTTCACTGTCGTATAGTACATACGGAACCGGCGTTGCAGTATGTGTGCGCATAGCGATTGGTGTTCTGTGATCCGGAACAATAAGAACCTTAAAGGCTTCCCCGCTGGAGCAAAGATAATCCAGAACCGGCTTGAAAACCAATTCGTCAATCAGCTCAAGTGATTTGATCTTGCCTTCCAGGTCGCCCTGGTGGGAGCATTCATCCGGTGCCTCCAGATGGAGGTAGACGAAATCCTGTCCTCTTTTATACTCCTCGATCGCAGCCCTTGCTTTTCCTCCAAAATTCGTATGGATGGTTCCCGTTGCTCCCTCCACATCCACGGAGGAAAGGCCTGCGCAAAGTGCTATGCCCTTGATTAAGTCAACGGCTGAAATTGCGGTTCCTTTGATTCCATATTTATCATAGAAGGAAGAGAGCTTCGGTTTCGTCCCCTGTCCCCATATCCAAATGGAGTTGGCAGGATTGAGTCCTTTCCTTTCGCGCTCTTTATTGATTGGATGATCAGACAGAAGCCCATAGCTTCTTTTCATCATATCCGTGATAAATTCTGATCCGCTTCCCTTTGGCAGATGATCGCCCACTCTCTGTGTCAGTACATCATGGGGCGGTGTCAGATCATAATCCGTTGAACCGTTCTTAACGATCATGGCATGGCGATAGCTTACGCCGGGATAAAATCGAAGCTGCTTGGTTCCAAACTGATCCTCAATATATTCCATCAGAACCTTCGCTTCTTCGCTGGTAATATCTCCGGCGCTATGATCTTCAATGGTGAGATCCTCATAGCTGCCTTCTCCCTTGAGCGTTACCAGATTCGTCCGAAAGGCTACATCCGTATCCACCAATTCGATTCCCATACTTGCAGCTTCCAGGGGCGATCTTCCGGTATGATAGACGGCCGGATCGTAGCCCATTACAGATAGATTTGCCGCATCGCTTCCAGGGGCGATTCCGGGTGGTATGGTCCTCACCAGGCCCACCATACCTTTTTGAGCCATTTGGTCCATATTCTCGATTTTTGCTGCCTGCAGCGGGGTTTTATTGCCCAGCATGGCAATTTCCTCATCGCCTGCTCCATCGGGTACCAATATCAAATATTTCATCGTCTCTCTCCATAGATATTATTCATTTTTTTGCCTTCAATCGAGAAATGCTTTTTATTTTCTGTTTTCCGTTTCGAATTTTTTCATGAAGGCGATTAGCATATCCACACCTTCCATTGGCATTGCATTGTAAATACTAGCTCTCATGCCTCCGATGGAACGATGCCCGCCCAGATTGTGCAGACCGGCGACCTTCGCCTCCGATGTAAATTTCTTATCCAGCACTTCATCTCCGGTTACGAAGACCACATTCATCAAGGACCGGTCCTTCTTCGCCACCGGGCAGCTGTATAGGCTGCTTTCATCGATATACTCATAGAGTTTTTTCGCTTTTTCTCTATTCAACTTTTCCATAGCCGCAATGCCGCCTGATTTTTTGATATTTTTAAATACTTCTCCCGCCATATAAATCCCAAAGGTCGGAGGGGTATTGTACATGGAATCATTCTTCGCGTGGATTTTATAGTCTAGATAGATCGGTGTGCTCTCGGGTGCGAAGCCAATCAGATCCTCACGGATGATCACAATGACGACGCCTGCCGGGCCGATATTTTTCTGCGCGCCCGCATAGATCAATCCGAATTTGGAAACGTCTACTTCGTCGGATAAGATGCAGGAGGAGAGATCTCCTACCAAAGGAATCATTCCCGTGTCTGGGATATATGGATACCTCGTACCATAAATTGTATTGTTCAAGGTGATATGGACATAATCGGCATCCTGTGTAAAGTCTTCCCGTTTCACCTCGGGAATATAGGTGAAATTGCTTTCCTCCGAAGATGCGACAACCTTAATTTCACCAAATTTCACTGCTTCTTCCGCAGCTTTTTTCGCCCAAGCACCGGTGACGATATAATCTGCCTTTTTCGATTTACGGAGCAGATTCATCGGAACCATAGAAAACTGCAGCGTAGCGCCGCCCTGCAGGAACAGCACTTTATAATTCTCAGGAATACGCATTATCTCTCGCAGATTGCTTTCTGCCGAGTGAAGAATTTCTTCAAATTCTGCTGAGCGATGGCTCATTTCCATGACAGACATTCCGCAGTCGTTATAGTTGGTCAATTGGTTTGCCGCAAGTTCCATCACCTCTAAAGGCAGCATGGAAGGGCCTGCCGAAAAATTGTATACTCGTATTGCTTTACTCATCATGATTCACCCCCTATTTTAATTATTAATATATTATTATAGCACTTTACGGCATATCGGTAAAGTGCTATAATTTTATCCAACAGATATAGAAATTTGCAATACTAATAAAAAAAACGAATCAGGAGAATAGAAAAATGTATAAGATAGCAACCCTAAATAAGATATCACACAAAGGCTTGGAACGTTTCAGCGATCGATATGCTATCAGCGACGAGGTAAATGGCGCAGATGCCATACTCGTCAGGAGTCAAGACATGAATTCTATGGAGCTGCCGGAGAAGCTGTTTGCAATTGCAAGGGCCGGTGCGGGCGTAAACAACATCCCCGTCGATCTCTGCTCGAAAAAAGGAATTGTTGTTTTCAATACCCCCGGTGCAAATGCAAATGCGGTAAAGGAGCTGGTCCTTACTGCGATTCTCATGTCGGCGAGAAATCTATCCAGCGCCATCGCCTGGACCAAAACCCTGACGGAGGACATCTCAAAAACCGTTGAAAAAAATAAGTCCCAATTTTCAGGTCATGAAATTAAAGGAAAGGTACTCGGCGTGGTTGGGCTTGGGGCCATCGGCGTTATGGTAGCAAATGCAGCGGAGAGTCTCGGAATGCACGTCATCGGTTATGACCCGTATATGTCAGTTCAATCCGCCCACGAGCTTTCCCGTTCAGTTGAAGTTTTTGAGTCTTTGGATCTGATTCTGCCGAAATGCGATTATATTACGATTCATGTACCTTTCATGGATAATACGAAAGAGCTATTCAATGAAAAAAGATTCAGTATGATGAAGGACAGTGTCTGTTTGCTGAACTTCTCCAGAGATCAGATTGTCAATGAAGCGGACCTTATTACAGCCTTGGAAAACGGAAAGGTTAGAAAGTATATTACGGACTTTCCTTCCCAAGAGATTCTTTGCATCGACAACGCCATCTGTATCCCGCATCTTGGTGCTTCAACAAAGGAATCAGAGGAAAACTGCGCTAGAATGGCAGTGGATCAGTTGATGGATTATCTGGAAAACGGCAACATCACCAATTCAGTTAACTTTCCAAACTGTTCTCTGGGTGTCAGTACTTCAAAGAACAGAATTGCAGTATTGAACAAAAACATCCCTGCCATGCTTGGTAAAATAACAGGCATCCTGGCAGACATGAACATCAACATCAGTGATCTCAACAATCGAAGCAAGGGTGACCTAGCCTATACCCTCATCGACATCGATTCTGAAATTGACGAAGCCGAACTGAAAAAGGCGCTGAATGTAAATGGGATCATTGCAGTGAGAGTAATTTAATTGTTTCGTATTTAAAAATCCTAAAAAATGACAGTCTTCTAAATGAGCTTTGGCAGCGTTCTGCACCATTAGGTGCAGCTTAATGATGCGATTTGCCACCGGCGAATGAGGAGACTGTCATTTTTTTGTTTCTTCCCATACTACATTCACCTGGATTCCAATGACCAGAATATATCCTAGGATGTAGAACCAGAAGAGCAGCGCCACGATTGCCGCCAGACTTCCATAAAGCAGGTCATAGTTAGCAAAAATAGCCGCATAATAGGAATAGATCCACGTTGCCAGCAGCATACCTCCGGAGGCCAAAATGCTGCCCGGCAGTATTTTCCGAAACCGGATTTTCTCTGAGGGGAGCACGTAATAATTGTAACTGATCATCAAAAAGTACAGCGCCATGGCGACAGGCCAGCGAAGGACAAACCATACGTTGTCGAAGGTAAAGTCCAGATTAAGTATCTGATTTACATAGGCGGTAAAAATACTGATGATAATTTTGCCGTAAACAAGAATCAGTAAGCTGAACACGAGGGTAAACAGTGTGATCAAAATGGTCTTGATCGCTCGAATCCTCTCTCTGAACCAGCTTCTTCCCCCCGAAGGGTGACCGGTAAAGGAGTAGTTCGATATCCGCATCATGGAATACTGCGCTTTGGATGCTGCCCATAATGCAAACACAATAAACATGGCGCTCATGGCCCCTGATGGGGTATAGGTCAAATAGGTGGACAGGTTTTCATATATGTCGGGAGAAACATATTGGGAAAGCAGATCCCGGATGACGCTCATGGAAATAGAGAATACCCCCATAACCTCTCCCAGTATAATGGCAATGGGCACCATGGACAGCAGAAAGAAGAAAGCCAGCTCTGCTGCTACCCCCTGATAATATGGATCTGTCATTCTTTTAATAATCATCAGTGTCATGTTAAGGAATCTTCTATTTTTCATATTCCCTCTTCCATCAGCTTCTTTCTCAAATTTTGCAGAGCGATGGCTCTATGACTGATCTGGTTTTTCTCTGTTCCGGACAGTTCCGCAAAGGTGCGGTCATACCCTACGGGAACAAATAAGGGATCATATCCGAATCCGTTGCTCCCCTTCGGTTGATCTATCATATGCCCTTCACACTCACCTCTTGCTACAATTTTTCTGCCATTCGGGTATACCATGGTGATAACCGATACAAATCGTGCGGTTCGGTTTTCCGGCGCCACATCGGAAAGAAGTGCAATGAGCTTATCGTTGTTCTTGGTATCGTTTCCTTCTTCTCCTGCAAACCGCGCAGAAATGACTCCCGGGGCACCCCCCAGCGCATCCACCATCAAACCCGAATCATCGGCAATGGTAATTTCGTCGCAAAGCTCCATGATCCCTCTTGCCTTTTTTTCCGAATTCTCCTCAAAGGTATCTCCGTCTTCTTCAATTTCTATGTCGGGAACCCCCGCAGCAGCTCTGGAAATGATCTCCATGCCAAATTCTTTTGTGATAGCCTCTATTTCTTCAATTTTATGCTTGTTTTTTGTAGCAGCTATGATACGCATATTATAAGTCCCCCAGGATTTCTTTTTGTATCTGATTCAGCTCCCTGCAGCCTTTTGCAGCTAGCGTAATCATCTGTTGCAGCTGTTCAGGTCGAAACGGCGAGTCTTCGCCTGTACCCTGCACTTCAATATATTCTCCCTGATCCGTCATGACAATATTCATGTCTACCTTCGCAACAGAATCCTCGGCATAGGGGAGGTCAAGAAGGATATGGTCTCCATCGTCACTAGCCACGATTCCTACGCTGACTGCGGATACAAAATTCTTGACAGGAATGGTTTCTATCCTTCCGTTTTCCTTCATCCATTTCATGGCCTCCACCATGGCAATAAACGCTCCCGTAATTGAAGCAGTCCGGGTTCCTCCATCCGCTTGGATCACATCGCAGTCGATCCAGATAGATCTTTCTCCCAGCTGTTCCAGATCTGTTACCGAACGGAGAGAACGGCCGATGAGCCTCTGGATTTCCATCGTTCTTCCATCGATCTTGCCTCTGCTGGAATCCCTTTGCTTTCGCGTTGAAGTAGACCGGGGAAGCATGCCATACTCTGCTGTGACCCATCCTTTTCCTGTGCCTTTCAGATGCTGTGCCGTCTTCTCCTCTATCGTTGCCGTGCAAATAACTTTGGTATCTCCCATCTCAATCAGGACGGAACCCTCCGCATGCATCAAATAGTGGTTGGTTATTTTCACTTTTCTTAATTCATCAAATTCTCTATTGTCTATTCTTTTCATCAAAAAACTCCTTAAAAAGAAGAACTCTTACGAGTTCTTCATCATTACACTTTCGATTACATCAGCAACATCTTCGCAGGCGTCACAACAAATTTCCATATAGTGAAGGGTTCGGCCCCACCCGTACATTTCAATCGGATCCTTACCGTTCACGTACAGATTTCGAGTTGCCTTGGTAAACAGTTCATCTCCTTCTTCCTCCATCCGGTTGATCTCGACAATCAGACCGTGAAGGGTTTGAGATTTCCTGAAGTTATGGAATTCATTGAGCGCTTCTCTCAAAGCCTCGCAGCATTTTACAATGATGCCTGCCATTTTCAAGGCATCATCCCGCATGGTCTTAACATTGAACATGTATAAACGCATCAATACATCTTCCACGTTATCCGTTACGTTATCGATGGCGTCAGCCATCGCAACGATGTCTTCCCGTTCAATGGGAGTAATAAATTCCTTTGCGAGCCTCTTCATCATGATATGGCGCTCCACATCACCGGCATGCTCGATATTATGCATAAGCTTCATCTTTTCCTCTAATTCGTCTGGATTGAAATTATGCATAATTTCACTGAGCAGGTTTGCTGCCTCGCAGGAATAGTTTACCAATTCGACAAACGTACTGAAGTAACTATCATCTTTCTTTATTGCCATTTTACTATTATCTCCTTCTATTTGCTCCGCAGAGTATTAATATATTAAAATATTTTCATAAAAATCCAGGCCATTATAAACCCGATGGCTCCACATCCTGGGAAGGTCAAGATCCAGGCGGACACCATGCTTTTGACCACACCCCAGTTGACCGAAGAAAGTCTCTTCGCCGCACCGACGCCCATGATAGCTGTTGTTTTCGTATGCGTTGTGCTAACGGGCAGACCAAATACTGATGCTGTAAACAGGCACACTACGGCAGCCAAATCGGCTGAAAATCCCTGATATTTTTCAAGCTTGACCATATCCATTCCAACAGACTTAATGATTCGATATCCCCCGATGGAGGTGCCTAGCGCCATAATAACGGAACAGAGAATCATGAGCCAGAAGGGGATCGTGAATTCCGACACATTCGCCTGTCCTTGGGCCAAAAAGATACCAAGCATGAATACACCCATGAACTTCTGTCCGTCCTGAGCTCCATGCATGAACGCCATCCCTGCAGCACCGGCAACCTGGGCATTTTTAAAAATATGATATGATTTTCTTCTATCAAGACCTTTAAAGATTTTTTCTATCGCTTTTACGACCAGCCATCCCATTCCCAGACCCATACAGGTGGAAAGAACCAAGCCGTAAAGAACCTTTACCCATTGCTCCGGATTGATTCCTGACATTCCCCCCTGCAACGCAATGGCTGCTCCCGAAAGTCCCGCAATCAGTGCGTGACTCTCACTGGTAGGGATTCCGAACCACCATGCTGCCGTTGCCCATATCACGATGGCAAATAAAGCTGCACTTAAAGCAACCAGTGCTTGTTCCGAGTTCCCCCCGAAGTCTACCATTTTATATATGGTTTGTGCTACAGTAGCATTGAACATCGTCATAACAAATACGCCAAAGAAATTGAATACTGCCGCCATTAAAATTGCAGCACGCGGCCCCATCGAACGGGTCGAAACACAGGTGGCGATAGCATTTGGCGCGTCTGTCCATCCATTTACTAATATTACACCCAAAGTTAAAAGTGTAATAACCACAAGCGCCGGATTCGAAAACAATTGATTGATAAAATCACCAAGTAATACTGTCATTCATATTCTCCTTTTCAAACGCTAATAGCATAACATTTTTATCGTAACTTTACAATAATATTTGTCGAAACAGATCCAGATATCATATCCAGATACATAACCGATTTGACAAGACCAGCATATTATATAAATAAGGAGTCGCAGAGCAAACGACTTCAGTTCAGATTACAGAATATCAAATTAAAGGAGTAATTTAGAATGTCTAAAAATGAAATCAACAGCGTCATTCCTCCACGTCCGAAACAGCAGCGTCATGTCCATGAAATCCAAGGCAGTGTCGAAGTAACCGAAGTCAAAATAGGACCTTGCCGTGATGAATATAAAAAGGATCCTTGCTATGATTATGACAAACCCAAAAAGAATCCGTGTTATGATTATGACAATGACTATAACGATGACGATGCAAAAAAGCGTCCCTGCTATGACTATGACGAAGACGAAGACCAAAAGGACCCATATTATGATGACGAAGACGAAAGGGATCCTTATTATGATAAATGCAAACAAGAGAAACATGATAAAAAGGATCCTTGCAAGCATTGTCCAAAACAGGAAGGCCACAATCATCGCTTTGCAAAGGTATCCGGAGAAGCAATTCCGTTCGGTTGCAAAGACCACTATCATGAAATAAGGTTCCGAACCGATTTCTACGAAGGGCACTATCATACGTTCTGCGGAAAAACAGGTGGTGCGATTCCTGTTGGCGACAGGCATGTTCATTTCCTGGCATCTCAAACATCTTTTGATGCAGGCCACAAGCACGATTTTAGAGTCGCTACGCTAATAGAAGATCCAATTGGCAAGTGATATAGAAAGCCTCGCATCAAGCGAGGCTTTTCTGATTGTCTCCGTTATGCTGTTACCTCTGTCTGTTCGTATTCGGTCCCAAGCCTTCTTTCTTTGCATTATGTCCGAGATTCTGTTTCTCGAATGTTTTCGGAACATCGCCGTCTTTCACTTCCTCGGCCGCTTTTCTACTGTTTCCTTGATTCTTTTTCTTCATCTATGATCACCTCGGACTTATCATTCCCTTTTCTAAAATCGATATGCTTTATCCAACCTTTATTTTTATCCAGATAGGCTTCGATCTGTGATTTGTTTTTTACTCCATCCACCGCTCCCACCGATTTTATGGATGCTGCCGCCACAGCATTGGCAAAGGTTCCACAGGCTTCCAGCCCCATCCCATCCAGCAGGGCAGTTATGAAACCGGCTGCGAAGTTATCGCCTGCACCTGTCGTGTCCACCACCTCTTCAGGAAAAGCCGGAATCCAATATCGTTCCTGACTGTTTTTTATCAGACAGCCTTCCCTCCCCAGCTTGATGATGATGTTTTTTATACCGTATTGTAGCAAATAGTCCGCCATTTCATCCGGATCCTGCAACCCTGTCAGCATGGCTGCTTCCTCCCGGTTGGGCAGGAAAAAGTCCAAATACGTCAATGCTTCTGCGATATCATTGATTGTCTCTCCGCCTGTCATGGGAACCATATCAGCAAAAGTGATCACCTTGCTCGCTCTGGCGGCTTTCAGTATTTTTAAGATGGTTTCAGGATCCCTAAGCTTGCTACAAAAGATGCTGGCAAGGGAAACCGCTGCTGCTTTTTTGATCAATCCATAATCGATTTCATCCCCACGAAGGCTTCTGGCGCCGGCATTCTGTGTTTTTACAAAATGCCTTTGGCCGTCCTTCCCGACAATGACAACATTGATCCTAGTATCTATTTGAGGATCTCTTTCCAGCCTGCTGCAGTCCACACCTTCCTCTTCGCATCTCTTGACAACGAGGTCTCCCAGCAAATCCATACCGATATGACCCATCAGCGCCGTTTTTTTTCCAAGCCTCGCCAGTATAACCGCTTCATTGAAGGCATCTCCACCTGTGGTCAGACTGATCCTCGGAACCATTGTGGTTTCCTTATTGAAAATCCCTTTATCCAGTGGCCCCAGCGGTAAGTCCATGAGCACAACGCCGATACATACTACGTCAAAACGATCCATATTTTTTTCTCCTCCAGAAAGTATAATTATACCTGCATCAAGTCTGTTCTTTTTCTATTATATCGAATATTCTTTCCAAATCAAATCATCTTCTAAAGATTATTCTCTAAATGGATGTAGGATCATACGATTTCAAAAATATATTCTGAGAAAAGAGGTAAAATAAGATTGCATGATTATGCATCAACGAACTGCTGATTGACTTTGATATTTTAATTGTATAAGATGAATTTAAAAATTATATAAGGAGTACGAAATGGATAAAAGCAAGGATACCATTCATGTGATCGGAATACAGATGGACTTAGGTGCCTCAAAGCGAGGTGTCAATATGGGACCATTGGCAATCCGTTATACCGGATTGATGGAGAAGCTTGCAGAGCTAGGTTTTTCCGCTGTGGATATGGGGGATATCGTCGCTGGGGAACCGGAAACGGAAAATCCAAAAATGAAAAACTTTAAGCCGATCTTTGAGGCAAATAAGCGTCTCTTTGAAAAGGTGACCGATTCATTGCATCACGGTGCGTTCCCCGTTATATTAGGTGGCGATCACTGCGTGGCGGCAGGAAGTATTGCCGCCACCAGAAGACACTATAACAACATCGGCATTATCTGGGTGGATGCCCACGGCGATTTTAACAGCGACGAGACTTCCCACAGCGGAAACATGCATGGAATGCCCCTTTCTGCTGTAACTGGCTTTGGACCGGATAAAATGGTAGCCTTCTCCGAAAAAATCAAATATGTTGATCCAAACCATGTCGCAGTGGTAGGTGGAAGAGATATCGATCCTGATGAGAGAAAGAGAATGTCTGAATCCGGTGTTCATGTTTTTTCAATCCACGATGTGGACCGACTGGGAATGACAGAGGTCATGAAACGCGCCATCGAAGTTGCAGGAAGCGGAACCGACGGAATTCACGTCAGCTTTGATGTAGATGCGATCACACCGCAGGAAGCACCGGGTGTCGGAACCCCGGTTCATAGTGGCCTGACCGTTAGAGAAGCTTTTCTTGCAGCGGAGCTGGTTGCTGAATCCGGAAAGCTGATTGCCCTTGATATGGTCGAGATCAATCCGATTCTAGACGAGCGGAATCGAACCGGAATCCTTGCTTGTGAGCTGATTCTGGCCTTCCTGGGAAAAACTGTTTACTAATAACTGATTTTGCGATATGATAACAGTATAGAGAGAGGTGGAAGAATGGACAAAAGAACGAAACTGATCATGAGTCAGGTTATGCTCCCCAGTCAGGCCAATGTGGCAGGAAATGTGCATGGGGGCGAGATCATGAAATTGATGGATACTGCAGCCGGAGCTGTAGCAAAGAAGTATGCACGGTGCAATGTTGTTACCGCTCGTGTAGACGAGCTTCAGTTTCATTTGCCCATTTTTGTAGGGGCTTTGGTCACTTTAACGGCAACCATCGCTTATGTTGGCAGAACCTCCATGGAGGTCATCGTCAACGTAGATGTGGAAGACCTTGAATCCGATTCTGAGCCAAAGCGGGCTCTATCCTCCTACTTCACCATGGTAGCCCTTGACAAGGCAGGAAAACCGCGCGCGCTGCCTCAACTGCAGCTTGAAACTGAGGAGGAAAAAAATCTCTATGAAGAAGTAAAACGGCGAAGAGACAAATTAAAGTGCAGCTGCAATCCCGAGAATTAACGCCTCTATTCCGTTTCATTTTTTAATTTAACCGTCAACCAAGACCTTGCGTTCTGTTCCCTCGTGGAGCAGTTCCCATAGGTCTTTTTCTTTACCATCTTTGATTGCATCCCGAAATTGCTCCAGCCGGTCGATCATGCCATCTATTTCTGTCACCAGATTTTCCCGATTCAATAGAAAAAGCTCTGTCCACATGGTTTCATTGAGCTTGGCAACCCTGCTCAAATCCTTGTAGCTGCCTGCAGAAAAGCCTTTATGCTTGAGGGAAGTAGGACTTTTTACATAGGCGCTGGACACGACATGGGCAAGCTGGGAAGTAAAAGCGATGATACGATCATGCTCTTCCGGAGTGGATAGCTGAACATGGCTGAAGCCCAGGGAAACCCAAAATTTTTTCAATTGATCCATTTCCTGAATCGTCCGATCCGCCTGCGGCGTTAGGACCATTGATGCGTGTTTGAACAAGGATTTCTGAGAATGCTCAAAGCCAGAAAATTCGATTCCTGCCATGGGGTGTCCTCCCACATAAGAAAACCCTCCCTCCGCAGCGATGGGGTATATTTCCGAGCAGACCGCTTCCTTGACACCGCAGCAATCGATCACAACGGCGCCTTTTTTAAACCCATCCCGATGGGCTTTCACAAAGTCCACAGTATCCCCCGGATAGAGGGCCAGAATGATCGTATCACATGTACCGATCATCTCCTCTTCCAGTTTCCCGTCAATGGCATCTAAAAGTTTGGCTTTCAAAATGACCGATTCCTGCAGATCAGTTCCGAATACCTCATGCTCTGTATTTTGCTTGATTGCTTTGGCGATAGAGCCGCCGATCAGACCAAGCCCCACAATTCCAATTTTCATAATAGCTTCCTTCTTTCTTTACGCTCTTTTCAATGGTTTGCCTTGTACGCGAAAGGCATAATTTGTCTGATACATTCCGCCAATTCGTCAAAGGCTTCCGGTGTCAGCGACTGCTGGCCGTCGCAAAGAGCATGCACCGGGTCATTATGAACCTCGATAAGAAGCCCGTCAGCGCCGACAGCTGCAGCTCCCAAGGCCATAGGTTTTACCAGCTTTGACAGCCCTGTCGCATGGCTTGGATCTACGATTACCGGCAGGTGGGACATAGACTTCAGCAACGGAATCGCTGACAGATCCAGCGTATTTCTTGTTGATGTTTCAAATGTTCTGATTCCTCGTTCGCAGAGAATGACCTGACCGTTGCCGCCTGCCAGGATATATTCTGCACTCATGAGCAGCTCCTGCAGTGTGCTGGAAAGCCCCCGCTTTAGGAGGATCGGCTTCCTAATCTTTCCCAGCTCCTTCAGCAGCTCAAAGTTCTGCATATTCCGGGCACCTACCTGAATCAAATCTACCTCTTCAAAAAGGGAGAGCTGGGAAAGATCCATGATTTCCGATACAATCGGCAGCCCCGAGACCTTCTTTGCTTCCAGCAGAAGTGCAATGCCCTTGTCACGCATTCCCTGAAAGGCATACGGTGATGTTCTTGGCTTAAATGCGCCCCCCCTGAGCATTCCGGCGCCGGACGCTTTCACACTCTCAGCAACAGAAACAATCTGCTCCAAGGATTCTACAGAGCAGGGACCCGCTATGATCTGAAAATTTCCCCCTCCGATTTTTACTCCGCTCACATCCACCACAGTATCCTCCGGATGGAATTTTCGGTTCACATTCTTATATGGTTCCGTAATCCGTTTGACATCTGCCACGATATCCAGTGCGGCGATCAAATCGATATCAACCGTTGAGGTATCTCCAATCAGACCTAAAATTGTGGTGTTTTTCCCCTGGGAGTAATTAATTTCAAGCTGCAGGCTTTTCAACCATTGGATCAGATTATCCAGCTGTTTCTGGTTCGGGTTATCCTTTAATACGACGATCATTCTTTATCCCTCCTATTTTATCTTTCTATACGATTTATTTTGATATTTCTTAATTTAATAATGCCCATTTTATCTAATAGGAAAAGATATTTCCTATTCAATAAAAAAACTCCACAGTGAATTCCACTGCGGAGCCTATTCATATCCTGTTTCTTCTGATTAAGAACAGCATTGGCGCCTTTTTGCGGTGAAACTCAAACAAGCCTTGCCTCCCCAGTAATAGTAGGAAGTAAAGCTACCGTAAGCGTATTCAGCTGCAAATACTGGCTTAACCATGATAATCTCCTAATTGTTCTTAATTTCCTCTTATCATAGCATAGGAAAAATGAGATGTAAATACCTTAACGATACAAATCCCGTTAAATCCTTACATCGAGCTCCTGCATGATACGGCTTTCTCCGTTTTCTAGAAGTACAAGACCGGACTCCCGCAAGGCTCCTGCCATTCCGGACGAGCTGTACATATTCATCTGGGTGTCAACACTGCCCAGATAAATCGCTCCAATATTCTTGTCCGTCAGTGCCACCAGTCGGCTGCTGCCCTCTGCGTCATGATACCAAATTTTCAAATGATTGAATACTGAATCATTTTCATCGATCCAGCCGTTTGTGTCCTCGTCATATTGGGCCAGTTCTCCATAACCATGGTCCGTCTGCGGACCAAAGAGTTCTCTACCGTCATCCACCAATCCGTTATTGTTCTTGTCCAGCACCAGATAACCACTGTTGGCGTTCAGCATCTGGATGGAGTCCTGATCTCCGTCAAAATCGATGTCAAAGGACATGGTAGTGTCTGAGAAAGAAGCTACACCTCCGCCAAAACTAATTACGAGAGGATCCTTTAGTGCATCGCCGGCTCTCAGTTGAAAACTGCTCTGCCGTACAATCTCCTGGTCAATGTTAAAGCTTAGCTTCAAGTTAATCTCCCTTCCGTCGGCGGTCTTAACCAGACCTTCCGCCGCAAAGGAAACCCTGCTTCTTTCGATTTGCGTTTCACTGCGATTATAGATTAGGCCGAAGCCTGGGCTGCTTTGCATACCTCCTGAAAAGGAAACCAACTTCAAGCTGTCCAGCGCTTGCCCGCTGCTGTCATATCCTCCTGATATCTGCTTGATTTTCGGCACATGAAGTTTGACTTTTTTCCCCATTAAACGAGAAAGGAACTCTTCAATCATTCTAATTTTTAATTCCTCTTTGCTGGTGATTGGATCATCTTCAGATGCATCCACCGTTTCAGAAACTGAAGAGGTCATAGAGGCGCTTATCTTGATTGCATGTTGCGTAAACTCCTGGACATCCACGGCCATGCCTGTGTTTCCGGCGCCCTGCCCTGTCCAGATGTTTAAGCTTTCCTCAATATTCGTAGCCGCAGCGATATGGCTGCTCCCCTGGAGATTTAGGTTTGAACTTTCAATTCTCAATGGAATTCCCCCTTACGTTCGACAGTCGAATCCACACTCTAATACCTATATCGGCAGAAAAACAAAAAAATTGAGAAAATATTCCACTTTTTGCGTTTGTGCACATCTAATTCCTTCTTCACATAATATATAACGTACTTACCTTGCTTGAAGGGAGGTAATTACAATGAGTAAGCCCATCTGTGAACACTATGAAAACCCTTGCTACAGTCAATCATTCCACAGCGAACCACGCCGTTGCAAGAAAGTATCCTGCTGCGAACCACGCCGCTGCAAGAAATCATCCTGCTACAAATTCGACTGTTGCAGGCCTAACTGTTGTGGAGGCGTTTTCATAAGCCCTCTCACAAGTCTGCTGGTTGGCCCGGGGCCTGTTCCAAACGGTGATTAATCATATATTAAAATTCAGCGTCCACCTTAAGGTGGACGCATTTCTTTCTTCTTTTTGATCTGAAATGAAAATAGGCACCTTATGAAGTGCCTATTTCATTTCTATTTACATCTTGCCAGCAATGTTTCCCATTTCTCATCCACATATTTCTGGGCCGCTTCAATCATCCAGTCATTTCCATCTTCGAACATATGCTTAAATCGTCCCTGCTTTTTTAGATATTCCTCAACCGTGAGTTTCTTTCTTGGCTCATATGTAAGCTTCCAGATGCCTGATTCCACTTCAAACAGAGGCCAGACGCAGGAATCAACGGCAAGCTTGCAGATCTCTGCCAAATCCTCCGCTTCGTATCTCCAGCCTCTCGGACAAGGGGACATGATATTAAGAAAAGCAGGTCCCTTGGTATAGATCGCCTTCTCCGCCTTTTCGTGCATATCTTTAAAATTGCCGATAAAGGTCGTCTGGGCAACATAAGGGATATTATGTGCTGCTATGATCGCCGTAAGATCTTTTTTGTTCTGTGGTTTTCCTGGGATCACACTTCCCGCCGGTGTTGTGGTCGCATCTGCGAATCTCGGTGTGGAAGAGGATCTTTGGATACCGGTATTCATGTAAGCTTCATTATCGTAGCAGACATAGACCATATCATGTCCGCGCTCCATGGCTCCCGAAAGAGATTGAAGACCGATATCATAGGTCCCCCCGTCTCCGCCAAAGGCAATAAACTTAAAGGTATCATCGATTTTCCCCTTTTTCTTCAGCACGCGGTAAGCTGCCTCCACCCCGCCTGCCGTCGCTCCGGCGTTTTCAAAGGCGCTGTGAATATAGCTATCCTGCCATGCCGTATATGGATACAGGTATGAGGATACCTCAAGGCAGCTTGTAGCATTGGTGATGACTGCCTTATCCTCGGGTTTTAATGCCCGCAATACGCCACGCACTGCAACGGATGCACCGCAGCCTGCACAAAGACGATGACCGCCGGCTAAACGTTCCGGCTTTTCAACCTGTTCTTTTAAACTGTAAGCCATTACCTGTCACCTCCCAGTTCTCTCTGCCCGATATGACGATACACTTCACCCTGGTCTCCTGTTTCGGCAATCTCAAAAAGCTTCCCGTAAATCATTGCAAAGTCTTCTACACAAATATCTCTTCCGCCAAGTCCGTATACGTAATTGATTGCCTTAGGTCGATCTTGCAGATCATACAGCGCGGATCGTACCTCTGCAAAAAGCGGGCCTCCGCAGGCGGAAAAGCTCTCTGCTTTATCCATCACCGCAACGACTCTGACTCCGGACATGGCTTCTGCCAGCTCCTCCATAGGAAATGGACGGAATACGCGAACCTTGATTAATCCGACTTTTTTCCCTTCACAGCGCAACTGACGTACCGTTTCCTTTGCGGTTCCAGCACTGGATCCTATAATGACCAGAGCAACCTCCGCATCTTCCATTTCATATGCTTCGAACAAGCCATAGCTTCTGCCGGAGAGGTCTTCGAACTTTTTTGCAACGGAAAGGATTACAGCTTTCGCATTCTTCATGGCTTCTGCCTGCTGTTTTTTATGTTCCATATAGTAATTTGAGATATCGTAGGGGCCGACAGCCAAAGGATTCTCTTTTTTCAACAGATAGTGCTCGGGAGTATACTCTCCCACAAACCCCTTCACTGCTGCATCCTCCAGCAGTTCCATATTCTCCACAGCGTGGCTGGTGATAAAGCCATCCTGACACACCATCACCGGCAGTCGAACCGCTTGATTCTCGCCGATGGGCATTGCCTGGATAAAATTATCATAGGCTTCCTGATTGGTCTCGGAATAAATCTGGATCCAGCCACTGTCTCTCGCGCCCATAGAGTCGGAATGATCGCAATTGATATTGATCGGTCCGGTCAGTGCACGATTCACAAGTGCCATGGTAACCGGCAGTCTGGCTGAGGAGGTAACATACAGCATCTCCCACATCAGCGCCATACCGGCGGATGAGGTGGCGGTTATCGCTCTCCCTCCAGCAGCCTGGGCCGCAAAGCAGGTAGACATAGCACTGTGCTCTGATTCAACTGCAACAAACTCCGTATCAACCTCTCCGTTGGCAACATAGGATGCAAAATACTGAGGAATTTCAGTGGACGGAGTGATGGGGAAGGCTCCCATTACATCGGGATTGATCTGTTTCATTGCATAGGCAATCGCTTCATTGCCGGAAAGCTTGCTTCGAATTCCCATCATGCTCCCTCCTTTTCTAAGGAGATCGCCTTGAAGGGGCAGACCTTGACGCAAATGCCGCAGCCCTTGCAATGCATAAAGTCAAAATCCAGACGTTTTCCCTCCTTGACAGGAATTGAGCTGTCTGGGCAAAACGGTACACAAAACATGCAATGTTTGCACGTTTCTTCATGAAAGACCGGAATCATGGTTCTCCAGTCCCCTGTATTGACGAGAGCTGACGTGCCCCCTTCATAAATTTCTCCGCCGATGGTCATTTCCTGCCATGGCGTTGATTCATTGATTTCACTTGCTTTTTTTATCATTAGCCACAAACCTCCTCAAGTGATTTTTTGATCGCATTCATATTTCCTTCCACCACATGGGGACTCGATGCAAACTTATGATGGAAAGAGTGCTCCATATCCTTGATAAAAAGCTCTCGATCCACAATCTTGCTGACCTTAACCGTAGCGGCGAGCATTGGCGTATTCGGAAAATTTCTTCCCATCGTTTCTTCGGAAATTCTTCTGGCATCGATGGTATAAACCCCGCCTCGATAGCCTCTGAGCAAGGGCCTCAGTTCCTCGGGAGTTTTTTCGCTGTTAATAATGATTGCACCGTTGTCCTTTAATCCCTTTGTTACATCTACCGAAGTAAGCAAAGTTTCATCAACAACGACGACATAATCCGGGTTGTAGATATTGGAATGCACCGAGCAGCGGTCACTGCTGATTCTGTTATAGGCAGTGATAGGAGCTCCCATCCTTTCCGGACCGTATTCCGGGAATCCCTGCACATGCTTGCCCGCGCTGAATGCTACATCAGCCAGGAGCAGACATGCAGTCTTGGCACCCTGACCCCCACGGCCATGCCAACGAACCTCTACCATATCTTTCATCATTTTTTACCTCCTTTTTGGAAATCACCGGTTTCATTATTTCCGTTCCATTCGTATATCTGAAACAGTCAAAGTGTTGAAATAAAAAAAGCTTCCATCCTGCAAAGGACGAAAGCTTAAAGCTGTCGTTATACCACCTAACACTGCATACCACCATACGCGTTCCTGATAACGGGGGAAAACCGTCAAAACCTACTTTAATTGTCATTTCGGCCTGCAACTCAGGAGTGATTTTCGGATATTCTTCTACTGGCATCGAGCTCCCACCATCCCCGAATCGCTGTGACGTTTGAAAAATACTTACTCTCTCCATCATGGTCTTTGTCAATTATATTGAGCTTAGTATAGTAGAAATAAAACTGTTTGTCAATATAAAGTTTCTTTGTTTTTTTTGTTGTTAACCACCAATTAAGAGGGTTTTCTCCTCGAAACTCAGTATCCCTAATTGTAGTTGTACATCTCCTTGCACAGAGAGTAGAGTTCCATGGTCAGATCGATCTTTTCGGACGGACTGTGATCAAATTCCACACCGTATTCATACCAGCTATTCTCTGTTTCCTGCGCCCAGACGGGATATCCGCAAATCTTTGCTTCCTTACCGTCCTTTGTGGGGATCAGGAATTCCAGCTGCAGCTCATTGTTTACCGGAAGCCTGACTCCTGCCGCGAAGCATAGTCCTTCCGAACTGATATTTTTCACTTCTACCTTTACGCTGCCCACGTTGAAATTTTGCTCGGGTCTCTTTCGGATAGACATGTCTGCTTCGAGGAGCTTCGGAAGTTTGATTCTGAGATATTTCCGATGCTCTTTCCCCGTCTTCTTCTCGTTCAACAATTGTGTCGGCAGACATTTCTTTTTTGCCAGCAGCTGCACAAATTCATCGGATGGCATTGGCTTGTTGTATAGGTAACCCTGTCCGCTATAGCAGTTCGCACCCTTCAGGTACTTCAGCTGTTCCTGGTTTTCGATTCCCTCAGCGACCAGTTTTATCCTGAGCTCCTGTGCCAAATCGATGACGGATCGAGTAATGATCGTGCTGGCGTCATCCATCATGACATTTTTAATAAAGGAACGGTCGATCTTCAGAATGTCAATATTAAAGGAATTTAAATAGGACAGGGATGAAAATCCTGTTCCAAAATCGTCCAGCGCCACCTGAATTCCTTGATACTGCAACCTCTTGATATCAACAATTGCCTTTTCGGGGTTTTTCATAAAGACACTTTCCGTTATTTCCATGATCAAAAAATGAGGGTTCAGTTCATATTGATTAATAATCGTAATAATGTTATCTACGAAATTTTTTTCAAAGAATTGGATACTGGAATAGTTCACCGAAACCTTGATCGGAGCCATGCCCTGCTCCATCCAGCTTTTATAGGTTTTACAAACCTCATTGAGCATCCAGTTTCCGAGATTGATAATAAAACCGGTTTCCTCCGCCAAGGATATAAACTCGTTGGGCGACACCATTCCCCATTCAGGATGATCCCAGCGGATCAGCGCTTCCGCAGCCAGAATATCACTGGATTCCAGTTCGACCTGCGCCTGATAATAAACCTGAAACTGTTTCCTTTCTATGGCTTTTAGAAGGTCGTTACGAAGCACCACCTGTTTATAGATTTGAATCCCGATTTCCGAGGAATAGAACTTATAACGATTCTTTCCCTCATGCTTGGAACGAAGCAGAGAGATGTTAGCGTAATTGATCAACAGATCGGGGTCTCTTTCATCATGCGGATACATGCTGATTCCTAGGCTCACCGTCATATCCAGCTCATAAAGATCCACTTTGTAAGCATCTTTGAAAAGCATTGCAATCTTCTTTACGACCTGCTCGTACTCCCAAGATTGATTCATATTTTGAATAATGATGGCAAACTGGTCACCGGTATATCGGCATAAAAATTCATTCTCACCCAAAAACCCTTGTAAACGGCTTTTGACCTGAATAATCAGCTGATCTCCCAGCTGATACCCCAAGGCATCGTTTATGTAACGGAAGCCATCGATATCAAGCATGATCAACGCAAAATTATAGTTCAGATCCGCATTCTCCTCGCACAGTTGACATATTTTCTTCTTGAGAGCAACTCTATTGGGGAGCTTGGTCAGTTCGTCATGGGTAGCAATATATTCAATTTGCTTTTGATTTTCGATGCGGTCTGTTATATCACGCCAATTGATTACGATCCCCCGAATCGAAGGCTCCTGCAGCTGGTTTGATATAGTATATGTAAGATAACTCACCTTGCCGTTCTGATCCTTCAAAGCAAGGTCGCCCTGCATCCGTTCCTCCGGACACTCCAGAACGTAATCCACCATTTTAATAAATTCCTGTTTCTGTTCCATTTCAAGGAACTCCAACGCATTTTTACCGATTCGCTCCTCCGGCGTATATCCGATGATCTTTTCTACAGCAGGACTGATATACTGAATCGTAAAGTCGGGAGAAATGATCTCAAATACATCGCTGGATTGCTGTACCAGCACTTGAAACCTTTTCTGAATCTGTATCATATCCATTTCCCAATTACCTGTATGAGCAAAATCATGTGCTTCAACAAGATCTTTATAGCTCTTCTTCATGTCCTCATTTAGCAAAGTCGTTATCCTCCGGTAAAATTGCTTTGTTTCATAATAAAAACCTCCAAACTCCATGCACACTTTCTTGCATCAATTTGGAGGTTTTGTGCGTACTTTACTACCATCGATGCGGCTTATTCTATTTCATTTTATGCTTAAACTCATCCGCTTTATCCTTGAGTAAATCCTTCATCTCTTCTGCTCTGTCTTCCAATTTGTCTTTCCATTCCCCAGCTCGGTCCATCAGCCGTTCTGACTTACCCTCTGCCATGTCTTTCCAGCCTTCTGCTTTGTCCTTCATGCCTTCCATTCCTGCTTCTGCTCGATTTTTTAACCCTTCCATTCCTGCTTCCGCTTTCCCCTTAAAGTCGTCAGCCTTATCTTCAGCAAAATCCTTAAACGATTCTGCCCGGTCTTTCATCTCACCGGCGGCATTCTTCGCAGATCCCATCATTTCTTGGATAACACTCAAATCTATCCCTCCCCTGTATAAAAGTATTTTCACGTTTATTTTACCATAATAAATGAAATCAATGCAAATATTATGTTTCTTTATTAAAAAATATAAAAAAGCGGCTGGCGCCACTTCCAACCGTCAAAACAATGGCATCCTCAGGATTCTTTTCCTACCGCAATCAATGCTCTATTGGTGATTAGAAACATGGTTTCGATCACCATAAGAATCCCCGTGCCGATCAGTAACCATTCAATTTTAACAAGATCGGATAACGGACCGAACACCAGCATACCCAATGGCATCATGGAGCTTGAAATCATAGATAAAACACCAAATATCCTTCCAAGAAACGCTTCTTCAACTTTTTGCTGAAGCAGGACGGTAAAAGGCGTATTCATCATTGGCATGGAAAGACCGACGATACCCATGATAACAGTATACATCCAAAATATCGGAATGCTGCCCAATGCAACTGTCCCGACTCCCATAATTAGAAAAGCCAACACCATCGTATAAATCTTATTTCGGAATCCGCCCCAGGAGGCCATGAGAATGCCTCCTGCCATCATTCCTATGGAAAATGAAATTTCAATCATGGTCAGACGCCAAACATCGCTGCCAAAGCTCCTAGCTACCTGCAATGGCGTCAGGAATGCCATCGGTGCTGCCAGAATAAAAAAAATACCACAAAAGATAAAGATCTTTTTAACATACCCATGGTTTCCGATATAGCGAAAGCCTTCCCGTAAATCGTTATAGTAACTGACCTTTTGTTTCTCCAAAGCCTTTGCATGGACCGGAATGTGCAGAAATAAGAGCAGCGTTAAAACCGCGACAAAAGCGGTTGACAAGTCAATAAAAAAGATGATTTCAATGCTCGCCATAGAAAGCAGCGCTCCGCTTGCGATGGGGGAAGCCAGCATGATGAAAGACTGTATGCTACTGTTGATCCCATTGACCTTCATCAGCTTATCTACCGGAACCATCTGCGGTATCATCGCACTGACGGCGGGCATCTGAACTGCCTGTCCCAATCCTCGGATTGCGGATATTGTAAGAAGTAGCCACATCTCCTTGTAGCCTATTATAAATAAAATCGCTAGAACTAAGGTGACTGTAGCAATCACGGTATCGGACAATACGATAAGCAGCTTTCGGTTATAACGGTCTGCCCATACTCCTGCAAAGGGAGAAAGGAAAAAGACCGGGAGAAAGCCGCAAATAATAAATAGTGTCATCATGATTCCGGATTGGGTTTCCAAGGTGATGTACCACATAATTGCGTACTGCACAAGGGAAGATCCAAAAAGTGAGATGGTCTGACTCGTAATAAATAATACAATATTTCTTTTCCAATTTTGTCGCATCCACAATCCCCTCTCAATGCCTGCATTGAACGTAATTATCGTACCATGTAAATGTGAAAAAAACAATTCATTAAGAATCAAGAAGTTTTGTCGATAAAAGGAAAGGAAAGAACAAATTGATTTTAACTACGATCCCAATATAAAAGAGAGGAGCCCTTAGATGAAAATTCTTGTCGTTGACGACAGTTTGCTTTATTTATCTATGGTCAATAAATATTTAAATGAGATGCCCAGCGTTTCAGAAGTTTTCCTTTGCAGCAACCCCAATGAAGTAATGGACATCGTAGAGAATAAAAGCATTGATATCATCATCATGGATGTTATTATGCCGGGAATTTCCGGATTTGACCTGCTGGAAAGTCTTCGCGCCGAAAAGTGCTATGACGATATTCCAATCATTATGTTTACATCATTAAATGATCCGGAAAGCTATAAAAAGTGCTATGAGCTCGGGGCTACCGACTTTATCAGCAAGCCGATTAACATCCTGGAATTCCATGCCCGTTTAAAGGTTGCAATCCAATCTAAGACGAGTTCTAACGACTACAAGCGTCTGATCGAAATCACGCGCCAGCAAAATTTCAATCTTATGGAAATTAATTCCAAACTCACCGATGCCCAGTTCCATCTTATTCAATCGGAAAAAATGGCAGCAATCGGCAGCCTTGTTGCCGGAATTGCTCATGAAATCAATAATCCAATGGGCTTTATCAGCAGCAATTTTGAAATTCTACAGAAATACTTTTCCCGGCTATTTGAGTATCTGAACTATATTCACGAGATTTACAGCAATGTCGATCTGGAGGAGTCTCCCTTTTATCCTCTAGCGAAAGAGGTTCTTGCGCAACATAAGAAGTTAAAGATTGATGTGGTACTCAATGAACTGGAGGGAGTGATCAACGATTCTCAGAGCGGCGTTCAAAGGGTAACGGCAATCATCCAATCGCTGCGCGTATTTGCCAGATCGGTTCAGGATGATGAAAAAGATACATACAGCTTGATCGACATCATGGATCAAGTCAACCTGATCAGTAACAACGAGATCAAATACGTTGCTGAGATTAAAATGAATATCCCTGATGATATCATTCTCTTCTGCAACAAGGTGCAGATTGGGCAGGTTTTCATCAATCTGCTGGTCAATGCAGCCCAGGCAATTAAAGAACAGCAGAGAAATGAGTTGGGCAGCATTACGATCATAGCGGAACACAACGAAGAATTTATCGCAGTTCATTTTATTGATGATGGTCCGGGGATACCCGATGAAAATCGTTTAAAAATCTTCGATCCTTTTTTTACTACCAAGGAGGTTGGACAAGGTACCGGTCTGGGTTTAAGTATTTCCTATGATATCATCGTAAACAAACACGGTGGATCGATTGATATGAATACTGAAATCGGCAAAGGAACAGAATTTATCGTGAAATTGCCGGTGGCACCAATTGTAAGGGAGGGCTGACCATGTACGAAAATTATCGCGTCCTTTTCGTTGACGATGAGCCAAATATTTTAAATTCGCTACGCAGGAGCCTAATGGATGAAGAGTTCTTCTGTCAGTTTGCCTCCTCAGGAGAGGAAGCGCTGGAAATCATAAGGAAGGATCCGATTGCCCTTCTCGTCACTGATATGCGAATGCCCGGGATGAATGGCCTAGAGCTTCTGAATCTTGTCGTAGAAGAATCCCCTACGACGGTCAAAGTTGTGCTGTCAGGTTACACACAACTACCACAGATCTTGGCAACCATCAATCAGGTGGATATTTTTAAATTTATTACAAAACCGTGGACTGCTGACGAATTAATTCAGGCGATTAGAAAATCCCTGGATTATTTCATTCTTCAAGAGGAGAACACAAATTACAAGATTGCTCTCGAAGTAAAAAATAAGTCTTATCAGAATATCCTGAAAAAAATAAACGAAGTGGTGGAAGATGCAAACCAAAGCAGAGAACTGTTAGGGATCTGCGGAAAAGAGATCATAGGATTTGGAAGAAAGTACAATCCCGAAGAACGAACCCGATATCAAAAGGTATTTGACTTGCAGGAGGAATTATTTGAATTATTGAGCCAAAGGGTAACCACGAAAAAGAAAAAAGTAGCAACGAAAGAAATCCGCAATCGTATTTCAGACTCTATCCGGAGCCTTTTCCCTCAAGGGGTGATTCAGAAGGAGGACGGTATTTCAAATAATAAGATCAGTGTGAACCTGTCTATGCTTGAGGCGGCTGTTGAGATCATTTGTATTGTTTTCTTCGACGAGTTTCGCCTTCATGGTCTCTACGCAAAGATACAAAGCGATCCTTCTTTTGCATTGTCATTCCTTTCTCCGAATGCCGATGTAAAAAACTCACAAAACCCCGCCGGCGAACCATCAGTGATTGATTTAAAAATCGAATTGGTGCGAGCTTCTCTTGAAAAGGTACTTGAGCGCTGTGATTTGAAATTTCAAATTCTCAAATATAAAGAGAGTATTGTCATTGAAGTATCCGTACTTTAGCAGCCTTCCAAGTACGCAGATCGAAAAAATGGATACCGGTTGGGTGGGTATCCATTTTTTGATTCATTGATCTTTAGAAATCAATACTTATCATATTCTTTCTCACCGAGCATGATCTGCGGTGGTGATTGATCTTTGTTCTTTGCTGAAGTTCCTCTTTCACTTACGAGAAGTCTGGTGCCTTCGCCGGATAGCGCTTTGGTCTCCTTGTTCAATTTAAATCGGCCTACCATTTCTTTCAGCAGCTCTGCCTGACTGGAGAGCTCTTCACTGGCCGCAGCACTCTGCTCCGCAGTCGCCGAGTTGTTTTGAACGACCTGAGAGACCTGTTCGATCCCCTTGTTGATTTGGGCAATTCCCGAGGCTTGCTCGTTTGAAGCATCGGCGATCCCCCCCACCAGATTTGCGGCCTTCTCGATTCCACCAACAATTTCCTGCAAAGCGGAAGCTGTTTCATTGGCAATTTTCGTTCCTGTCTGTACTTTGTTGATGGAGCCTTCGATCAGCTCTGTGGTTTCTCTTGCTGCTGCTGCACTTCTTGCCGCAAGGTTCCTGACCTCTTCTGCTACAACTGCAAAGCCTTTTCCGTGCTGTCCTGCCCTGGCGGCTTCCACAGCGGCATTTAAGGCCAGGATATTGGTCTGGAATGCGATGTCGTCAATCACCTTGATGATTTTTGAAATGTTGGCAGAGGAATCATTGATTTCAGTCATGGAGTTGAGCATCTCCTTCATCTGGTCGTTTCCCTTTTCCGCATTGTCTCTCGCGGTTCCCGCCAGCTCGCTTGCTTGATTTGCATTCATCGCGTTTTGCTTCGTTTGGGAAGCCACCTCTGTGATGGATGCCGTGAGCTCCTGAATCGCACCTGCCTGCTCCGTAGAGCCCTGTGACAGCGCCTGGCTTCCGTCTGATACCTGTCTGGATCCCGAGGCCACCTGTTCGGCTGCATCGCTGATGTCTCCCATCACCTGCCCCAGGGTAACGACAATGTTATTTAAGGAATCCTTGATCTCTACAAAGTCTCCTTTGTATTCTGCGGTAATGGCGAGATTCAGGTTTCCGTCTCCGATCTCTGACAGTACATTCGAAATCTCGCTGATATAGCTTCTGAGATTTTCAATGGTTTCGTTTAAAGCAAACTTGATCGCCGCATGATCGCCTCGGTAATCACCCTCCATGGTGATCTGCAGATTCCCTCTGGCCATTTCCTGTAGTACCGCGGAGGCTTCTTCGACCGGCGCGATGATTGCGTTCAAGGTTTCATTGATGCCTTCAATTACTCTTGCATACTGACCTTTAAACTTTGCCTCTTCTCCTCTGGTTGAAAGATTTCCTTCCACCGCTGATTGGGCCAGCATGTCTGTTTCTTCCACCAGAAGTTTAATTCCTTCGATCATTGCGATAAGAGCAGGAACCAGCGTATCGTCTTCGCTGCGTTTTCCGCCGTCAATGATATTTTGTAGATCAGATAAATCACCGTTACCAACGTTTGTCAGTATTGTAACGACACGGTTCATTCGATAATTGATCACATTGATCGATTTACTGATTTCATCATAGATCCCGAGATAGGAGCCTTCCATCTTGACAGAATAATCATTCAGGCTCATCCTGTACATGACATCGTAACCTTCCTGCAATCCTCCAAGTCCTTCAATACACGCATTAATACTGTTTTTGATTTCAGCGAAGTCACCCTTGTATTCCTCTGTAACTTTTTCGGGGATCTCTCCTTTTCCGATCTGCTCCAAATATCCCGCCGCCATGTTAAGCGGTCCAATGACAGCATCCAATGTATCGTTGACCCCACCGATGACCCGTGCATAGCTTCCTTTCAGCGCGCTGGTATCTGCGCGGTAAGAAAGGTCTCCTGCCTCGAGTGCTTCGTTCAGTTTTCCCGATTCCATGCTCAAGAGATAGATAGAATTCTTCACATCATTCAAATTATCGATCAGGATGCCGTACTCGCCCCGGTAGGTATTTTCCAATACCTGCTGTGGGATTCCATTGGCCATATTTTCGATGTAGGGCAAAGCTGCTCTCAGCGGTGTTACCATTGCGTCCAGCGTATTGTTGAAGCCCTCGATAATCTGCCTGTAACCGCCCTGGAACTTATCCGCATTGCCTCTGGTTTCCAGATTGCCTTCCACCGCTGCTGCTATGAGGTTATCCGCTTCCAGTACGAGATTTTTTAGCATATCAATCGCTGAGACCATACTGATTCCCAGAATATCCTTATCTGATCTTGGCACAATTTCCAACGAAAGATCACCTTCCGCGATCTGTTTGGCAACTTCAGACTGTTCTTTGATATTTTCAGCAATGTTTACGAATCCGCGGCCGATCAGTCCAATTTCATCATTTCTGCCGAGATATGCTTCGTCAATCTGCAGATCTGTATCTCCAAGCATCAACAGATTTGATTTTTCCGCTATTGTTCTCAATGGTCCGGTTATCGTTTTTTTGATGATGAAGTAGGTTGCTAAAATCAGAATCATGCATGTGATAAGGATGATCCCCGCCATGATCGGGATGAGTTGATCGATCTTAGCATTTTGCTCGTTCATCGGAATGTCGATTCCCACCAGACCTACAATATTGCCTTGGCTGTTATATATCGGCGCAAAGCCGGTAATGGATACCCCAAAAGGAGGACCATAGTCTTGGGGCTCCGTAAAGCGTCCGATTCCATCTTCCAGCACCAATGCGGGATCTTCCGTATAGATCTCCTTCGGATCGGTATAGCCGAGGAATCCCCATGCAGATTGATCTTCTTCTTCCAGATATCCTGAAATAATCAATTTATAATTTTCGCCAGCATCAACCAAAGAATAGACATAGCTCGCCCCATTTCTTTCCTTGACTGTGCTCATAGAGGCTTTTACCTGATCGAAGTATTCATCTGTCTGCCCCGTTTTATCATATTCGACTAGTTTGTCCCCATCGATGGATGCTGCAACAGATTCCGCGATGGACAATGCTCTCTCTCCCGTCAAGTTGATCGCATTGCTCCGATAGCTATAATAGCTGAAAATACCGATTACCAGGGTGCTGATCAGAATCGAAGCAACCAATATGATTGATAATTTTCGTCCGATTGATCCAATTTGTGTCTTGACCATATAATCTTCTACCTACCTTTCTGTAATTGTCATAGTATTGATATCGGTCACTCCCCCGAAAACTTTATATTTCTGAGCTGTTAAATCTTTGTTAAAAGCATCTGTTTTCAGTCCTTCCCCGGAACAATCCCATGATTTTGTTGAAAATTACAAGTATTATGTAGAAAATCGTCGAACACGAATAACCTTGCTCCACCGTAATATATTTTATTAGATGCAAGTAAAGGGGGAACCTCAAATATGTCGGAGAATGATTATTCTAATAACCCAACAAACGACCAAAGACATCAATTATTATTGGAGGCCTTGACCCGCACCGGAAGAGCGGAGGACTACGAGAATATTCTTTCGTTATTGAGCCCGCCGCCGGACCTGACACGTTCCTTGGCTCCGGTCGCTTTCAGGAACATTCGCATTGGGATTATCGGAGCCGGCCTGGCCGGCCTTGCAGCGGCATATGAGCTTCGTAAGCTCGGGGCTGATATCACGATTTATGATGGGCAGAAGGATCGGGTGGGCGGACGTGTATACACCTTATATTTTGACCGATCTGGCCGATATTACGGGGAATTCGGTGCCATGAGAATTCCCGTCTCCCATGAAACGACCTGGCACTATATCAATTTATTTCGATTGGATACGGAAGCACTCTCTTCTCCCCAATCCAACAATTTCATTTTTGCCCATGATGTAAGAATCCGGCGAAGCGGACAAAACATCACGGAATCCCTTTATCCTTACTACGACCTGACGGAAACTGAAAGAAATATCCCATGGAACGTATTAAGCGATTTCGCGATGAATGCCTTTTTAAATCAGATGACACCGGAAATGCGAACAGAAATATTAAAAATTCTACCAGAATACTCCGGTGAGTATGCCGCAATCACAAGGTTGAGCAATCGTCAAGTATTTGAAATGCTTGGTTTGAGTCAAGGTGCAATCCAGCTGTTATCCGCCGTAGACCCTTTTGCCGGAGCCTTTCTTGGCATCAGCTATGATGAAATCCTGAGCGGCAATTACTCTCTGGATTTTATGAATACCTACCGGATAGCCGGAGGTATGGTTCATCTTCCATTGGCTTTTTACAACTCTCTGACTGCCAAAGAACCACCTGAAATAGATTTCCCATCCTACTTTCTGGGTAACGTCGATATTCGATTGGGTCAGCCAGTAAAGGGTATTTCAAAATCCCAGAATAACAAGGGCGTCGATTTGTGTTATAAAAATCAAAAGGGAACCGAAACAACAGAGTCTTACGATTATGTTATTTGTGCGATCCCTTTTTCAACACTAAGAGGAATAGAAGTCCTTCCGTATTTTAGCAATGAAAAGATGCAGGCAATCAGAGAATATAATTACATTGATGCCCAGAAAACTCTATTTCTTTGTAAAAAGCGGTTTTGGGAAGAAGAGAAAGAGTATGGCAGGATGAATGGGGGAATTTCATTCACTGATCTTCCGATTCAATCAATTATTTATCCACCTGACCATCTGCGTTGTGAGAACCGGGAAAGCTGCTCTCCGAATTTACCAGGCGTATTGACCGCATCCTATAATTTGGGCCAGGATGCCAACAGAGTTTCCAGTCAGACAATACCGCATCGCTTTGATCTGATCAAAGACAATGTGGAAGCGGTGCATGGACTCCCTTCCGGGTACCTGGACGCCCTTGTCGATGGTTATAAAACGGTGCATTGGAACACAGAACATTGGGCGCGGGGAGCTTTTGCTGCCGGGAACCCCGGTCAGAAGCTCCTTTTCGCATACGACATGCAAAAACCCGAATATGATCATAGGTTGTATTTTGCAGGGGAACATGTTTCAACAAAACAGGGGTGGCTTCAAGGGGCACTGTACTCAGGGAAGGCTGCTGCCAATAGGGTCATTGAAAACTTCAGTCGTTCCTATTGAGCAGGAAGTTTTTCAGTTCCTCGATCCCCTCGCCTGTCCTTGTAGAGGTGATAAAAAAGGGTTCCTCCAAACCGATTTCTCTGAAGTTATCCAATAGCAGTCCAAGATCGTGCCGCTTCTCTTTTATGTCGTTCTTCGTAATTACGCCGATTCTCTTTGTGTTGAATACCTGTGCAAAGTTGGGGGGAAAGCTGAAAATGGGCTGATCAAAGGATTGAATAAATAAAACAGCATCCGCGTCCTGGGAAGCGGATATGATATATTTATGCATCATAGGACTCTCAAGATATTCTCCCGGGGTATCGATGGTATTTTCTCCATAACAAATGGCCTGGCTCTTCATCACTTCTAAATCATCTGAATTGATCCGGTTTGCCAGACTTGTCTTCCCGGTGCGGGAATTCCCGATGAGCATAATCCTCTTTTTCATGTTTTCGTAATATCGCAAGGGGTAAAGCCCAGCATGTTTTTCAGCACCTCATTGATTTCGGTGAGGGCGGCAAGAACCCCGGAGACATCGCCGGTAATGATCAGAGCACCGGTGAATCGGTCCAAAAACCCTATGCTGACCGGAGCAGCCTTCGTTGCGATATCGGCAGCGATGATGGAGGTCTCACTGGGAGTCAGCGTTACGATGCCGATGGCACCGGATTTGGACAGACCCAGCCGCTGATAAATTTCTTCGTCCGGAGAGGCGATCATATGTGCTAACGTGACCTGCTTTCCGGGAACGAACTCCTGTATGATTCTTTGTTTTTCAGTCAAGATAATCTCTCCTTGCTTGTCAATTTTCCGAATGACTTTTTCACCGATTCATTAATATTCAATATCCAACTGCCTCTTGTCGATCTTTTCGGAAATGGTAATCAAAGCCACCGCAACAGAGGAGGTATCCCCGAAGAGGGCAATCATGGTGAAATGCTGCGGGCAGATACCTTGGATCTCTTCCACGATGACCCCTGATGTTTTTTCCGCGAGATCTCCCGCCGCAATCATATCCGCCAAAGGTCCCTGGATCAAGCCGACCGCTTCAAAATAGGACTCTTCCGGCTCCTGTTTTCTCAGGGTTCCGGAGCGCCGAAACAGCATTTTTAACGTGCCTTTGGTAGGTCTTTTAATGAATTGTATTCTTAACAAAATACCACCTCCCTTGCTAATTTATGCTTACTTGTTCTGCGACAGCCAATTGGCGGGATATACCACATAAAAAACCTTGCAAAAGCTCGGCGATCCAAACACGACGCTGGTTCCCTTCGGAATGTGGAACACATCTCCCGGTTTCATGGTATAGAGTTTACCGCCGGTTTTTATGGTAAATTCACCCTCTACCACATAGTCTACTTCGTCATAGGTTAAGGTCCAAGGTAGTTCAGATTTTTCAAAGGTCATAAAACCGGCACCTAGGTTGCCCTCTCGCTCAGTGATCACATCGGTCATACCGATCTTCTGGCCTGCAGGTGCTTCCGTAAATGGTTCCATGACCACCGTTTCGCCTTCGATCTTCATTGCCCTTGGATTTTCACAAATCGGTTTGTTATGCTCCAGGATCGCTTTGGTTATGATCGCTTTCAAAGCATTTCCATCAATGCTGACGTTATTGTCGTCGGCTGATTTTGTATCAGTAGAGCTTAGGGCAGGTTTCTCAGCCTGGCATGGAGGCTCTCCGGTGCTGACTCCGATGATCGGGTCCTTCATTCCACCCAAATAGATGACCAGACCTTTTTCTCTGGCATAGTCCTTGGCAGATGGGCTTAGTACACTGTTTTCATCCAAACACACGGTTTTGCTGCTTGCAGAAAGCTCCCTGAGTATGTTTAAGGAGATACAAGTTTTCATCCTTTCACCTCGATTTCTAATTTTAAAAATTAAATTAAATTTTCAACCACCATAGGGTGCGGCTTTGGTATGACGATACTGCGTACCAGCTGTCCTCTCTCCGCTGCCAGCTCGCTGCCCGCCGCCACCGCAGCATTTACCGCGGCTACATCACCGGACAAAACCACATAGGCTTTTCCGCCGATCCCGAAGGCGATATGGAGCCGGAGTGGTTCCACTTCTCCTGTTTTTAAAGCCAAATCCGTTGCTTCCATCAGGGTAGCCACGCTAAAGCATTCAATGAGACCGACAGCCTTGACATGTTCAATACTGGAAGTGCCTGCAATAGCCGGAATAAGAGACTTATGGATGTTGGGGATCATAAAGCTATCAACCACACATTCGGCCGCTTTATCCTCTCCTGCTCTCACAGACTGCTGAACCGCAGAAGTGTCTCCGGCAACGATGCTGATATATTTGCCCGGGCAGACCGTTTTACTCACGAGCAGGGTGACATCTGCGATCTTGCACATGGCATCCGTGCTGTCGATCCCTTGGGCGATACTGTTAAATTCCACCATTCCGATTGCTGTGATATCCATTAGCCGACACCGCCTTTCTCAATGATTATTTCGCTGCCGCTTACTGCGGTTACCGTTCCGCTGATGCTGGCATGCAGATTGGCTCCCAGCTGACCTTCTTTGATTTTCGCGATCAGGTCCCCTTGATTCACCGCATCGCCCACTTTTACCACCGGCTCACAAGGTGCTCCCACATGTTGTTTTAATGGGATCTGTACACGATCAAACGCAAGAATCCCTTCCTGTAAAGGAGCCTCCAGATAGTAATAATCCTTTAACCCGATCCTTCTTGCAATCTGTTTAGAAGGAACCATGCGGGCCTCCCAGACGGGATCTTCGATTCCCAATGTACCGTCATATTTGACTCCCTGTTTCTGGAGTTCCTGCTTGATGGCCTGGTTGACTCTTCTCGGGGATATATTGACAGGGCAAGCATAAAGCTCACATATACCACAGTCGGAGCAAAGCATTGCACCCTTGATGACCTGACTTTCCGTCATCCTGCCATAGTTTACGGCACGGATGGTCATATGGGGTTTTAAATCCCTGTGACCGATGATGTTTCTCGGACAGAGGTCCGTGCATAACTGACATTGCTCACATACCGTCTTGGCAATCCTCATGATCTGGGACATGGGCTGAGTTTTGATCTTGATCAGCGCATGTTCTTTTGGAAGAACCACAAGTCCGCCGCTGGTCTTTGTCACGCTGGTGGAAAGATCCTCCAGCATTTTGCCCATGATGGGTCCACCGTCGATGTAGGCATCCTCATTGCTGATGGCATTTCCTGTCTTTTCCATAAGCTGCCGATATGTCACGCCAATAGGAACCGTAACAGTCACCGGATTTTTTACATTACCGGTTATGGTTATCGTCCGATGGATCACTGGTTTATCTTCCATAGCCCTGGCCACATTGATCAGGGTCTGAACGTTGCTGACTACGGTAGCAATGGAAATGGGAATGGATCCCGGCGGTACCGTCTTGCCCGTCGTCATCTTAATCGTCATGAACTCGTCTCCTGCAGGATAAACATCCTTCAGATACTCGATTCTCATCCTGTCTTTCAACAAGAGGCGCAGCTGATCAACTGCTTTGTGGTACTTATCCTTAACAGCGATAATGCCTTCCTTGGCAGCTACGGCTTCCATAGCAAACCCAAGGCCTCTGATCAATTCTGCAGCATTTTTTTCTGCCAGCTGCTGGTCTACGCGAAGCAAAGGCTCACACTCAGCCAGATTGACGATGACCGTTTCCGCTTTTGTTTTGTATTTTACGTGGGTCGGAAAACCGGCGCCGCCGGAGCCCACCACTCCACAGGCTTCTATTTTTTGAATGATCTCTTCCTTTTTCATTTTTCAAACATCTCCGAATCTACGATTCCTACAATGTTGGCATCGATAGGCAGATGGGTATCTCCTTCCGATTGTCTGGCAGACGATCCGGAGACTACCATAACAAAATCGCCTTCCCCGGCTCCGATCTTATCGCCGGCAATGATGTTATTGCCGAAATTCAAAACTTCTTTCACCGTACCGTCGGAATCGAAGGTCAGATTAATTGGTTGAACAACTAGAAATTTTATGCCTCGGAGAGCTTCTTCTTTTCTTGTAGACCAAATTTGACCTACTACCTTTGCTAAAATCATTTTACTTCTCCTTCACGACAAATTTGTATCGATTTCCGCCTTGCCATATCAACGGCAAGGGAAGTAACAATACACTTTTTCCCGACAGTCAGGACTGTGCCTTTCTCAATATCGAGCAGATCCCGTTCTGTCAATGCCTTATACTGCCAGATGAAATCCCCTGCCGCCACCGTCAATCCGTCTTCGTTGATCTTGATCCCATAGCTCTTGACTTTCTCTATATAACCAAGGAATAGCTTTTTGTAGGGATCCGCTTTTATCTTTGACAGATTGCAGAGACGGACCAGTTCTATCTTCTCCCCGCCCTCCATCAGCTTTTGCTGAAGGATTTTCAGCAGCGGTTCATCAGCGATTCCCAGCGCAAGCTTTGCAATGGCGTTCAGGGAAGGCTGACATACTCTTATCCGGTTCCAATCCCTTTGGGTTGCCGCATCATGGTTTAAAAATCCGTCGCCGCCGTCGGGACGCTCCTGGCAATAAACATTGCCCCTCCATTCGAAAGGAAGGGTTTCGAAGATGTCATTGGTTTCAATCAAGGTCAGGTCACAGCCTTGGCTCGTTTCATCACAGGATCCATTCTTGATCAGGTCTATCTTGATCAAGTCCATGATTCGCTTATCTGCCATGATCAATTTCACGAGTGCCGCAAGATTATCCTGTTCCATATCACACCTCCAAAATCAATATTGCTGTGTCGCCGTTCTTTGCGAGGGCCGCATTTGCTTCATCCGTATCGATATGAAGATCTGTTGCATACTGGTCGCTGACCCTCACGCCGATCGCCTCCAACCGTATGGGTCGTTCCGTCTTCAAATATGCAGTGATCACATCCTTATCCTTTAATCCCATTTCGTTAGCCGTCCCAGGATCCAGGTGCAGGTGCCGCTTCGCAATGATAACGCCTTTTTTCAGTTCCAGCTTTGCAAGGGGGCCAACCAATGTAATTCCGGGTGTGCTGTCGATCTCTCCCGAGTCTCTGACGGGAGGCTCGATGCCCAACTTCACACTGTCGGATACGCTGATTTCAACCTGGGAGTCCTTTCTTACCGGCCCCAGGATTCGCACACGGTCGATTTTTCCCTTTGGTCCGATGACATCCAGAGTTTCCACTGCTGCAAACTGTCCGGGCTGAGAAAGCTCTCTCATCTTTTTCAGCTGATACCCTTGCCCGAAAAGAGCCTCTAAATCCATCTGACTTAAATGAATATGCCTGTTGGAAACGCCAATGTTTACTTCAAACCGGCGGGCTTTTTCTATGACCCTCTCCACGCCGGCTTCTTTCACTCTGGCTTTTTCCAGACAGACCAAAATATATAGAACGCTTGAGAGCCGGTTCAATGCGGAAACGATATCCTCTCGGCTGCATTTTCCGTCTGCTGTTGCAAATGCATTGACTGCAGTCAATTCCACCTCTCTCGATTTCGCGCGAAGCACGTGAAGCTTCGCAACGCTCATTCCATGCTTTCTGGATACAAAGGAGTGCTTCACTCCGAAATATTTCATCGGATTATGGCTCACTTCCCGCAGCTGCTCCTTATCAAAGCCAAACACCAGCGGAAATGCAAATTCCTTTTCCAGGACTTCCGCTTGCATCAAGCTTCTGCAAAAGACGACAACCTCTTCCAGCTTTTCTGCCATGCCGGTGTAGCCTTTGCTGATAAACCAGAGCTGGGTTTCCACAAGCTGAGAAATAAAGGAGTCCAGTTCCCCCCTGAGCCGAATAACCGGATCAGATTTTAGTACCAGTTTCTTTCCGTTCAGATGCGTCATATATTCCGGTTTTACCGCTTTTGCCGCAGGGGTTTTGGGAACCGCTTCGTCCTTTTTGCTATGAATCACAGTATTATAGGTCAAGCCGGTAAAATCTACCGCTCCTTCTCCATCGATTTCAACACGAATTCCCTTGTTACTAATAAATTCGCGTGCGGGAGGAGTGATCACACTTCCAGGTGGGATTCTTAAAACCGTTATCTTTTCCTTTGCCCAGTTTGCTCTTAAATCACTTTCTGTTACGATCAAGGTAATCACCACTTTCTAATCCTGTTAGGGCAAATCTACCTTTGCAGATTTCGACTGCCTTATTTGTTATCTCCAACAGGTAGCACACATTCTACTTCCGCATGGGGTCTTGGGATTACATGAACGCTGATGAGTTCGCCAACTCTTTGCGCTGCTGCCGCACCGGCATCAACTGCTGCTTTTACCGCTCCAACGTCACCTCTTACCATGACTGCTACGTATCCGCCGGTAACATGCTCTTTCCCTGCGATTTTAACATTTGCAGCTTTCAGCATCTGGTCCATTGCCTCGATAGAAGCAATCAGGCCTTTTGTTTCGATCATGCCCAGAGCGCTTGTATTTCTTTCCATTTGAATATTCCTCCTTTATAAATTACAAATTGAATCTAACGCTTTCGCCTCGCTATTTGTTCATACTCTTGATCACTTGCGCTACGATTTCAGCGATTAATTTTTCGTTGATGTTTAAGCTGTCCGGTTCAACGGAAGCGGAATTGGAAGCGGTCTCCCGGGGTTTCACGAAGCCGGCCGGTAACTCGGGTATCCCCGAATGCCATGCGGCCCGCTTTATATTCAGAAGATGCTTCGGTCCGACATTCTCGGATACACTGGAACCTCCCCATGTACCGCAGCCCAAAGTAAAGGATGGTGCAAGATTTGTAGTGGCACCAACGCCTCCCAATGCCGCTGGGGTGTTGATCAAAATCCGAAAGATCGGCTTCTTTAGTACAAATTCCGTTATCACGTCCATGTCGGTGCAGTGGATTGCCAAACTATGGCCGATTCCGCCCAGTTCCAGCAGCTGTATGCATCGTTCACAGCCGTCGTGCCAGTCATTTACGATATAGTACGCAAGCACGGTGGTTAGCTTCTCATAGGATAACGGCCATTGGGGGCCAACCCCATCAAGAGATGCTATGAGAACCCTTGCGGTCTTTGGTACGTCGATACCGGCCATCTCTGCGATAAACTGAGGTGTTTTTCCTACTATTTTCGGATTGACACCGTGGGACGGAAGGATGACCACTCTGGAAACCTTTTCTGTCTCCTCTTTGGTGAGGAAATGCCCACCTCTCTTTTTTAATTCTTCAACGAGCTGATCTGAGATGCAGCCTTCTGCAACGATTGACTGTTCCGATGCGCAGATGGTGCCATTATCAAAGGTTTTGCCCATGAGAATGTGTTCTGCCGCTTTCGCCAGATCCGCACTTCTGTGGACAAAGGCGGGAACATTTCCGGGACCTACGCCAAGAGCCGGTTTCCCGCTGGAGTAAGCAGCTCTTACCAGAGCGCTGCCTCCCGTTGCAAGAATCATGGAGATATGCTTATGCTTCATCAGCTCGTTGGTTCCCTCAAGGGTCGGCATGGAAATACATCCGATGCACCCTTCCGGTGCCCCTGCCTTTACTGCTGCATCATGAACGATTCTGGCAGCCTCTTTCGTGCAGGCAGCCGCAGAAGGATGTGGTGAAAAAACGATTGTATTTCGTGTCTTCAATGCAATCATGGCTTTGAATATTGTTGATGATGTAGGATTTGTGGTTGGAACGATACCGGCAATAACACCCACCGGTTCAGCAACCTCCCAGACCTTTTCTACGTCATCTTTTCCAATGATGCCTACTGTCTTCATGTCCTTTATGTAATCGTAAAGGACCTTTGAAGCGAAATAGTTCTTAAAACACTTATCCTCATATTTTCCCATCCCTGATTCTGAGACCGCCATATCAGCAAGCAGGCAGGCATTCTTTTCACCGGCTTCGGCGATGGCAAGACAGATCCTGTCAACCTGTTCCTGTGTGAAGGTCTTCAGGGTGTCCTGTGCTTTTTTCGCTGCGTTAACAAGGTTTCTAACCTCTTGAAGCGTAGCCAGATCTCTATCAAGTTCCAATTTCGATCACCTCGTCTCAACCACCCAGATATTTTAACGGATTTTGTGCAACATCGATTACGGCGTTCTGGAATGCTTCACATGCTGCTTTGCAGGCGCTTTGCGAACCTGTGAGCAGAGCGCCGCCAAAGTTGGTTTCTGATGGTGGTCCATAGAAAACCTTCATATCAACTTCTGCAGCTTTTAATGCTGCATCGATTCCGAACATTGCTTCCAGAGGGCATGCGATCAGATATGCAAGAGGCTCGCCTTCCGGGATCCCGCAAGCCTTGGAAAGGTAGCTTCCGGTTCTGGAAATGGTGTGAGCATACCATGCAGTATCTCCGCCGTCATGGGTGTAAAAGAATGCTTCATTTTCTAAAGTGTCGATGCAGGCATCGATTCCTGCGCGGACTTCGGCAGGATTTGGGCCAGCCAAAATCCCTATGATTTCTCCGCTTCTTGGACCGGAAGCATTCCCCGCTCCTGCATAGAAACTCTTCGCGTATACGACTTCTACTTCCGCTCTCTTGGTTGCTTCATCAAGGGCAGTATAGGTTGAATCATCCATATTAACGGTAAGCATCCCGATGGATCTTTGTTCAGGGGACAATCCAAACTGCTGTGCCAAATCGAAAGAAACATTCGGGATTAATCTTACTGCTAAAACCTGAGGTTTGATTGGTTCTATAATCATTTACTCAGCACCTCCTCTATCATATTTTTAAATTAACGCCGGACGCCTTAGCATCTAAAATCTTTTTGATCAGCGTTGCGATGGCAGCTCCGGCTTCTACGGCCGGTGTTCCGCCTTTATGAATATTACTGATTACTGTTCTTTCACTTTCTATCACGCCGGCTCTTGGGTTATAGACGATGTAAGCGCTCATGCTTTCTGCGGTTCCCAGGCCGGGTCTTTCCCCGATGAGGTTGATGCAGACATCAGGCTTGATCGCTTCTCCGATGGAATCCATCAGTCCAACTCTGGCGTATTTAGCCATGATCGGGGTTCCAATTTTGATTCCCATAGATTGCAGCCCCTGCAGCATGGCGGGATATAAGTCGGGAAGGTTTGCTTCCATAGCCTTGCTGGATAACCCGTCTGCAACGACAATCTGAACCTGAGGCTTTTTCTCGCATTCCTTCTCTATCTTTTTGAGGCTCTCTTCGTCGAGAACTCTTCCAAGCTCAGGTCTGGTTAGATATTCATCTTTGTCCCTACAAGGGGACTTAACATAAACCATTTTGTACTTGGCTGCATCCTCTTCCGAGATTTCACCCATAACCGAGTCCTGTGCAACAGCATGGTCCGCTCTAAACCGTAGCAGGGTTTCCGTCAATGGTCTTGGGCCCGCTCTCCACACGCCGATTCTGGCTGCTGTGGACTTTTTCATATCCATGTACAGATCTTTATTCTTTGGATTTGGAACCAAAAGCTGGGTTTGAAGATCTATGGTGGAAAGATCAATTACATCAGCGCTGTCAATTACGGTCAATCCCTTTGCAGAGATATCCTTGACAGCTTCACCCGTAGAAGTTTTCACGACCTCTGTTACTGCAATTTCCTTTAGAACCTGTTCGACAATCGTTTTAATACTATCTTCCATATTGCTCATATCAGCCACCCCCTTCCTATCGTGTGAACATGCTGGCGTCGCCAGCCATAGGAGTAAGTTTTCCGTCCTTTAAAATGCCCATCTTTTCGCACCAAGCGTTGAATTCAGGAAGTGGTTTTACTCTCATGAGTTCTCTCAATGCTGCCACATCATGATAACTTGTGCACTGATAATTCAGCATGATATCATCACCCATCGGAATACCCATAAAATAATTGCATCCCGCGGCTGTCAGTAATACTGCCAAATTCTCGATATCGTTCTGATCCGCTTTCATATGGTTTGTATAGCAGGCGTCAACGCCCATTGAAATTCCTGTCAGCTTGCCCATGAAATGGTCTTCCAGCCCGGCACGGATAACCTGCCTTGCATCGTAGAGATATTCAGGACCGATAAAGCCTACCACTGTGTTGACTAAGAACGGGTTGTAATGTCTTGCCAAACCGTAGCATCTTGCTTCCATGGTAACCTGATCAGAGTCGTGGTGACCATTGGAGGAAAGCTCGGATCCCTGTCCGGTTTCGAAATACATGATGTTCGGTCCGGTTCCTTTCCCATATTTCAAGCCTAACGCATACGCCTCATCCAGCATCTCTTTGTTGATGCCAAAGGCTGAGTTGGCTACTTCAGATCCGGCAATGGACTGGAACAGACAGTGGGTTGGAGCACCTTTTCTGCAGGCTTCCATCTGGGTTGTGATGTGAGCCAGAACACAGATCTGTGTCGGAACATCCCACTTGTCTACAAACTCATAGATCGTATTCAGGGAACGCATGGTTGCTTCGACAGAGTCATCCACCGGATTCAATCCGACGATGGCATCACCGATGCCGTAAGAAAGACCTTCTCTCATGCTTGCCAGGATTCCTTCCGGTGAGTCGGTTGTATGGTTCGGCTGAAGTCTGGAAGCCAGCGTTCCGGGAAGCCCGATGGTTGTATTGCAATGTGCTGTAATCTTAATTTTGGATGCGCCCAGGATCAGATCCATATTGCTCATGAGCTTTGCCGTGCCTGCTACCATTTCTGATGTCATGCCTCTGCTGATTCTCTTAATCTGTTCACCTGTTGTTTCCGTATTTAAGATATATTCTCTTAGCTGAGCTAACGACCAATTCTTGATATCATTGTAGATCGTCTCATTTACGTCGGATTCGATGATTCGAGTTACTTCATCGATTTCGGCGGGTACCACAGGGTTTTTCCTCAGGTCTTCCAGAGATAGCTCAGACAGTACGATCTTTGCCGCGATTCTTTCTGCGGAATCTTCTGCAGCCAGTCCTGCTGAAACATCTCCTGATTTGAGCTCGTTGGCTTTTGCCAAAACCTGCTTTATATCCTTAAATTGGTATGTATGCCCGAACAATTTCGTTATCAATTTCAATTGTCTGACACCCCCTCTATTCCTTTATTATTTCATATTAACTTGTTAACTGCAGGCGTCAGAAACTGGCGCCGCCGTTAAATATCAAAGTTTTAACGACTACTGGCAATGCCTCAGCATAGCTTAATGCTTTTCCTATGTCGATATAATCTCCGGAAAAAGCTCTGATGCCATCGATGCAGACAAGATCAATATCTCCAAGCCGCTTCCGAATGCCCTGACCGATGACTTTGGCAACATCCTGCTCCATCACAACCACCTTCGGGCTGCTGGGGATTTGCGGAAGCTGTCTCGCGATCATTTCCGTCAATTCATCAACGCTTTGAAAATCCAGCTTATCCTGCACGGGGATACCCAATGCGACACAATTGTGTAAGGAATCCAGAAACCGTTTGGAAGGATCGATCCAGTCGTAATGCCCATTTTTGATCTCCGGGATCACGACGGGAATATTCCTGATCGGCAGGCAGTCCTTTTTTACGGTGACTGTGGAACCCGATACGTTTACCGTATGGATCCCCGCTCCCATTACCGTGGCGTGGATCGTCTCGGCACCTGGGGCGACTTCAAAGGTATGGTATGCCCGGCCGTTTTTATATGCTTCTGCCAGAAGCGGCCCCACATCTCCGTGGATCCACCAGTCATTGATGGATTTCTGATAGATGTACTTAGACACTCCTCCTGAGAAGACGATTTTCTGGGGCAGAACCTTCGGTAAGTCGTTGTTGACAGTCAAGGCTCTGGTGATATCAGACGGGGATTCTGAGAACAGTACCTCATCTACCGATTTCACCATCTGCGCGAGAATCTTCTCAATTCCTTGTTTTTGTGCCTCAGGGCTGAAGCTTAAGATCATGCTGCAGGGCAATATCTCAGAGATCATCCTGCTTGCTTTTGCCAAGTACTTTGCTTTATGAGAGAGCAGATCGATTTCGATCAGTCTTCCTCCAACCTCAAGGCAAGCATTTCCAATACATACTCCGTTATCATAGTAAGCGATGTTGGTCGTACCTCCACCAATGTCCACATTCGCACAGATACATCGTTCTTTTCGTGAGATCTCTTCAGCTCCGGATCCTTTACCGGCAATAATGCTTTCCAGCTCCGGCCCGGCAGTCGCCACCACGAAGTCACCCGAGAATTCTGCCAAAGCGTGGACAAGTTTTTCCGCATTTTCTTTTTTTGCGGATTCCCCTGTTATGATGATTGCTCCGGTATCGATTTTCTCCGGAGAAATTCCCGCTTTTTCATATTCTTCGCTGATCATTTTTCTGACCGCTACTTCGTCGATGGTTTCCCGATCGATAAATGGTGTAAACCGTACGTCGGAGGCATAAAACAAGCTCTTATTGCTGATTTCGATGCGGGGGATTCTACTGCCCGGCATCACATTCGACAACGTCAAATAGGAAATGACCAGCTTTGTCGTAGTCGTTCCGATATCAATTCCTACACTTGTTAAAATGCTTTCCTTGCTCACTGTTCGCTTACCTCACTCCTGTTATGCGTTTGCGTTTGCCTTTTCCTTCGTCACTTTTACTTCAGGCAGTTTTGGGAGTATCTGTTCCAGATCCTGATGGGGTCTCGGGATGACGTGACAGCTTACCAGTTCGCCGACTCTTTCTGCAGCGGCAGCACCGGCATCAACAGCAGCCTTCACTGCGCCTACATCTCCTCGAACCATAACGGTTACCAGGGCACCTCCAACCTTTACCTTTCCGATCAAACTAACGTTTGCAGCTTTTACCATAGCATCCGCTGCTTCAATCGCACCGACTGCTCCTCTTGTCTCAACCATTCCTAATGCGATTAAATCATCTCTAATTGCCATTATTCAAATCCTCCTCTCAAATATAACTAATATTAATTTAATGAATCTTTAGGTGAAGGGGGACTCCCTTCACCTAAAGACAGTTTCATTATGAAATTGAATAATTTTGTAAAATCTGATTATGCATCCAAATCATTCATAACATCGAATTCTTCATCAAACGGTCTGATTTTCTTTCTGCCGCCGATAAAGTACCAGATGTATGCTACAACAAAGATTAGAACTGTGGCGATCAGCGGATTGATACTGACTGCTCCGAAAATCATATAGGCGATACTGGATTCCGGAAGCGTAGCAGGAACCGTTGTAATGAATAAGCTGACCAGACAGAAGATACACATCAGCATGCTGATGCCTCCAACAAGGTAACCCGACGTTACTTTGAAAGGTCTTCTGAGATCCGGTTCCTTTGCACGCAGCATAAAGAAGGAGATCAAGCTGATGAAATATAGACAAACAGATCCGAATACAGAAAGCGTGATTACGACGAAAGTCAAACCTGTGGATGCTGCAACGATTCCGATCAAACCAGCAACGATCAAAGCAGCGGTAGGCGTATGGCGCTTATGATTTACCGTTGCAAGTATCTTAGGCAGATATCCGGTTCTGGCCATTGCGAACAGCTGTCTTGAGGAACCAACGATGATTCCGTTCAAGGAAGCGATCAGACCAAATAAGCCTAGGAAGTTAACGAGAAGCGTTAATGCACCTTTCCCATATACTGCTTCCAGAGCTGCAGGAAGCGGGAAGTCGACAGCGGATACTACGTTGTAATCAACGATGCCGGCTGTGAGATACAGAGTGAAACACATCATGATGAACAGAGTCAGCATAGCGGTCAAGAAACCCTTCGGGATGTCCTTTTGCGGATTGACCATTTCTTCTGCAGTCATGGCTCCGCCTTCTAAAGCAAGGTAGAACCAGATTGCAAACGGCACGGAAGCCATTACGCCCATCCATCCGCCTGGGATGTACTGCAGGAAGCCTTCAAAGCCATTATTTTCCATTAATGGCTGCAGGAAGTTATCCATAGATGCATGTGGCACAGCGGCTGCCCAGAAAATACATAAGCCCACCAGCGCTACAATTGTAACAACCAACTCAAATATGGCAGAAGTACGCATTCCCAAGAAATTGATAAATACGAATACAATAAAAGCGACGATGGCTGCGGCCATTGTAGGTACTGCAGGAACCATATTATGTATATAGCCGCCTACTGCGAGGGCAATTGCGGGAGGAGCAAACAGGAATTCGATCAAACAGCTGATTCCTGCAAAGTATCCTGCTGCCGGCCCCATGGCTCTTCTTGCATATGCGGATGGACCTCCTGCGTGAGGAATCATGGTTGCCATCTCTGTATAGCAGAAAATAAATGTGCCATAGAAAATTGTTACAGGGATACATGCGAGGAATAATCCCAGAGGACCTCCCGTGCCGTATCCGTAGCTCCATCCAAAGTAGTTTCCCGAAATTACGAGGCCAACTGCCAACGCCCAAAGATGGAGTGGCTTTAAAGTTCTCGCCAGATGTTCAGTTTCTTTTACTTTCTCTGTCATAATTTTTCCCTCCTTAAAAATAAAAAATAATAAACCTAAGAATGCCCCGAAAATAAGAATAGGGCTCACAAAAACAGATTTTGTTAAAATCTGCATTTGTGAGCCCTATTGCTCATATTCCTTTGTCTTAAACTAATGACTATGCTATCACTAAAATTTATTCATTGCAATATGTTTTTTCAGAACATTGAAAATATTGATTCACCCTTTTCTTATAATTTCATCGCACACACAAAATAGCGGCTTACGATGGGACATGGATATTCTTAAAATGGCATTATGAGCCTCAAGTTCGGATATACCATGTTCTAACGCATAAATTCCCTTCGCTCGTTCGACCTTCTTTTGGTATTCCATCTTTTTCTTGATCAGATCGATTTCTCTGGATAATTTCTGCATTTCTTTCCAGCGCCCATAAGCAATATGTAAAGAAGGGATGATGTCCTGTTGCCTTATGGGCTTATTCAAGTACCCATAGACGCCTACCTTCTCCGCTCGATTAATAAACGTAGGCTGGTAATATGCAGTCATCAGGACGGTAGGGATGCCCATCAGCCTTAACTGATTCGCAACTTCAATTCCGTCAAGTCCCGGCATTTTAATATCCAGGAGTGCAATGTCAGGATTCGTCAATTTGGCTAATTCCAAAACGTCCAGCCCGTTTCCTGCTTCTGCACAGACTACATGGCCCTCTTTGGTCAAATGTTCGCGTAGATCAAGTCTGGTCAACACTTCGTCGTCCGCAAGCAATACTGATAAGTAGCTCATATAACACCTCCCCGTTATAACGCATCCGCAGAAAATTTTCGCCTGTAGAAAATTTTCTTACCTATGAGCGTTTCAACGAGGTGGGGAGAATCCCCTCCTCGTTATTTAGTAAAAATAACTTCCGCCTTTGTCTCCCCGTTCACTTTACTGATTACAAACGTTCCTCCCAGCTGTTCGGTTGACAATGCCTTCACGATTTGCAGGCCCAGCTTGCATTCGTCATTGCTGTCAATAATCAAGTCATTTTTGCCGCTGTCATAGAATTCCATCGAGATCATGTTTTCATTTTCGTTGATGTTGATTCGTATCTCTCCTTTTTCTTCATCCTTTATGCCGTGCTTCATCGCATTGCTGATCACCTCATTGGCGATCAACGCAACGGGGATGGCCTGACTGCTGGAGATTTCAATATTTCTGCCTTCGACTACGGCAATGATATTTTGATATTCAAATTTATAACTCTCTAAAGTTGTATTTAAAACGTAACTTAATAATTCCTTTAATTTCACGGTATCAAGATTCTGTCTTGAAAACACATTTTGGGCTGCAGCGATTGACATAATCCTGCTGATGCTGGCCTGAAACGCATTTCGAGCTTCTTCGGAATTGGTTCTTCTCATCTGCAGCTGCAAAATAGCCGCTATGTTCTGAAGGTTATTCTTTACTCGATGGTGAATTTCACGGATCAGCATGTCCTTTCCCTGCAATTCACGCTCCTTGATTCTGAGTTCCGTCATATCCTGCGCTATGATGACCGCACCCTCCAGTTCATCTTGAATACCAATGGGATGGATGTGCATGTTATAAACCTCGTCTCGGAGTGCCAGCTCTGTTGGGCTGCTGATTTTTCTAAGCATATCGTTAAGATCTTTAAATGTTCCCAAGAGTTTGGAGAGGTCATTCCCCATGGGATCCTTGTTCTCTTCCCGAACAAACAGATCGTGAGCTGCCTTATTCACATAAATGATCTTACACTCACTGTTCAGAACAAAGATACCGTTGTTAAACCAGTCAGCAAAGTAGGATTCCACGATGTTCAGTTCCATCAGGGATTTCTTTAAAAATTCAACGGTTTCCTTCAGGACATTCACTTCCTGTTCTTGTTCGATTTCCCTTGTAATATCCCGTTCCATGATCAGGACACCGATGACCTTTTCTCTATTTTTAATCGGGACCACCGTTTGGGCAATGGGAACACCCTCCTGGCTGACCCCACTGATCGCTCTGGAAATTTTACCGGATGTAATTGTTTTATAAACACCGGGCTCATTTTCTGAATAGGCAAGATCTCCAACCACGCTCTTGTTATAGAGGGATTTTTTTTCCGGTCTTGCCCAGGCCAATACAACAGAATCTTGTTGATTTGACGTAAGTGCGTCAATAAAGATATCGTTTGACGTAAGCAAAGCAATCGAGTCAATTTTTTCATCGTGCTCGACGAGTATTTGAACATCCTCATACGTCAGGTCTGTGTAGTCCTTACACAGTTCTTCTATTTTACTTCTCATAGAAAATAATATACTATTTGAATATTCTGTATTCAAGTTTTTTCTTTGTACTTTTCAATTTTTCCGTTAAATTCCAGAAAGATATTTCTCTCAACACCCGCTTTTCAACTGTTAACGGGCTAAAAAAAAGTATTCAATAGGAAATCGATATTTCCTATTGAATAAAAAGGCCGGAAAAGGTTTGATTCCCTTTCCGGCTTTCACTTATTAAAACTCACTGAGCTTGCATTAATCCTTTACCAAGTCAAAGATGGAGCAATCCGCTTCGGCGGTAATGGTCCTGAGGTTCCTTCGAAACCGCTCGTATCTGATATTACAGTAATCAAGGAAGTCTTCCCCGTTATAATGCCGGATCAAAGCCCATACTGTCCACAACAAATCCTGTGCTACCATATAGCCTTTTATTTTCAGCACTTCCTCCGGAGTTGGAAATTGTCCGTAATAGTCATTCACCAACGCTTCGATTGCTTCCACGGTCAGTCTGGACTCAATGATATACGCAGCCACATCCCAGTTAGGATCATTCATGCCCGCATATTCCCAGTCGATCAGATACGCCTTTCCCTTGTCGTCAATGACAAAGTTTTCCGGTACCGTGTCGTTATGGCAGGGAACTGAAATCGCATTTTGGATATTCTGGTCAAAGAAATCAAACAATTGTTTTTTCAACCCGGTATAATCAAAAAAGAAATCACCCTTTAAGCCCTTCACGATCTGTTCATATTTCTCCAGCTCCATGCGCCAGTCAAAGGTATTCGGAAAATCCTTCGGACTGGAATGGGTCTTCTTCATTAAATCGGAAACAGCCCTTAGGTTTTCCGCTTTGCAGGGATCCGCATGGGCGATATCTTTGCTGTTTTGAATGTAAATGCTGATCTTGATTCCGCTGATCTCGTCAAAATAAAAGCATTGAGAATTCAGTCCCAGCTCACAGGCAATGGCATTGTTGACCTTTTCAATAGAACGGTCAATCATCTGATTCGTCATGCCTCCCGGCTTCCGGATTACATATTCTGTTCCTTGGATGTTCATGATATAGTTGTAATTGGTAAGTCCGCCGGTAAAGCGGGATTTGTCAAAAACGATCCTGTCATCATGAAAGAGCTGCCGTAGTCTTCTTTGTATTAATTCTTCCATTTATTAAATCCACCATGATCATATTGTCTGCCATATACGCATGTCAGCGCATATACCATTTGATTGATTCATAATTATAACAGGAATCTACCCTTTAATCAATGGATTGATGTTTTAAAATTGTCTGTCCGCTGCCTTTTGGGCCAAGAAATGGTTATTATCCAAGAATAAAGATTTTATACAATCTCCTTCTTGAACGATTGCCAAACATTATGGCGAATCTCCAATACATAGGCGGTTTAATGTGGTATGATATTTTTATAACACAAGGGAGACGGGAGACATTGATCTCCATTTTATAATGATGGGAGGGAATCATCATCGAAGATAAATTTATTTTAAAATCAAAGGTTTATTTTAATATGCAATCCATACGGCTCTTAGAGGAAGTTACTGGCACACGGGCTTTTATCGTCTCGGATTCTATCATGGATCAACTGGGATACTTGAAGACAGCCGTCGACCATCTGGCCAAGGCCGGAATCAGCTCTGTGTCTTTTACAGAAGTACGCCCTGACCCGGATGTAAAATTAATTGCAGACGGAATGAAGGCTTTTATGGAAAGTGGTGCAGATGTACTGGTTGCTATCGGAGGGGGCTCCTCCATCGATGCTGCCAAGGGAATTCTTTATTTTGCATCAAAAATGAATCAACCCGATGGGAAGGAATTTAAAAGGCCGCTTTTTATTGCAATCCCTTCCACCAGCGGAACGGGTTCAGAGGTAACTAACTTCTCGGTCATCACCTCCGAGGATGGTAAGGTTTGTATCGTCGATGAATTCATCACTCCGGATATCGCGATATTGGACTCCACCTGCATTCAGCACGTACCCCAGCGAGTCGTTGTCGATACGGGAATTGACGTACTGGTTCACGCCATTGAGGCATATGTATCCACAATGGCAACCGACTTTACAGATGCGCTGGCGGAAAAGGCGATCAAATTGATTTTCGAAAATCTGGAAATCCTTCACCGGGATGTAAAGAATGCCACTGCCAGAGATCGTGTACAGAATGCTTCCTGTATGGCGGGTATGGCCTTTACAAATGCCAATCTGGGCATCACACACAGTCTTGCACATGCACTGGGAGGGACCTTTCATATTCCCCATGGCCGTTCCAATGCGCTGATGCTGAGCGCTGTCATGGAGTATAACGCCGATCTGAGAGGAAGTGCCAACGGGTATGCTGCTGAACGATATGCAAAGTTGGCCGATCTGTTAAAACTTCCCGCCAGAACCGCTAGGGAAGGCACCGTTCATCTCATTCGCGAAGTAAACCGGCTGAAGAAGGCCCTGAAGATAGAAGACAACCTCCGTTCCCTTGGAATTGATCAGTCTGAATTTGAAAACGCGCTGGCGAATATGACGGATGCTGCCATAGCAGATCGATGTACGCCGACCAATCCAAGACAGCCTTCCGGAGAAGATCTGGTCCGAATCTACCAGCAATGTTATTAAGAGAATAAAATGAATCGAGTCGAGTCCCGTCGGAAAAGCCGACGGGGCTTTCCTTATGTTTCTCTACGTCCCAGATTGGATTAGCTAGTAGCCGGTGAATGAGTAGCTGTTTACTTTTCTGCCATTCTATATTAAAATAGTTTTATGAATAAAAATAACAACCCTTTGGATAAATTAATAGCCTCAGATTTGTATGCGCGCTACAGTGGCATTTTATCACTGTCAAACATTTCACTGTTTTTAGTGAATACGGATGGCGATATTCTGCTTGAGTTTATTCCATCCCCTGATTTCTGCACCCATGTGTGTCAGGAAAGGGGCGGTCGAGTATGCCCTGACTATCGCTGCCGTTTCAGTTCAGACCAAGCAGCAAGCTTTGTCTGCCGTTACGGTCTGAAAAACATACTGGTTCCAATTAAAGCCGATGATGATATTTTAGGTTATATCGGGGGCATGCAGGTATATCTGCCTGATACGGAATACCAGAAATACATGATAGACGTGCAATCCCTTCAGGATGAGAAAAGCCCGGAATTGGAATATATCGCCAGAACCATTGCTTCGCTGAAAACCGTGGAATCCAATAAAATCGAGATTCACGAACAATTGTGTGGCCATATCGCAAAAAATATTTCTCTTGATCTGACCGAAAGCATCAATCATGTCGATTCAGAAGATCCCGATGTAGCCAGACTGTCCATAGAGAAAGAGATCCTAGAGAAAAAAATCATTGACCTTGAAGCGAAAAATATGTCCCTGGTGATCAATCCGCATTTTCTATTCAATACCTTGAACTGCATCGCCCGTATCGCATATTTTGAACATTCTCATACAACGGAAGAGCTTATTTATTGCCTTTCCGATCTACTGAGATACAATCTGAAGCAGGAGGATCAGCTTCATACCATCGGTTCTGAAATTGATAATATTGAAAAATATCTTTATATCCAAAAAATAAGATTTAAGAACCGTCTGGAGTATGAAATCAATATTTCAGATAAAATAAAGTCGTACCGTATCCCCAATATGGTGATTCAGCCAATTGTGGAGAACGCTTTGATTCACGGAATTACTCCGAAAAGAGACGGCGGAAAAATCTGTATTAACGCGGAGGAAGACAAGAATCAAATCATCATTTCCATTATTGATAACGGAAATGGCTTTTCTAAGTCGGTCCTTGAAGGCATACGGCAAGCAGAAAATACATCGGGTCTTGGATTTCGAAGCACGGACAATCGTCTGAAGCGATACTACGGGGATGAATTTGGATTGGAAATCGTAAAATCTGATTACAGTGGCAGCACGATTACGATTACAATCTCAAGCCAGCCAATCGGAAGGGGATAGCAATGAGCGTTGTTGTTTTAATAGTTGAAGATGAATTGCTGGAACAAGAATTTCTAAGATCGGTGGTCATGGATGAGCTTCAACAGGAGGACAAGCTTTTGACTTGTGAGAGCGGCATCGAGGCCGTCGAGCTGGCAAAGCAGTATCGGCCTGATCTTATCATAATGGATGTGCGGATTCCGGAATTGGATGGCATAAGCGCCATTGAGGAGATCAGGGAATTCCTTCCCTCTGCATGCATCTCTGTTTTAACTGCATATTCGGATTTTTCTTATGCACAAAAATCCGTCAGTCTCAGAGTTTTTGAATATCTTTTAAAGCCGATAAAACCAACGGACTTCAAACAGGTTTTTTGCAAAATGCTGGATTCTGTTGAGAGAAGCCAGAACCTTTCCGAGGTGAATACTGAGAAAAAAAGTTTGAAGCCCAAAATCGAGCGTCAATACTTTATTGAAGAATCCTTAAGATATATTCAAGATCATTTTAAAGAGAGATTGACCCTAGAATTGGTTGCCTCAAAGGTGTTTGTAAATCCAAAGTATTTCAGCCATGTCTTTAAAAGGGAGATGGGTGTTTCATTTACCGAATATGTGATTGGGCTGAAAATCGAGCACGCCTGTAAGCTGTTGGAAACAACCAACTATCATGCATACCGCATTTCAATCGAATGCGGGTTTTCTGATCCATCCTATTTCAATAGAGTCTTCTGTGCTCAGATGAACATGACGCCCCAAACCTATCGTAAATATGCGGGTTCTATCAAAAGTGGCAACCAGCAATAAGTTTATCTGATAAAATTAGTCATCTTTCTGGGCTCTTTTTCAGGAGTATTGATTCCCGAAGCCTTTCCCGCCTTGATGGATTTTAGAAGCCATGCCATGTTATTCCCTAGTGTACGCAGACCCTGCATCCCCTCCAGATCCTTCCTGATCTCTTCAGGCGAGTTCCCATGCACCATATTCCAGTATTGAGAACCTACCATCGGCATATTGCTGATGGCAAAATATTTATTGATCTGATCCAGTGCAGCTGTAGCTCCGCCTCGACGGCAAGTGACAACCGCTGCTGCCGGTTTGTTGTCCAAAACCCGATTGGAAAAATTGACATAAAACACACGATCCATAAAACAGGTCAGCATTCCTGTGGCGGAAGCGAAGTGAACAGGCGAGCCAAAGAGAAATCCGTCTGCCTCCGCAGCTTTTTCCAGAAACTCATTTACCTGATCTCTCATAAAGCACTTCCCTATTTTGGTGCACGTCCCGCAGCCAATGCATCCCGAAATCGGTTTGGAGCCCAATTGAAAAATTTCGACTTTGATTTCCAGTCTATTCAGCGTATTTGCTACTTCGGATAATGCAGTATAGGTACTTCCTTTTTCATGGGGGCTGCCATTTACCAACAATACCTTCATCCATGTTCTCCTTATTAAAAACCCCCCGGCTGATGCGAGCATCGCATCAGCCAAGAGATTTCAACATACTTTAAAAAGCTTTTTAAAAGATCCTGTTGTTGCTGCTGCACCGATATGCAGCATAGGTAAATCGTAATCTACGATTTATTTTTCTTTTGGTACGTTCTTAACTGCAGGAAGGATGCTTTCCACTTCTGCATGTGGTCTTGGGATTACGTGAACGGAAACCAGTTCGCCAACACGCTGAGCAGCAGCAGCACCGGCATCAGTAGCAGCCTTTACAGCACCTACGTCACCTCTAACCATAACAGTTACAAGTCCTCCGCCTACATGTTCTTTACCAACAAGGTAAACGTTAGCAGCCTTAACCATTGCGTCAGCAGCTTCGATTGAACCAACCAGACCTTTTGTTTCGATCATTCCTAATGCATCATATTTCATTTTTATTTCCTCCTAAAATTTACTTTATTATTTTAATTTTTGATAACGAATTCAGATTCATTGCATTTGCTTCTTCCGTGTCAACATGACATTCGAGAGCGGATGTGTCGGTTGCCCTCACCGCAACGTTGCTGTAAGTACCGCCACGGGGGCCGTCAATTTGAATGGAAACGATTTGTCCGTCGGTGACTCCAAGTCTCTGCGCATCCTGTGGTGTCATGTGTATATGCCGCTGTGCTACGATGAGTCCTTCCGATGTCCGAACCGTACCTTTCGGTCCTACGATGGTGATTCCCGGTGTTCCCTGCAGATCACCCGACAATCTTGAAGGGGAAACCATACCAAGCTTGAAGCAATCACCGGCAAGAATTTCCACCTGGGTCTTACCGCGAACCGGTCCAAGGATTCGCACCTTTTCAATGGCGCCACCGGGACCGCAAATGGTTACGGTTTCTTTGCAGGCGTACTGTCCCGGCTGTGACAGATCTTTGATTTTAGTCATCTGATAGCCTGCTCCGAACAATTCATCCAGGTCAATCTGGGAGAGATGAAGGTGCCGATTTGAGATCCCAATCGGAATTTCTGAGGAATCTCCTGTTTCCGTAGAATGCAAGGTTGTTTGAACCGCATCCAGGAAAAGTTTCAGCACATTCTCATAATTGTCCATTACTGTCCTCCCTTCATCGCGTCCACCAGCTCGCTGATCAGCTTTAAAAGCTGTTCCTTATCTTCGGCAACGATGTTTGACGTGAATGAAGAGCTACATTCCTTACTGCTTCCTGCACAGCCGGACGAAGTGCCGATGGGAGTGCTGCATTGCGTCCCTCCGCCTAATTCAGGATAGTTGAAGGACGGATCCAGCGCAAGTGTGCTGCAATCTCTTGTCCCGTAAGCAACACGCTTGATATTGATCAGATGCATCGGGCTAACATTTTCAGAGACAGAGCTTCCTCCCCATGTTCCGCATCCAAGCGTAAAGGAAGGGATTAGACCGGTGCTTGCGCCTACCGCACCCTGGGTGCTTCCGGTGTTAACCAGAATACGCGCCGCGGGTTTCTTGGTAAACTTCATTACCATGTCCCTGTCTTCCGTATGTATGCTCATGCTATGGCCGATTCCGTTTTGGAGCAGCTTAACGCAGTGTTCACAGGCATCCAACCAATCCTTTGTCGTATAGAACGCCAGTACAGATGTAAGCTTTTCATAAGACAACGGATAATCCGGTCCTACTCCCTGCTGTTCCCCGATCAGTACTCTGACACTGTCAGGTACGGAAAAACCGGCTGCGGATGCAATCACCTGCGGCGATCTGCCCACAAATTTGGCATTCATAGCATGGCCGTTCTTAAACAGCAGATTACAAACCTTCACCGTTTCCTCGGGACTCATGAAATATCCGCCCTGCTTTTTAAATTCTGCCACTACCTGATCGCGGTTGCTTTCTTCAACGATAACCGATTGCTCGGATGCACAGATCGTTCCGTAATCAAAGGTCTTGCTTGCCAGAATATTACTGACCGCTTTTGGTACGTTTGCAGTCTTTTCTATATAAGCAGGACAGTTTCCGGCACCAACTCCCAATGCAGGTTTTCCCGCACTATAGGATGCTTTTACCATTCCCGGTCCTCCGGTAGCGATGATCATGCTGATTTCCTTGCTGGACATCAAGGCATTTGTGGCATCCATGGTCGGCATTGAAACACAAGATATAATATTTGCCGGCGCACCTGCCGCCACTGCCGCATCATGCATCAGTCTTGCTGCATTCATTGTGCACTTTGCTGCGGAAGGATGGGGTGAGAATACAATTCCGTTTCGTGATTTGATTGCAATCATTGCCTTAAAAATAGCGGTGGATGTTGGATTTGTCGAGGGCACGATGCCCATGATCAAACCGACCGGCTCTGCAATGTCAATTACTTGTGCAACCGTATCTTCCTTGATCACTCCGATCGTTTTCATATCTTTGATGGCATCATATAGTACGACGGAGGCCAAATGGTTTTTATAGGTCTTGTCTTCAACTTTTCCAAATCCGGTTTCTTCAACGGCCATTTTAGCCAGACTTACGGCGTTCTCTTTTGCAATCTTGACCATATTGCTCAGGATATGATTGATCTTCTCTTCAGTGTAATCTGCAATCTGATCTGCTGCAGCCTTACCCATACGGGCAAGATTTCTGGCTTCCTGAACGGAACGTAAGTCATAATCATAGTTCTCCAAGTTGTAATTCCTCCTTTCTTTTTCATAAGCTAAGAAATCTAGTTATTTCATTGGTCTATTTATTGCTTTTATTTTGACTCGTAGTATTTTCTGAATTCGGTAATGATCATTTGCTTATCTGCCTTCGAAATCATTCTGCCTGCGATGCCGAAGCCCTTGTATTCTCGGGCCAGATTTCGAAGCTTTACCACCTTCAGAGTGTCCAGTGCTGTCATTGCTTCCTCTAAACCATTTTTCTTTACCAGCTTGTCGAAGGTCTCCTTGTGGAGCTCCTCCGGTTCAGCCGGGGTGTCCGCTTTCGCTTTCACAGGCTTGATTGCTTCCGCCTGAATAGGTTCGCTTATTTCTGCTTCCACCGGAGAATCCATTTGAGAGGAACCCAGGATTTGATCCAATTCCTCATGGGGCCGGGGAATCACGTGAACGGAGAGAAGTTCACCGACACGCTGTGCAGCTGCCGCTCCAGCATCGGTAGCAGCCTTGACAGCTCCTACGTCACCGGTTATGGTGATTGTGACAAGCCCCCCACCGACAAAGGTTTTTTCCAGAAGACGAACCTCTGCCGCCTTGAGCATGGCATCTGCACTCTCGATTGCCGCTACGAGACCTTTTGTTTCGATTAATCCAAGTGCCTGCATTTCTTACACCTCCTTTGCAGCATTCTAGTATGTAGCATAGAATGCTTTCATCCTGTCAGGAGAACCAAATACGACTTGGGCTCCCTTTGGGAAGAATACCGAATCACCCGGACGAGCGGTGTAAACCTTGCCATTTACGCCAACTGTCAGCGTGCCCTCCACGATGTGGTAAAGCTCTTGACAGGCGCATTCCCAGTCAAAATTGCAGCCTTCGATGGTAATAAATCCTGCATTCATGGAACAGCCGTCATCTGCATTGATGATTTCCTGATAGAATACCTTGTCTGTAGGATTACCGGTATCAAGGGCTTCGTATTTCACTGAATTTCCTCGAACCACCTTCAGACCGCAGGGATCTTTTTCTGCTGCATAAGGCAGATCCGTTGCTGTGTCAAATACTCCTTGCAATAGTCCCTTTTCCATCATCGTTTTCAGTACATTGTAAATCATGTCTCGATCGATTTCACCTTCACAAGGGGCTGTGGCTACGGTTCCAGCAGAGCTTTGGCAGCAAGGGCAGCATTCCGTAGAGAATTCGATTCCGGCCGCCTTTGCGGCATCCTTTGCCGACGGGGTAATAATCGAATTGCACTCTATGTAAAGAACTTTCTTTCCCTCTTTTTGTACAGCCTCAACTTCTTTCGCACAAACCAATTTTTTCATGATTTCACCTCCTTTCAATTTTGAAACAATCATTCAAAGCAATAATTTTATTTCAACTTCTAATTATTTAGAATAGATTAGAACAAACTTGGGATCAGTCTATCTGACGGTGCAGCGATGATCTCTGCATTCACAAGCAGGCCTTTCTCTTCCGCAATGGCTTTTCCGGACTCCACACCGGTTTCCACCGCTGCTACATCACCGGTAAAGGTGAAATATGCTTTGCCGCCCAGCCCGTTTCCAAGCCGAAGCTCAAGAGGCTGGAGATCAGCCGACTTCAAGATCGCATCTGCGGCAATGATCATCGATGCCAGTGAGAAGGATTCCATAATGCCCAGGGCACGGATCTTATCAGGCATCGTAGCACCGGTAATCGCCGGGAATACAGCCGGACTCACATTGGGGATTACGATGGAATCCACCAGGTATTCTGCTGCCACCCTTTCCCCCACTGCTACCGAATCCTGAACTGCCGCAACATCGCCATGTACGATTGCGATATATTTACCCGGGCAGACAGAGCTGGCCGTTACGATTTCCACATCGGATATTTTTACCATCTGATCTGCGGCGTACATGCCGCGGGCGATACTTATAAATTCAACCATTCCGATTGCTTTTGCCATCTCAGTCCCTCCTTATCGTAATAAAGCCATTTTCGCATTCCATCACCGTTCCTGTGATGCTCCCATGAATCGCAGCGCCCAAACTGCCTTCCGGTATTTTACCGATCATCTGTCCAACCAGTACGCGTTCTCCTGGGGAGACGATGGGGATTGCGGGTGCGCCTACATGCTGGCATATTGCTATAGATACAATTTCCGGTTTCAAGTCCGTTTCCGTCATTGGCGCAGGCTTATCAAAATCATAGAGGCCAAGCCTTGCGATCAGACGCTTACTGGGCAGTTGACGGTATTCACGGTTTACTCTGGCTGCATATTCCTTTTTTTCAGGCTGATACCGAATGCTTTGCTCCATTAGATTTTGCTTGATCATCATATTCGCCGCCTTAGGATACAATCCCACAGGGCAGGAGAACAATTCACACAGATTACACTGGCAGCAGAGATAAGACATTTTCTGCTCCTCTGTATCTGTTAAGGAGTATCCGATTGTCCTCATCATCTTGTGGGGCTGCATATCATGGCCGATCAGGTAACGGGGGCAAAGGTCGGTACACATACGGCACTGTTCGCAGGTTGCCCTGTTGATTCTTTTCGCCTGATCAGGTTTGATGGATTTTTTACGGATCAACGAATGCTGTTTCTTTAAAATTACAAATCCCTTGCTTTTTTTTGTAATATATCCATTCAACTGGTTCATGACCGGTCCCATCATAGGACCTCCGTCAATAACCGAATAGTTGTCAAATTCATCGATACCGGAAAGCTTCAATACAGCCATGACCGGTGTTCCAACCGGAACCTTCACCGTCAAACGGTTCGGAATATCTCCCGCAATCGTGATATACTTTTCCGTTACAGGCTTTCCCTGAGAAGCATGATAAATATTCAGCGCGGTTTCCGAGTTGATTACCACACAGCCTACCTGGATCGGGATCCCCGCTTCGGGTACCACTCTTCCGGTGAGCTCGTAAACCAGAATCTGCTCATCTCCTGCAGGATAGACATCGGCAAGCTCCTTTACGTGAACAAAATCGCTCAGCTGCAGTGCCTCGATCCGCTCACGAAGCAGGGAAATCACGTTCTTATGCTTCCCCTTGATCCCGATCAGTGCACTTTCTGCGCAGACCAGTTTTCCTGCCGCTTCAAAACCCTTTATAATCTCATCCGGGAACTGTGCCATAAGCTGCTGATCGACTCTGAGCAGCGGCTCGCACTCGGCTCCGTTGAGAATAATATATTCTGCCTTGGTTGCCAATTTGGCATGGGTCGGGAAGCCTGCCCCGCCTGCGCCGATAATCCCGGCATCCTTTACCATCTCAAGAAGATTCATTTGTGCCTCCATTCATGATTCAAATTCACTGCTGAGTTTAAATCGCGTATCGCCTTTTAACCAAACTTACAATCTTCGTCTATGATTCCGACAACCACCGCATCAACGGGAAGATCATCGTCTCCAAGCATTCGGCGGGCCGAAGAGCCTGTGCATACGATCACTCTGTCACCAATACCGGCACTGATGGTGTCGATCACGATCAAGCGCTGTCCTTCACCGGTACCGCCGATCACTTCCGCCAGCATGAACTTAAACCCATTCAATGCTTCTGCTTTTCGAGTCGCCCATACGTTATCGATTAATTTTGCGGTTAACATAACATTTTCCCCTCTTCCAGCTTACGTTTGATCTCCAGAATTGCGGCCTCAACTGATGCCGTATCACCAAAGATTGCGATCATGATCATATTCTGTGGGCAGCTGCCCCTGATATCTTCCACGGCCACTCCAACCGCTTTCTCTGCAATATCTGCGGCACAAATCATTTCGATCATTCTGCCTTGTACGAGGCCCACCGCATCGGCGTTTTTCAGATCGTCCCGGGCATCCGGCCCCATCCGTCTCATCAGAATATCCACAGCTCCAGCCGAAGGGGATTTGATTATTCGAAATTCCATTTTGAATCCTCCTTGGATTACTCCTGCTAATATCTGCCTTCTTGTGTACAACCCAGTGCGATCCCCAAAGGGGTTACAAACATAGGATTCCTTGGTTTATGGGTGCTTACTCCGGTCTGCTTTTCGATGATCGTTTCGATTCCTGTCAGACAGCTCGTTCCGCCGACCAAAGAAATTTCCTGAACATCGAAGTCTTTTATGTGCTGACTGATAATGGACGCTACTTTTTCGACCACCGGTTTGACTACCGCAATCAGCTCCTTATGGTTTGCAACATCTCTTTTGTAGAGCTCCGCTTCCGCAAAGGATTTTTTATATGCTCCGGAGATCACCAGTGAAAAATGGGTCCCCCCGGTAGGTTCATCGGCGATATATACTACTTTTCCGTCCTTCAGGATCGAGATTCCCGTGGTTCCTCCGCCAATATCCACAACCGCTCCGTTTTCCATCTTGAGCACTTCGTTGGCGGCGGTGGGTTCATCCAGCACGTTGGTCAATTCAAAGCCTGCAGCGCAGACAACATTCTTAATCGCCCCGGAATCCAGCGCATCCGTTCCCGGAGGAATGGCGGCTGCGGCATAGATCAACTCTGTGCCCAGCTTTTCTTCCAGCTGTGCCTTCAGCTCTCTTACAATTTCAATCGCACCGAGATAGTCTACTACCATACCGTCTCGTACCACGTCCGCATATCGGTAAGCGCCTGCCACCGGCTTGCGGTTTTCATCCAGTACCGCAAGTACGACACAGGCGGTACCCAGATCCACTCCCGTATAGTAAACGGAAGATTTATTTCTAATGGGGTTTTCTATTGCTTCTTCAAAGTCTCTGACCAACTGATCACAGTATTCAAAGGCTAACTTTTTCTCTGACATGTTTCTCCTCCGGCAGCATAACAGATCAACTGGGATAGGGTGTTGATGATTTGGTTCGTCTTGCCCGTTATCTCCTTACACTGCTTGTTATCACCACAATTATCAAAGGCTTCCTCGATCTCCATCTGCATTTCCTGAAGGGCACAGCGGAGTCTATGTAAGCTGATGATTTCTCTGCCCTTTCCAAGCTGAATGTGAAATTCTGTGATTTCAAAGCATTCGCCAAGCTCCTGGCTGAAATTGTCTTCCCGTATCCCGGTGCATTCCTCGCAGTTGAGCACATCACAAGCTGCTCCGCCATCCATTGTCTTTCTGATATCGGTAAAGCATTTTTTCAGACTGATGATTTTCTGTGCCAGAAGAACATCTCTGCTTAACAGTTCCTCCGCGAGCACCAGGAACAGTGTTTCCACTGATTTCATTCTGATGCTGAGCCTTTTCCCCCACAGAGTTTTATCTTTTGCCAGCTTTCCCGACTTGCTTTCCTGTTTTCCGAGACTTCTTCCCATAGGAACGGTATCCTCATCGGGCAGAAAGATCTGCCGGTCTGCAAGAAATTGTCTGGCTCCAGGCGTTAATCTCGTTCCCGCCTCAATCACATATTCGGTAAAGGGTTCTTTCTTATACAAATCACGTAAGTCGTCTTCGGTAATAAACTTCATTTTGACGCCTCCTTAAATAGATATTCTTTCAAGTCTTCTAGTCCCGTTCCGTTCGGAACGCTAATTCTAAAATAAGGTTCTGCAATCCCGAGCTTTTTCAGCTTCTGCACGGCCAATTCTTCGTTTTCTTCTGACAAACCGCACTTCGTGATCACTCCGATTACCGGGCACCGAAACACCTTGGCAAATCCGGGGGAATAAACGTCGTCGCGTTTTGATTGATCGATTAATATTAAAACATGAGATGCGTCCTGGGCTGCTGCGATCAGATGCTTATACATCCATGCATTTTCAATATAGGCTCCGGGAACATCTATGGTTTTTTCTTTGTAAATCATGTTCTGTGTTTTTCGTAACGGACCATCATAATCATTCAGTGCGTTGGCCAGCAGGGTTTTTCCGCAGCCCGTAGGTCCGATGATCATCACTCGTTTCTTTCTCATGTCCGCGTTACCGGGACCGTCTCAAATCCCAGCATATTTTTCAAGGTTTCATTCACTGCCGACAATGCGGTTTCAACACTTTCCACGTCCCCCGTGATCACCACGGAGCCTGTGAACCGGTCCAGAAATCCAATTTCAACGTCTGCCGTTTTCGTTGCGATATCTGCAGCAATGATGGAAGTTTCGTAGGGTGACAGGGTCAAGATTCCAATGGCCCCTTTTTCGTCCACACCCAGACACTCATAGATGTCCTTCATGGGGGAAGCGATCACATGTGCGAGGGTGACCTGTTTTCCCGGTACCGATTCCTGTATGATGCGCTCTATTCCTTTTTCACCGAATGCTCCCATGTGAAATTCCTTTCTCTGATCAATGGCTTAGGATCTGAACCTGGAAATTATGCTCCTTGAACATCGCTTCTATTTTTTTCAGCGCTTCGCTGTCCGGCGATGAGTCAGGCACTTCCTCCAGCGGATAATCCATCCCTAACTGATTGTATTTATTGACGCCCAATTTGTGATAGGGCAGCAGATCGATCCCTTTAAAGTTCTTGCAGTCACGGAATGGCAACAGAAAATCGATCACTCCCTGGATCTCCTTTGGGCTGTCATTGAGACCCTTCAATAGCGGCATTCTGATCTTTACGTTGTATCTTCTGTGGATCAGCTCCGTTAAGTTTTTTAATATCTGATCATTTCGAACTCCTGTCAGTTCGTTATGCTTCTGTGTATCAATTTGTTTGATATCATATAGAAACAAATCCGTGAACTCAGCTATCTTGAGCAATACTTCCGTTCTCGCGTAACCCGAGGTTTCTACCGCCGTATTGATCCCATTTTGCTTGCAGGCTGCAAGCAGATTCGTTACCGCGTCATGTTGCAGCATCGGATCCCCTCCACCGACGGTGACACCGCCGCCTGATAGGTCATAAAACATCCGGTCTTCCTCGATGATCTCCAGCAGCTCTGAAATGGTTTTCAACTCACCGGAAATCGACAAGGCAGATTCGGGACAGGCCTTTTCACACTTTCTGCAGCCGATACATTCAATCTCTCGGTTGATTTCATGAATTCCTGTGGCTTTGGATATGAAATGAATGCCCACAGGGCAAACAGGAACACAGGCACCGCAATCAATACATGCGCTTCTTTTATACATAACGTTGTATTTCTTCTCCAGACTCTCAGGATTGGAGCACCACTTGCAGCGCAAAGGACAGCCTTTGAAAAATACCAGTGTCCTGACACCAGGGCCATCGTGCATATTATATTTCTGAACATTGGCAATCAATGCTTTTCGTTCAATGCTTCCTGTCTTTGTATTGTTGCTCATACTGCCAAATCTCCTGTTATTTCTCTGGGGACTCCCGGTCAACAAGGTTCCCGCCCAGAGGGAGTATTCCTCCCTCCGGACGCCTCTTTTTACTTTTATTACTGAAATTAAATTTTTACAGTTTCGTCAGCATGGTTCTGCTGATAATTTCGTCCTGAACATCCTTGCAGAGTTCGACAAAGAATGCGCTGTATCCGGCTACACGAACAATCAAGTCACGGAAATTTTCCGGATTCTCCTGTGCTTCAAGCAACGTATCATTGTCCAGATAGTTGAACTGCATTTCACCGTTTCCGAATGCGCATGCGGTCCGAAGCAGCGTAATGATGCTATCTTCACCTTCCTGGGTGTCCAGAAGGCCGGCCATGATCTTGAAGTTGTGTACTTGACCGATGTTCATATTGTCTACCGCCATCTTGGAAACAGATTTGATGATGGCTGTCGGTCCTTTGTAGTCAGCACCCTGCGACGGGCTGATTCCATCGGATAACGGCATCCAAGCTTTTCTTCCATTGGCGGATGCACCGGTCAGCTGACCGAATGGAGTATTGTTTGAAATGGACAAGGTTCCATGGCTCAGTACAGAGTATAACGTCTTGTACTTTCTGTGATCCATCTCGGTAAAGTTAATCAAATCCGCAGCAATCAGATCTGCATAGTCATCATCATTGCCATACTTTGGCGCTGCCAGACAATCCGCTTTGATCTGATCATATCCGACAAAGTCAGCTTTCAATGCTGTATTGAGCTGTTCCAGCGTATATTTCTTGTCATCGAATACAAGTTTCTTGATTGCAGCCATGGAGTCAGCATACGTTGCAAGACCGGACCATATGACTCCAGGACCGAAGTTATACATTGCACCGCCGGCGGCTACGTCCCTGGCTGATTCCATACAACCTTCAAACATGATGGACATCAAAGGCTTTGGTGCAAGCTCTCTGTGGACACGCTGCGAAATTACGGTAGCTACGCTGGTCCACTTCGTTACCCACTTAATCTGCTCTTTTACTGCTGCATCGAATTCTTCAAAGGTCTTGTACTGGCACAGATCTCCTGAGTCTGGTGTGACCGGCTTACCGTACCAGAGTGGAACGCCGTGGTTCAGTGTCGTCTCAATACAGATCGGCCACTGGGTATAAGCGGTGGATGTCCACTGATAGAGGCGGCCTGATTTTTGAGGCTCTACGCAGCCCATTAAGCAGTAGTCGCGGGCATCTTCAATGGAAACGCCCTTGGCCAGCATCATCTTAATGTGCGCATCATCGAAGTGGCACGCAGGAAAACCCATACCGGAACGAACCACATCTACGATTTTCTTCATGTATTTATGAGGAGACTTATTGTGGATCCGGCATGCCAGCGATGGCTGATAAATTTTAACGAGGCGCACAGCATCCATCAGAAGATATGTAAGTTCATTGGTCGCATCCCGACCTTCACGGGTAATCCCGCCAACACACATATTTACGAATGGCTGATATCCTGCAAAGAACTTAGAGCCATTCTCACTTGTTACCCACATCATTTCCGACATTTTGATCAGCATACAGCCGGAGAGCTCAAAGGCTTCAAAGTCATTCATACGGCCTGCTTCAATGTCAGCCTTGTAGTACGGATACATATATTGGTCAACACGGCCAATGGACATTCCTGTCTGATTTTCTTCCACGACCAACAGAGATTCGATGGTCCAGACGGACTGTATTGCTTCCCAGTAGGTTCTTGGCTTATGCGCCGGAACCCATGCATTGATCTCCGAGATCTTCTGAAGCTCTGCCTTGCGCTTTTGATTTGTTTCCTTTGAAGCAAGCTCCGCAGCATAGTCGGACAGACGCTTTGCATAAATCATAATGCCTTCGGTTGTATCGATAATGGATTTGTAGAAATAAATCTTTTCTATGTCATCGGGGTTTTCATAATGCAATTTTTCCAGATGGTCCCTGGCTTCCTGCTGAATATCCAACATACCTTTTTTCATAAGAATGACGTCGTAGCCAGGATTAGAATCTCCGCCGCCGTTTACTGCATGGTATGAGCAGTCGGACACGAAGGATTCTCCGGAAAGCTCCCAGAGTCCGGCTTCACGATACTGGTCTTCGCAATATTCGTCTACGGATTTCCCCTGCCAGAATGGGAACAGCTCCTCTTTCATGAACTTCTTGTCTTCTTCTGAGATATAGAACGGATCCTGGGCACGGGTACCAATGGCATCAATTTCATCTGCCATCCATCTCCAAGCAATGTCCGGAGAAAATGCTCCGGCTCTCGGTGCTCCGCAAGGAGCCCCGACAATCAGTTCATTTTCCTGGATCACCAAAGGCGCGGTTTCACAACAATAGCGGAAACACTTCGCACGCAGCATGATCTTCGGCATGCCGGGATTTTCCTTTGCAATCTTTGTGATTGCTCTTGCACGATAGGTTGTGATGGATGGGACATGCTTCAAATAGGTTTCCTTCAGCTTTGCCAGACGTTCTGTTATTCCGTCGGGAACTCCAGTGCCGCTTGGAGCGGTATAGCTTGCATTGCTTTTGGGTTCTTCTTTTGCGATTTCTTTGGAAACACTTTCAAACATCTTGATTAAAGATGCTCGTTCTTCAGCAGACATGTTTTGTGTTGCTTCTGCTAATTTGTTTGAAAACTCACGAATATCCAAAGTTCTTACCTCTTTCTTCATTATTTCAGACATCACGTCTGAATCTATTTCACCATGCTGCGTACCCTGTTATTTTTCTTTCAGTTCTTCAATAACAGTTTCTAAAATACGCTGCAGCATCTTCCTGTTTTCCTGATTGAACTCCGGCTGCTGTGCTGCCTGACAAACAGAATCTCTTTCCTCTGTCAGTCTTTTGATTTGCTCCGTATTGCGGACCCCATATCCCACTTTTCTCACATAAATCAGATTCATGGGAGATACGTTGTCCGAGGTGATTCCTTCTCCTGCGGATCCACTGCCCAGCGTCATGGCGGGAAATAAATTCGTTGTAGCTCCCATGCTACCAAAGGTTGCGGGAGTATTTACAAGGACTCTGCCCACCGGCTTTTTCAGGATAAACTGACGGATTACATCATCATCCTTCGAATGGATCACGAGGGTGTGACCGTTTCCTTCCGTCAGCAGCAATTCAATACACTTTTCACAGGCATGCATCCAATCGTCTTCAATATAATAGGCTAGAACAGGACAGAGCTTTTCTTTCGAATATGGATTCGTATCAAAAACATATTTTTGTTCCGAAAGCAGTAATACGACATTGCTCGAAACATAAAATCCTGCTCTCTTCGCCAGTTCCTGTGCTGATTTTCCGACCATTTCCGAGTCCAGACGGCCATCAGTCAGGAAAAGCAATGCGCCGAGCTTTTGGGATTCTTCTTCCGTCATAAAGTAAGCGCCGTTATTTTGAAGTTCTCGTTTGACCTCATCGGCAATACAGCCGTCCACAACGATGGATTGTTCCGCTGCGGATACGATCCCGTTATCGAAAGTTTTGCTGTCAATGATGTCTTTCACTGCCTGCTTGATATCGGCTGTACGTTCAATAAACGCCGGTCCGTTTCCCGCTCCGCCATAAATGACAGGTTTTCCGGAGCGGTGTGCTGCCTTCAGCATACCGGGAACCCCTGTATTCATGACCAAAGAGGTCACAGGATGATTCATCAGCTCTGTCGTTCCACTCTGGGTTACCGTATGCAAATACGCCAGGGCGCCTTCCGGCAAACCATTTTCCTCTGCTGTTTTGATGAGGATATCAAGGGTTCTGCTAATCGTATCCTTTGCTCTTGGATGGGGAGAAAAGATGATCGCATTTCCGGATTTCACCGCAATCAGAGTTTTATAGATCGTTGTGGAAACGGGGCTGGTTGCAGGACAAAGTGCGACGATCACGCCAATAGGAACCCCTACGTCCATGGTCTTGTTCGTTTGATCTTCCTTAATAATACCGATGCAACGCATTCCCGAAAGTCCGTTCATTAAATATTCACAGACAAACCGATTTTTTATGTATTTATCCTGCCAGATGCCATAATCAGTTTCCTCGTAGGATAATCTGGCGAGTTCGGCCGCATGCTTATCGATTTCCTTTGCCATGCATGCGACGATAGCATCCAGCTTTTCCTGTGGGAAAGACGCTAATTTTTTTTGTGCTTCCCTGGCATCCTCTGCAAGAATTCGTGCTTCTTGGATGGAGAGCAAATCATTATCAATAATATTCATTTGGTACTCTCCTTTCTGTATCATCCAATCTTGATGGTTTCATTAACCCAGCAGATTTTCCAGCGAGTAACGTGCGATTATTTTTTCAAGATCCGGATGTGGTCTTGCAATAACAACGGAACTGTAAAGATTTCCGCCTTCCATGTCTTCCACTGCCTTGACGCCCGCTGCAACAGCAGTCTTGCATGCACCAACATCACCGCGTACCAACACGGAAATATATCCGGATGCAACATTTTCATAGCCGACCAGTTCAACATTTGCAGCCTTGCACATTGCGTCTGCCGCTTCCAGTACAAATACCAGCCCGAATGTTTCGATCAGCCCTAACGCTTCATATCTTTCCATTTGTCTCCCTTTCCTTTTCCTTATTATTTATCAATATCATGAACAGAAACAATGTCACCTACGCCTTTGATCGGACGCGGCATCACATTATGGGCAGTAACCTTGCCGATAGCCGCCGCAGCTTCCGTGCCGGCTTCTACTGCTGCTTTGACAGCCGCAACATCACCCTTTACCATGACCGTGACAAGCGTTGATCCAACATTTTCATAGGAAATCAATTCTACTTCTGCAGCCTTCAGCATTTTATCTGCTGCTTCTATTGCAGGTACCATTCCCAATGTTTCAACAAGCCCTAGAGCTTCTCCACCTTCATATCTCACTTCAAGCTTCTCCTTTCTTTTCGAACCTTGATCGGCAGCTTTCAGCTGCTTTTCATTTCTCAGGCAAAGGCAGATTTTTACTGCCCTGCCTGAGAAAATATTACTTTATTTTTATAATGTATCGTGATTAGTCTTTGATGTAGTTGTTAATTGTAGCTGCACCTTCTTCATTTGCACGGTAGTAAACTCTCAGTTCTCCATCGGAACCCATCTCAAATCTTGTTTCCTCCAGTAAACCGTTCGCCTCACCCGTCATGATTGCTTCAATAACAGCAGGTTTTCTCAACGCTTTGAAACTGCCGTATTCGCCTTTTAATGCTTCAATAACATCTTCGGCGCAAGCTTCCTTCACCTTTGTAAAATGTTTCAAAATCGCATAATTCAGTGGTTTCATCGATTTACGCCTCCTTCTTTTTGAATAAATCTAACGGATTCATCGAAATGATCAGGATACCGATTGCCATTACAATAGCGGCTGCCCAAGCGATCGGTGCAAGAGCCCAGCCTTCCTGTCCGACGACTACGCCGAGAATCAGCCAGCAGAAGAACGGTCCCCAGAAGGAATACGCCCCGTTACAAGCCATACCCAGTGCAGCTCCGCACATGCTGTTGCCTTTATACCATAAGCTGTAAGCGAATACTGCGAAGAAACCGCTGACGACAAACCAAATCATTGCGTCGCTGCTTGTTACAGCCTGTATGAGAAGACTTGGAGCAAGACCAAAGTTTCCTGCCATGATAGCCATAAGAGGAACCAAGATGATCAAATTGGAAAGACCGGATGTGCACTGACGAATTGTGATTCCGATTTCATAGTCTATCATGGATGTTCCATAACCGGCGATACATCCTTCCAGACCCCAGCCGAAGGCTGCGATGAATGCGATTAAGATACCGAGCATCAAGCCTTCCGGAGCATCTGCAAGAAAACCTGTGCCTCCGATCATCAGCGTAGCTCCGAAGCAGATCGCAATACCCAGTAACATACGTGGAGTTAGTTTTTGCTTAAATAATATTCTGGCCATGATCGCTCCGATTGCGGGACAAAGTGCGGTAATCGGGATTACGATGGAACCAGCCATTTGCAGCGCTACGATATATGCTGTGCTTGCAATCGGTCCGCCGAGTAATGCAGCGAGCATCATCATTCTGCCCGGTTTGGTTTTGAGTGTTCGGAAGAAATCTCCCATCTTTCCCTTCGCTGTAGCGATTCCAATGCACCAGATGGCACTGATGGTATCGTTGAGCGCACTGCCCAGAGCACCCAGCATGTATGTAATAACAAATGCCGATAGTGCGGCAGTGTTTACACCATACCAGTCAGCCCATATTCCGTTGGACATACCTAGCGTAATGAATGCGGAATACAGTCCGTAGCACATACCGGATAAGATTGCGACTGTGATTCCTTTTTTGAAGAATTTAGATGATAACTTTTTTTTCGCAGCAACTGCATTTACATTTGCTGAGCCTGAAACGTCGTTCATAAAACAAAAAACTCCTTTCATTTAAACAGCTTCTTTAGAATATCATTAATTAAAAAAATAATGACCAACTTGAGTATCTTTATATATCTTTAATCATAACCGAACAAGTTATGATTTCATGGCATTAAGCGAAAGAATTTACTGTATAATATCCTTTAATTTTTTTTTACAAAATTGCACTATCGTTATATTTTTGTATTAACCGCACATTTATTCGTCCAAATAAAAACAAAGGCGGATGTGCTCGCGCCTTTGTTTGGATAATTATATAACTATTTCCAGCATATTTGGTATTTCTTCCCCATTAGCTAACCGGCGTTCCATATAGATTCAAAATGATAACTCCCGCCGTAATCATTAGAATTGCTGCAATTCCAGCCGGCGTAATGCCTTCTTTGAAAATATAAACCGAAATCAGGGTCGTCACAGTCAAACCTACAGCTGACCAGGTTGCATAGGCAACACTGAGATTGATGCTGAGCAATGATTTTGAAAAAACATAAAAACACAAGCCATATGATAGTATGCTTATGATCGTAGGCACCGGCTTTGTATACCCATCGGAATACTTCAAAAATGTGGTTCCGATCAGTTCACCCACGATGGCGATTGCTAAATATAAATACCCCATTGTTTTCTTTGCTCCTTTCAGGTTCCGTATTATTCTGTAATACATTGCTTTATTATAGCAAGGAAAATCATTGGAGCAAACTTTTTTTTCACTCTAGAGAGACTTTGCGACCTCCGCGGCCTCCCATATCGCGTCGATTGCTTTTCGTGCTTGTTTCGCATCTCCGATCACGCAGTACTCATATTGGGCATTTTTTAAATATTCTTCCAGCTTGTTGTTCGATCTGCTACCCACAGCGATCACGACGGAGTCAATCTCCTGTAGCCGTTCCATTTTGCCATCCTTGTCGATCAGCACTTCAGAATCACTAATTTCAATGCATTTTGCATTTGTAATAATCTGAATCCCGGCATCACTGATATGCTGCATCGTAACAACCTTTCGGATAAAGCCCATGTCCTTGGCCACGTCGTCCAGCATCTCAATTACTGTGACCTTCTTCTTCTGCTTCGCAAGAAACTCTGCCGTCTCAAGTCCCACCAACCCCCCACCGATCACAGCGACATGGGCGCCGGTGGTTTCATTTCCTCTCAGTATGTCCTGAGCGGTAAAAACGTTTATTCCTTCAACGCCCTTGATATTCGGCACGATTGGCTCCGCACCTGTTGCTATGATAATGAAATCCGGGTCCATCCCATCAATGAATTCCGGTGTGACCATTGTCTGCAAGCGAATATCGACCCCGGCCATGACTGCTCTTTGTCCAAGACTCTCTGAAGCTTTCGTAAATTCTGCTTTCCTTGGAGCAATGCCCGCAATGAAAAACTGACCGCCCAGCTTGCTGTCCATTTCACATAAAACAACTTCGTGTCCCTTTTTCTTTAGCATAATTGCTGCTTCTAGCCCACCCGGTCCCCCGCCGGCAATCAGAACCCTTTTCGGTTTGTCTGTCTTGATTTCTTCAAACTCTTTTTCAAAGCCAACGGTAGGATTCAACAGGCAGCACGCAGGCTGTGTAAGTCCCGAACCAAAAATAACATCAAAGCAGCCTTGAATGCAGCCGATACATTTTGTAATCTCATCAAAATTATCATTCTTCGCTTTGTTACTAAATGCGGGATCGGCGATTTGACCTCTTCCGATGGCCACAAAATCCGCCTTGCCCTGTGCCAGAATCTTTTCTGCCAATAACGGATCATTGATCCTTCCCACCGTGATGACCGGAATGCTGACTACAGATTTGATTGCAGCTGCACGATCTACATTAAAGGCCAAAGGCATATCGATCGTCGGAATCGTATAGAAGACTGTCTGATAGACTCCGATGGATACATGCAATGCGTTGACGCCTGCATTTTCCAATGCTTGTGCGATGCTCTTCGCATCCTCCAGCGTCAGTCCTCCTTCCACCATCTCTTCCGATCCCATTCTGAACAGGATAGGATAATCCTCGCCCACCTTACGCCTGATGTCTTTGATCACTTCGATAGCAAACCGCGTTCTGTTTTCCGGACTGCCCCCATATTCATCCGTCCTTTTATTTGAGTAAGGACTTAGAAATTGATTGATCAGATACCCGTGGGCTCCGTGCAGTTCAATTGCATCGAATCCTGCTTTTTTTGCCCTTTGCGCCGCATCTCCGTAGGATGCAATCAGCTCCAGGATCTCTTCTTTTGTAAGTTCTTTTGGCATTTCTTGACATAGTGGGCAAGGGATCGCAGATGGCGCAACAATCGGAATCCCTGTTTGTATGCTGTTAACCTGTCTCCCCGCATGCCAGAGCTGAAGGCAAGCCTTTCCTCCCGCTTCCTTGATCGCCCTTGCAAGCTGTTCAAGTCCCGGTATAAATTTGTCATCATAGATTCCCAATACCTTTGGTACCGCAGAGGTTGGATGTATTGAGGCGATTTCTACTATGTTCAGGCCACAGCCGCCTTTTGCACGTGCCACATGATAATCGATCAGCTTATCCGAAACATATCCCCCTTCGTTAGCAAAAACTGTGCACATTGCAGGAAGTATGATTCTGTTCGTGAGTGTAAGACTGCCAATTTGTGCAGGACTGAATAATTTTTTGAGTATCATAAAGAACCCTCCCATATTAATTTTAGGTCAATTATATAGGGAATGCTGCGTTTGTACACTATGTTAATCCTATAATTATCTCCTATCATATTTGTGCAGATTGCACTATAATAAGAGCAGGAGGTGTGATATGAAGGTCAGTGAATTAATCGAAAAACTCAGGAAAGAAGACTTTAGAATTGAAAGCATGATTAGCGATAACCATAATATTATTCGGGTACGTTTTCTGGTCAATAACCAAAAGGAATTTGAAAGCAATACCTTATATGTGGGTGGATCGGATTTGTATCCGACCCTTGCTCCAATCCATGCAGATGCAAGCATTGCTCTGGTTTTCAATCCGGAGCTTCCGAAGGAGTGGAAGCCTAACCGAGAAGAGGGCAACCTCATCTTTGTTATCAGTGAAAACAGTATATTTGAAGTATTCAATCAAATACAGGACATCCATCAGGATTCCTCGAAGCTTCTGGATGGGTCCGCATCCTTGCTTGAATGTATTATTCGGGGGAAGGAAGTGAGAGAGGTCATCGAAACAGGTTACGATATCTTGAATAATCCGATTATGCTGATGGATACAAGCTATAAGGTGCTCTCCTACAAGACAGATACCACAGTAGAGGATGAGGTTTGGGCCGACTTGATTACAAGAGGCTATTCCTCCTATAAGTATGTCACCAAGTTCAAGTATGAAAGAATCATCGAAAAGGTTCTGCTGAATGAAGATCCTGTTATCCTGGATACCGGTGTTGCCGAAAAGATTCGAAGAATAATCGGAAAAATACAAGTCAACGATAAGTGCATGGGATATTTAGCGGTCCTGGAGTATAAGCAGCCCTTTCAAGGCCATGATGTAAAGATCGCCAAACTGATCTGCGAAGTAATTTCTTCTATCATGAAAGAGGACAAGTGGCAGAAAAATGCCCGTGGACTGATGTGGGAGAACCTCATCCAGGATCTGTTGGAAGGAAGGGTTACAGAGGAATCAGAATTGAGTGATCGGCTTAAGTCCTGCGAATGGATTCCGGATCAAAACCTATCCATGGTCAGTGTTGATATGTCACGGTTTAACGATCCTAGTTTCATAGACTATTTCCGCGTGCAGATTCATAGGCTTGCACCGCAATTCCGCTCTATTTATTATAACGATGCCGTTTCAATCATCATCGAGGCAGGAAAAACGGATGCCTACAAGAACAACATCAGCAGTCTCATTTCTTTTTTAAAGGACAATGGCTTGTATGCAGGGTGCAGTAACCGATTCTCAGATTTACGCGAGATCGACCGTTATTACAAGCAATCCAGGAGAGCACTTTTTTTCGGCAGGCTGATGGAGCCGGCAAAGCGTATGGCTGCGTATCAGAACTATATTCTGCATGATCTTATTTATGATGCATCACTGTACTTAAACCCGAAAAACTTCTGCCATGAGGGTGTGCTGAAGCTGCATGAATACGACCAATTAAATGGTACCGATTACTATCAGACTCTTTCTGTGTATTTGAAAGTGAATAAAAACGTGATTGCTGCTTCAGAAACTCTATTTATTCACCGCAACACGGTAAATTATCGATTAGAAAAAATAAAGGAAATTTTTGGAATCAATCTGAAGGAGTCTGAGGAAACCATACATATGTTGATGACCTTTAAGGTTATGGAGGTCATGTTATCTGGCATCAAACATGACCGGTAAATTCTTGATCCGGGGATCGGAAATCAAACTCATCACATCACGGCAATGGCTGTTTAAAAAAGGATCCGGGCCTTTGACAATCCCTTGGGTTTCCAGTTCATCCCTGATTTTAGCGCAAATTTCCTCCATGATAGCAACCTTGTTTTTTATGTTTTCATGAGTATCCTGCATGGATGCCAGCTGTTCCAGCATCGGTTTCACTTCGCGTAGGCGCAGAAGTTCCTCCATACCCCGGAACATCCATTTATAAAACGGCATATACCTTCGATTCAGCAAATATACGGTGGAAACCGCAGTCCTGATAAACTCACTGCAGGAAAGATACGCCGCAGCGTGCTCATTTCGTTTCATGCAACGCTCGTAATTATACTGTCCCGTCTGGGACAGCATCGCCATCCTTGCTGCCAGTTTCTTCAATCTTACATCCTCCGGATAAAACGCAAGCAGTCCGGTTCGTATTCGCGTAAATTCACCTGGGTTATCTTCAAATAACTTTCCGTTTGTAACGGTGCTCAGACTGGTTTCCGGGGCGAAAAGCCACTCTAGATGATCCGCTGGAATCCCACTGCAACCGATATATTTTTTATAGAATTCCTGTATGCTAAAGACACCTATTCTACCGCCGCCCTCAAAGGTCTCGATTCTGCGCTTTCCCCAGAACTCCTTTGGCAGCCTTTCATAGGCTTCCTTCATTTTCCTGCCGATGCTTTGATAAATTTCATCGGGTAGCCAGATGCAAAAGCCCGGTCCGAAGTCGTGGCTTTCCGACAATTCATCATCAAAACCGAAGCACTCCGATCCTTCTCCCACCAGACCAATTGCCATATACCTTTTGTATTCCGGAAAACCCTCTTCGATCATTTTCCTTCCATGCTCGTTGAAATAAGCCTCAGAAAGTGCGAGACCCTTCATCCTCTTTCCCTGTGGTATTACCCCATCTCTCGCCTTAATCAGATTTTTCGAAACCTCGGCAAAGGATTGGTTTTCACCGTAATTTTCTCGGATCACTTCCAACGCTTTTTCAAAGTACCTGACAGCCTCTTCCCGATTTCCTCTGCGATAAAAGAGCTCACCTAAAGAATTCAATGTTGCCGCATAATGGGGATTCGGTTTTCCCGGCAGCTTTCGGAAGATCTCCTCGGCTTCTCTGAGATATTGCAACGCCTCCTCCTGCTTCTGCACTTTCGCACATCTTGCAGCCAGAGTCGTGCAGCTTGTTGCAAGCTCCGTCTCATATCCCTTCAGCTTCCGGATGACAGCGAAAGCTTTCTCTGCGTATCCCATCGCTTCCACTGGCATTTCCAACTTATCGTATGCATGGCTCATATTGTTGTATAATGCAGCCATTTGATAGTCCTGATCCAGACCGGCGTTTCTGAAAATGATTTCCGCTTTCTTATAAAGCTTCAATGCTTCCGCCGCTTCCTTTGCCTCCGTATGCACACTCCCTAGATTCAGAAGTGTCGTTCCATGCTGGATGGTATTTTCAAGGCCCAGTAATCTGATTAGGTCTGCAGCCACCCCATAGATCTTCATTGCTTCCTCAAACCGGTTGGTAACCCGATAGATTCCTCCCAGCTCATTTGCGACAGCAAGAAGCGACGGAAAGTCTTTTTCCTCGAGGGCACGTTCCATCGAGTTGATCACAAATTTCTCCGCATCGCTAATATTCTTTGTTTGAAAGATCGAGTCCAGTTCTCTGAAAAAATTGCCTGTCTCCATTACTCTCTCACCTTACAGTTTTCCTTCCGCATCTTCTATGGATGCGTATCCATACATTCTGACCATTTTGTCCTTCACTAAAAAGGAAAAGTTTACCCCTTCAGATTTGCACTTCACGATATGAGCAAGGAATACTTGCAAAGTGTACCGGGAGTAGGTCCTCAATTCCCCTTTGAAATAAGTTTCCATTGAAGTTTCCTGCCCGGTATCTGCTGCTGCATCGGTGGGCCGACCCTTTCTGCTGAGTTTTGGATAACGCAGGGCGAATTCCTTATCACAGCCAACCAGATATTCGGCGATTTCTTCGATCCTCTTTTTTGTTTCTTCATCGATCCGCGGCAGATGCGGCATCAGCTTGTTACGGTAATACTCCGGATCAGTGAATTCCATCATATACGCATATTTTTCCATGATTAGGTTTCTTTTGTCATTTTCCGCCTCATCCAAGTCCTTTGCATAGCTTCTGATCATTTGATCAGACCAAGCGTTATAATAGGAATATCTCATGATATGAAACGTCTCCCAATCTTCTTGACAACCCGTCTTGCCTCCGATATCTCCAACCGTCTGGAACATCATCCATTCAGCCCGTAATATTTGTTCTATCATCAGATTCCGTTTCTCCGGCTTCATGTCATCATACATTTCTTCTCACCTCCGCAGGTTTTTACTGTATGATAGCATATCTATCCCGATATGCAACGAAAAGAAATCTTTTACTAGTAATTCTCCAATCTATTCTGGTGTTTATACAATAAAACATGCCCTCCTGGGAGGGCATATTTCTATGAGGAATCAGCATCAAATCTACACATTTTTCTGCCGCGTTTACGCATCTTGTCCATTCCACGCATATGCATCGAGCGGATGGTGTTATAATTCACATGTAGCAGTTCCGAGATTTCCTTCAAATGAAGATCATAATAATAATGCAAAATATAAAGCTGCTGTTCCTCATCTGAGAGGCCATGAATTAAATTTCTAACATATTCCCTGTCAACAATTGATTTGGTGAAATCAATCATATATTCCAGCCTGGCAGGTTCTTCCCCTGTCATGGTGCCACAAGAAGTCGTTTGCGATCTGTTGGCTGCATAGTATCGTTTGGACTCCGCTTTCGCAATGGAAAAAATCCAAGCTTTCATTTTACTGCTGTCACGCAGATAATTCAACCCTTTTAAAGCTCCCAGCATTGTGTTCTGGTAAATCTCCTCCATGGCAAACTGATCTTTTCTGGTTAGGGTATAAATGAACCGTTGAAGATCACCGCTATAGATGATACAAATATTCTCGAAGATCTGCTTTTTTTCATACTCTTCTCTCATATTTCTCATGGGATTCACCCGATAATTAAACATAAAATCGCACAAGAATTACACTACGAGTATAATTATAGCGCAATAAACCCATTATTTCTACTTAAAATTGAAATATACTGCATTGTTGATGAAATCTACCAAAAATAAGAAAAAAGTGGCTTGCGCCACTTTGAAAGGTTATCTTTTCATGCCCTCCAGCAATTCCTTCCGTCCTTCTTTGCTCGGTATAGCGCCTGATCAGCTATGTTAATCAAGGTCTCCAACTTCGTTTCCTCCGTCGGCTTCATCAGCCCGATGCCAATGGATATTGTGACCTTGCCGTCGGTGGTTTTGATCGCACCGGGTATATTGAGCAACGTAAGCTGATCCATAATCTTCTGCGCAAGGCCGGTGCACTGCGCTAGGTTGGTATTAGGCAGCAATAGAATAAATTCTTCTCCGCCGAATCGAGCAACAAAAGCATTGGAATCTAATATCGACTCCTCAATGGACTTTGCAATTTTCTGCAGGCAGAGATCTCCCGCAAGATGTCCAAAGGTATCGTTATAAACCTTAAAATAATCGATATCGATCATCAGGGTACCCAGTTCCGTTCCGTCTGTTATTGCCTTCCGCCATTCCTTCTGATAGATTTCATTAAAATACCTGCGGTTGTAAAGTCCTGTCAATCCGTCTATCTGTGACAGCTTTTCCAATTCCCCCGACATGGTATTCAGCTTGGACTGCATGATATCGGACATTCTTACCATGGTCCGCATTTGTCTCAGCAATCTTTTATACGCCTGTAGCAGTTTTTCGTATCGGTCTTCATCCTCTGCAGATGCAAATTCCTTTGTTTCAATATAGTCTTCCGCCTCCAGGATCACTTTATCTTCCAATTCAAATATGTCTTCCATTGTTTCCCTCCACTTAAAGCACTACGATCTTAAAAGGAAGGCTTCCCAGGTCCTCTTTGAATTCTTCGCCGCACTCAATCGCCGTTTCATTCTCCGCATCGCATAGCCAAAGCACCGAGATGTTTTTCCCACTTTCCACCTCTGCCTGCAGCATATCCAATATGGTCATAAAGACCTTCGAGGTACTACTGTTAAAATAAACGATCTCGAACTGTACGATTGCTTCTTCTGTCTCCAGCGCTGATAGGTATTCTCTCAGCCATTGCATTGCCGGAGCATAAAATTTTGCGGCGTTTTCCGGAAAGGATTCTCCTTTCAGAATCAATACATTTGTCGTTTGGTCAAAATAAATAGACGGTGTTGATTGTGTACTCTCAATTATTAAAGCCTGCATTTCTACCTCCCAACAACTACTCTGATTGTAAAAAACGAATGCGCTCCATCAATGGGCGGAAAGCTGTATTCAATGGGCTCCGTTCCCTTTCTTGCCATTTCAATCAATCCAAGGCCTGCACCTTTGCTTTCGGGAGCAGGGTCCATTCTTCGGCGTTCTTTATAGAATGCCTTTAGTTCCTCTTTATTCATCCCTCTGATCAATTCAAGCTTATTCTTTAAGTTGGGGATGTCTTCGTTGCAGACCTTATTTCCGCATAAGATGAAATATCCGTTTTTTTCATGGCCGATCACAACGACTCCGACCCGCAGTTCAGGATCCGCCCCTTCCGGATTGGATATCCGCTCTGCTGAATAGTTCAAAATATTTTGCATCTGTTCAATAAATACGGAAAAAACAGAATGGGTAGTCAGGCTCCCGACCTCTGCATACTCAAGGTTCTTCCTTAGTGTTTGGGCAACTCCTTCAATGCTGGCATGGGCAACGGGGCCGCAATAATAAAATATAATATTCTTTCCCTTTGCCTGCTGATAAAAATCGTACAGTTCAAGATTCATCAAATCGCCTCTCCCTATTATAATCGGAAACCAAACATGGTAACGTCATCGCGCAATATCTCTTCTTTTTTATAATCCTCATAGGTAGACCACAGGATCGCCTTCTGCTCCTCCATGGTACATTGCTGGATATCCTTTAAAACAGCAAGCATCCCTTTTTTCCCAAAAGGAAGACGTTTTTTTCCACCGACCTGATCCTTGAATCCATCGGTAGCCAGATAGAATGACATTTCCGGATTCAGTTCCACGCTCTGGTTGATAAAGCTTTTTCCCTTTTGATTTGCATCGGTTCCTATGGTATAGGAGACGCCCCTCAATTCTGAAGGTTCGCCGCCTTCTATGATAAATAATGAGATCCGAGCCCCGGAATATAGGACTTGACCCTGATTGGAAACATAGATGACGCCCGCATCCATACCATCCTGCAGCTCCGTTTCACCGCTTCCTTTGCTCAGTGTCTGATGAAGCAAACGGTTTAGCTCTTTCAAAATCAATGCCGGGTCATCATGGCACAGGTCATCGACGATGCGGTCGAGGATGGCATTCACCGCCATTGTCATTAAGGCGCCGGGTACACCATGACCGGTGCAGTCTCCCACCACAATCGTAAAGCCATCATCATATTTCCTCATCCAGTAAAGGTCTCCACCGACGATATCTCTGGGTTTCCAGATTATAAAATAATCCTTTAAGGCCTTGCCGATTTCCGTATCATCGGGCAAAATGGTTTGTTGGATCATCTTTGCATATTCGATGCTGTCCTGTATTTTAGCATTTTTCTCGTTGAGTTCCTTTGTACGTTCCAACACCTTATTCTCAAGGGTCAGGCTGTAGTTTTGTATCGTATCCGCCATGCTGTTAAAGGATTTCCCCAACTCGCCGATTTCATCGCTGGATTTGATATCACATCTCCCATCCATGTTTTCCACCCCGAACTGCTTCACAATCTTGGTGAGATGCATAAGCGGCCGGAGCAATCCGCTCAGCAGGGCGAAGATGATGAACATGCTGATTACGATGGATATCCCGCAGGCATATGCATAGCCCAGCAGCAAAGCATGTAAATTATCTGTGATTTCCGACGTCGGAATGGAAAAACCCAGAATCCATCTTGAGGTACTGATCTCAGACAGATAGAAATATTTTTCTTCCCCGTCATAGTCCGTCAGCTTTGTAAGCTTGTATTTGCTTTTGTTGATCTGATCCGAAAGCGGAGCAAATCTTCCGTCCAGAATCTCATCAATCCGGAACGAAGTTTCCTCCGTCGGCTGCAGGCTCTTCTCCGGATAGGTCATAATATTTTTTTGATTGTCGATCAGGAACGCATAACTGCCCTCCGAGAGCTTAATGTCGTTGACCAATTCTACCAGATAGTCTACTGTGATGTCCACTGCAAGAACCCCCACAACCTGATCGTTTATCAACAATGGTTCCGATATGGTGATGACCATTTTTTTTGAATCACTGTCCACATAAGGCAAGGTGATCACTGTTCTTCCCCGGTTGACTGCCTGCTTGAACCAAACCCTCTGGGTACAGTCATAATCCGCATCAGGTTCCCAGCCTGTTCCCGAAAGAAGGTGCTTGTTATGAAAGCCGATATAATAATCCAGGACTTGCCCGTCGGTTTTATCCAACTTACTGGCGAGCATAGCCGATATTCGCGCATCATCGTAATAGCCCGGATCCGATTCGATATCCTCCTTGATATTGTCCAAATCATTCATTTGGATTTTCAACCACCCATCGATCTCGGTGGAGTAACGCTGCGAGGCCATTTCCAGCTTTGACGTCGTTGCATCAAAAACCAGCTGGTATGAAATCCTGTAGCTTACGATAGAAACGATCGCGAGGCTAATGAGACATACGAGAGTGATGGAAAGGAAATACTTGTGCTTCAGATTGAGTTGATTCACGGCTTTCTCCTTCTTTCTGCAATGAAATGAGCTATTTTGTGCTGTCCATAACGTTGTAATAGAATCCGTCTTCGGTATAATTTGGTATCGTCCCGAGTCTCCAGAAGGAAACGCCCTTGATTCCGAACAACTTCGCAAGCTGCAGCTTATCCCTTACGCTTCGTTCGTCCTCATACCAAAGGAAGATGTCTTTCCCCTCCTCGGTGGTGTAGGACAGATACGGATTACGGTAAACCTCCGAATATCCCATTTGCGCGCCGCCCTTCAAGCGGGTATAGATTGTCTCCGGAGTCGGTCTCACCGACTTTGTACTGATCAGCTTTCCGTTCTCAAGCTCCCAGCCGACGCTGGTAAAGCTGACTGCAAGCACCAGTTTGGAAAGGTCATCCACCCCCGTGTTTTCATCGGTAATTGCCTTCAATGCGTAATAGACGCTGGAGAAGGGGGTAACCGGTGTATTCCTGTAGTATTCCGAACCCAGCAGATTTTCAGGCATAGTTGTTTTCATGTAATCATGGGCCATGAGGATGACCTTGTCCGCAAACACTCCAATGGTTCGGAAATCATAGGCATCATAATATATTCCATCGGAGGTAGCAGGAGGTACGGCTACATATAGCGTCTTGTCAAGGGGCTTTAAGGCCGCCGACAGCTCAGTCAGGAACGTGTTAAAGCCAAGCTTTAGCGCCTCGCCCTTCATTCCCTCAAAATCGATGGTAACACCACTGTACGGATTGTAACCGATTGTATTATAATTCACCGACAATTCTCTGATGATGTCATTGACGGCCTTGGTTCTCTGCGTGCCGTCAAGCAGGATCGCAGAGCAGATGTCAGTGCTGCCGCCATTTGCCGTAACCTGTGTCGATGTATCCATATATACCGTTAAATGGGTCTTGGTTCCGTTCTCTTTGAAATAAGAGGTGATCCCTTCGTAGCCGGCCGGAATGCTGTATTCGTTGCCCTCCGCCGATGTCGTATTCAAATACGCCCCCTTGTCCGCGCTGTAGCTCATTCTGCTCCAGCCGGTGGAAACAGCATCCATATCCTTTATAAGCTCCTTCTGAGAATAGGAGGAGATGGCGTAAAATCCGTGGACCCAATCGGTCTTTCCGATGTATTTTTCATATACCCGCACCAGCATAGCCGCCGCTTCTTCCCTCTTCGCTGTCATGGACGGGGAGAAGGTCGTCTCACTGGTTCCTTTCGTCATTCCGATATCACTGGCGATCGCAATATATCCTGCACTGCTGACCACATCGGCAAAGGGATTGCCAAAGGATGCTGCGGACTGCGCCAGCGTATTGTAGCCCAGGGCTCTGACCAGCATGACCGCCATTTCCTCACGGGTAATCGGCGCGTTCGGGTTGAATGATCCCGCACTGTCTATAACATTATGTTGCAACGCCGTTTCAACATTTGGATAATACCACTCGCCTTTTGCAACATCTGTAAAACTCGGCGTATCCGGAGCAACCAATTCCCACCCAAACATTCGATCCAACACGGTGATAAACTCCGCTCTGGTGATTGTGTTTCCAAATCCAAAGGCTCCATCACCCGCCCCCTGCATCAACCCATACTCCCCTGCCGCATTTACAACGCCAACAGACCAGTTGTCTGCAGGGATATCGCTGTAGCGGTTGGCCGCTGTCACTACAGTAACCGGCATGATCGTGAAAATCATGCTAGCTGCTATGATTATACTCATTAATTTCTTCTTCATTGTTATTCCCCCTGTCTCCATTGATGCGGCCCCTTTGCGCATTGTTTCAATCCGCACCCATTAAATAAAAATTATATCATATTGTAGGGAAAATCACATCTGATAAAAATTTGAAATTTATTTTTTTTTATGGGTTGACAAAGAGATCAAGTTGTATTATTGTATTAATTGACTAATACATTAATACAAAAGGAGGTTTTAAAATATTATGACGAATCAGTTTCAAGCAAACATGCCAATCTATTTACAACTGGTTAACAATTTCAAGCACAGAATCGTCTCAGGGGATTTAAAGGCCGGTTCTAAGCTTGAATCAGTGCGGGATCTCGCAATCAGCTTTGAGGTCAACCCGAATACAATGCAGCGAGCACTCGCTGAGCTGGAGCGAGACGGACTCGTTTATGCGGATCGCACGGTAGGGCGTTTTATAACAGAAGATAAGGAGTTGATCATTAAAATGCGCGAGGCAGTAGCACAAGAAATCATTGGGCAATTCATGCACCAAATGAAGAGCCTGGGCTTTTCAGAGAAAGAGGCCATGGAGTTGTTCAGCAAAATGTTGGAAAAGGGGGATTATCAGAATGAACATGCAAAATAGCAATCCAGTGATTGATCAAAAAAGCGAACTGGTCAAGGTCACAAACCTGACGAAAAAGTACAAGAATAAGGCCGCCTTATCCAACATCAATTTAACCTTGGAATCTGGCCGCATCGTAGGCTTGCTGGGTCCAAACGGCAGCGGCAAGACGACCTTGATCAAAATCTTGTCCGGCGCGCTCAATGACTATGAAGGCGCCGTCACCATCAATGGAAAAAGCGTAGGTCCCGAAACCAAAGCGCTGGTGTCCTATTTACCCGACAGCGCGTACTTCAGCCCGTGGATGTGTCCGCTGGATATGATCGCACTATTCAAAGATTTTTATACCGACTTCAATGAGCATAAATGCCTGGAAATGCTAAAACGGCTGGATCTCAACGAAAAGCAGAAGATCAAAACGATGTCAAAGGGTATGATCGAAAAGTTTCAGCTATGCCTTGTGATGTCAAGAAATGCCATGCTCTATATCCTTGACGAGCCCATCGGCGGTGTGGATCCCGCTGCTAGAGATTACATTCTGGATACGATCCTTACAAACTACAACGAGGATGCAACCATCTTCCTGTCAACCCATCTGATTTCCGATGTGGAAAGGATCTTCGATACTGTTGTCTTTCTAAAAGAGGGAGAAATCGTGCTGCAGGGTAATATCGACAATATCAGGGAAGAAGAAGGAAAGTCCATCGATCAATTATTCAGGGAGGTATTCAAATGTTAGGTAAATTAATAAAATATGATATACGTTCCACTTGGAGAGATTTTGCCGCAGTCTACTTGTCCATCCTGCTCGGTGTCCTCATCCTTCCTCCCCTCTTTAATCATTTTAACAATGATATTGTTAATACCTTTGCAGGGCTGATCGGAGCAGGTATCGTCGTTGCAACCATCGTTGTGATGGTAATCACACTATTTAAAATATTCAACACCAACGTGTTTTCAAAAGAGGGCTATCTCACGCTGACGCTTCCGGCGACTTCAATGCAGATTGTTGTTTCCAAGCTGCTGATCAGCACCATGTGGATCATTCTGACCGGAATCGTATCTGCCATCGGCCTCTGCATCTTTGCTTTGAATTTGAATGCGGTTCCCTGGGAAGAAATAACCGCTGCATTCCAGAAGGTTATGATCATGCTTGACGGCCGCGGCGCCTTCACAATTGTGCTTCTGGTTGTTGCGATGATCCTCTCCACCGTAAAAGAAATTGCAAAGCTGTTTCTAGCCTGTTCCATCGCACATTTAAAGCAGCTGAACCGCTTCCGTGTGCCTGGAGGGATTCTGTCCTACTTCGTGTTCTCTTGGCTGGAGACCCTCATCGCGCAAGCTTTTGTTCTTGTGCTAAGCCTTCTCCCTTATACGGATGAGCTTGCCCTTCGGCTAGAGCAGATGAACGACCTAAGCGGCATCCACCAGTTTACCGGATTATTCAACGGAGTCATATCTGTCGGAATCCTTTATACAATGATCTTGACCGTTGTCTATGCCATCGGCACCATCTGGATGCTCAACCATAAGCTTGATCTTGACTAGAAAACCATTCATTTATGAAACAGCCTACGCAAAGGATCAGAACAAAGGCCATGTAAATCAAGTTGATTTACATGGCCTTCTTATTGAAAAAGCAAATCGATCTCTCTTCTCCCAATTTAGTGGTGGTGCTCTTCTTCTGCCATTGCATCTTCCTTGGTTTCATGAGTCGTCCCCTTAGTATGTTGAGGTGGTGCGTAAATGGAGTACAATTTCAAAGGTTGATTCCCTGTGTTGATTAGATTATGCCATGTACCCGCCGGAATAATGATTGCAAAATCATCATAAACCATTTCTTTGTAATCCAATCGATCCCTTCTATACCCCATTTTGACAAGCCCTTGGCCTTCTTCGATTCGTAAAAATTGATCCAGATCAGGATGGATTTCCAGACCGATGTCCTCGCCGGGCTTGATACTCATTAGTGTAAGCTGTAAATAATCCCCTGTCCATAATGCGGTACGAAACGCATTATTCTGTTTTGTCACCTCGTCAATATTGATCACAAACGGCCTCGGGCCATAATCCGTCTTATCATTTCTGTAATGATTCCTATTTTTGATCTCATTCCTTGCATATGTTTTGCAGTAGTCACACATAGATTTCATCTCCTTCCTCGTTATATTTGCTTATTGGGTCAAATTTGTATAGGTGCTAACGATACTGTTCCATGTGATCGGACCGACAATCCCGGTTCCCTCCTCCAGATATTTCTGATCATAGGCCCTAACGGCAGCCACCGTCGGTTCATCAAAAATACCGGTAATCGTAAGATCCGGTATATCCGGGTCCGTTTCGGCAATCCTCTTAAGATAGGTCTGGATCAACCTTACGTTGTTATCTCCCATGCCGCGGTATAGTAAATATCCGGGGTAAAGAGGAGAAATATTGAAGCAGTCCACCGGTATCCGATTTACATTTTGCCTGTAATCCTGATAAAACCTGCCCCAGGTCTGAACATCCACGATCCCATCTTGAGGGATTCCGTAAATGGCTTCCAGCTGCTTTACCGCAGCGGTTGTTTCCGGTCCGAATCGACCGGTTATTTCAATACGGGGAGTCAGATTATAGTAGCAGGACAGAGCACGGACATAGTATTGGATCAATCTTACCCATACTCCGAAGTCTCCTTCTTGCCAAAAAGCTTCAAAGGGGCTTTCCAATTCCTCCGGAGCAAGCCCTTCGGAGAACAGTTCCCCGAGGCCTTTCACGGCGTTGTAAATATATTTGATTCTGTACCAGGTGGCATTTCCAACAACCCCGTCTTCCGTCAGGTTAAATATCCTTTGAAACGCTCTGACCGCGGCCTCCGTATCTGCACTGAAGATTCCATCAACATTTTGTATTTTGGGGATTGCCGGATAATTCTCTGCGATTCTATTCAATTCATGTTGTATAATGGCGACCTCCCGTCCGAAGGTTCCCAACCGCAAAGGATACAGCGGGTAGGATTCAAAGTTGGCATTGACCGGCACATCCCGCACCAAATCGATATCTTCCCCATAATAGTTCTGCAGGATCTCATAGGGAAGCTTACCCTGCTGGGCTAACTCCACGGTTCCCCATTGGGACAGGCCATCGCAAACAACCTCCGCACCATCACAGTAGGCGGCAAACAGCGGTTCTCTGCTCCCCTGTCGCACAATGTAGCTATCAAATATTTCATCCACAATTCTGCTGATGTTGTCAAAGAAATCTCTCCCCTCAACAAAGGACTGATCAAACCGTGTTGAACTGGTGATATCAAAATCATAGCCCCTGCTCCGATACCATTCCGTATAGATACGATTTAATGCAAAGCTGATCTGTGCGTATATATTCGCCCTAAGTGCAGCTTCAGGCCAGGTAGGATAAAGCTCACTGGAGGCCACGTTTTTAATGTAGTTTGGAAAGGAAACCGTGACATTCTCTGCAGGCTGATCCGGGTCGCCCAAGTGAACTGTGATGGTTTCCGGGATAAACGGCACATCCGGCCGGCTAATGATTGCCATAGCTGCCCCCTCACTCTATTGAAACACGGTCCGCACCGGCCCGGTTTCCACGAATCGCCGCACTTGTCTGCAAAACTACATTCTGAACAGCGGTGATCCCTTCAAATATCTCCACATCAAAGATATCCTGCCTTTGGTATCCCGGGGCTTCCACACTGGCCTGATAGGTGGAATACACTCTGACTTCCCCCGGTTTTAAGGAAAGATCCCTGCTTACGGTTGGCAAATGAACAGGCACTGTTTCACCGTTTTCGTTTGTCATAATAATTTTCGAAAAATAGTAATCATCCTCCAGTAACTTGCTTATGGTTATCTTCGCATTTGGAATCGGGATCCTTCCTCTGACAGGTGAGTTCTGAAACACGTTAAACACGAGATATCCAATTTTGGGATTCTCACTTAAGTAGGTATTTAAGTATTCAGAGATTGGGGATTCATTCTGGGTTTTTGATACGGGTAAACCATAATAAGTTTTATGATCAACCATTCATTTCCCTCCTTTATATGATATTGGATTCGAAGCTCAATTTACGTTATGAATTAGTATATTATGTGCGCCCACAAGTGTGATTCCTATCGTCTAAAAAAGCCTGTCGGCTGGATCGGGCCAAGGCTTTGAGGGGAAAGGAAAGAGAACAGCTCATTAAAGAACTGCTCTCTCTCTTTTCCTGACTGTTCGTCAGTTTTGTTGTATGCATATTGATCCTGCTTGCATTACGGTCTGATGAACATCTGTACCCAATAGGTTCCACCATTGCTGTCCGTCACGTATCCTACACCGATTTCCGTATAGTTTGCATTCATAATATTTGCTTTGTGTCCCGGTGAGTTCATCCAGCCATTCATTACATCGCTCGGTGTTCTCTGACCCTTCGCAATGTTTTCACCGGCTGTGGAATATTTGATTCCAAACTGTTTCATCATATCAAAGGGTGATCCGTAGGTTGGAGAGTTGTGGTCAAAATAATTCTTGTCCCTAAGGTCTTCTGCCTTCTTCTCCGCTACTCCTGCAAGCTGTGTATTCACCTTCAAGGCCGGAAGTCCAACTGCAGCTCTCTCCTTATTTACCAGATCAGCAACCTGCTGTTCGTAGGCACCGATATTCGCGGAAGCCGGTGCTGCAGCTGCCGGCTTTGCTTTCGCAGCTACCGGCTCCTGCTTCGTCTGTACCGTCTGCGCTGTCTGCTGCGCTGGTGGCTGCCATACTTTTACGTTCTGTTTTACCATCTGAGATAACTGATTGGGAACGCCTGCTTTACTTAGTTGCTCCTGAACCTGATTTAATATATTACTGTAATTACTATTCTTATTTAGGCTTGTTTGTGTATCACATTCTTCGGCTGCAAAGGCTTGTATCGGTGCTGCCAAGACAAGCAGCATTACAAGTGTTATCGTAATTTTAAAAAATCGGTTTTTCATTTTTTATCCTCCTGATTGTTTTATACTTTATAAAAAGTATCTGAAATAATGTTTCACAATTTTGGTAATATCGAATGTTTCCCCGTCACAAACATAAGTATATCGGAATACTAGGAATAAAAAAACCCTCAAAATCTGGTATTTGTGCAGAATCTGGCTCCATACAGCAATTGGAATAAGAAGGTCCGAGATACACCACAAATTATCCTTCCTTTATATAATAAAAGAACAGCCTGACCAACGACCGGTTAGGCTGCACTCAAATTATTTTATAAATTTAAAGTTTATTTGTTTTTCGTTATCATAATTAAATTGTCTTGCTGCATTTATCAGGTGTCATGCCTGGGCGATGCCTTCACGATTTGACACGCTTTGATCAGTGCCGACATCACATCTGTTTCAAACTGTTTCTTATAGGAATTCAACTGAATGAACTGCTTCCCTATATCCGTGGTGACGTATTTTGTTGGAAGGGTATTTAACGCTAATGCCAAGATATCATAAACACATCTGGGGCAGGAGCACGCTTCCATCATGGAAATCACTTCCCCCACCTTCTCTTCTGCCATAATCTCTGTAACATTTACTACATTATGGCGGTAGTGAATCAATGCAACTTGAACATTTTGCCGAATTGCTTCAGGATTTCCGTCATACACTTCCCATGGTAAAGTCATCGCGGTCACTTGCCTTTCACTTACCTCTTACCTACCGGCATCAATAACGGATAGGGCTTCTATCTGGTGTAGTTTACGTTTTTATACAACACTAGATTTTATTTTACATTATATATCTACAAAATACAATCATTTCCATCAATATTTTAATTTCAATTCATTACTTCACAACCAAACCTGATTTAGAACTTATCGTTTGACATAAATATTAATGTGTTATATATTGATAAATATATAATTTTAAAGATGCAGAGGATCGGTTCATGACTACACATAGTCGAATAACTTCTAGACAGGCGCAGGCAATTAAAACCAAGAATAAAATACTAAAAACTGCCATTGATATGATGGAAAAAAAAGGTTTTGATAATATAACCATTAAAGGCATCAGCAAAAGCGCAGGTGTTTCTGTAGGTTCTTTTTACTATTACTTTAATTCAAAGGACGATATCCTACTTGATATCTTTCATAAAGCTGATGATTATTTCAGTGCAAACATTGATAAGTTTAAATCTGATAATGCCGTTGCCAATATCATTGAATTCTTTTCATATTATGCAAAATATATAAACGGCTCCAGTATTGATTTTGCCAAAAAACTTTATAATACAGAGAATAAATCATTTATAAAACATGACCGAATCATGTTTCAAATTTTTTTTACTATAATAAAAAACGGACAGGATCGCGGCGAAATAATTCAAACCATGACAACGGAAGAAATATGTAGTTATTTATTTATTGCAGCGAGAGGTGTTGTGTTTGAATGGTGCCTTCATGATGGCAAATATGATTTAGAATCTGCGATGGTCGATTATTTTAATCGTTTGATTGTAATATTTAAACAGTAACGATGTGTCTTTTAATAGAAAGAGGCCATCTAAGATGGCTGCGAGTGAATAGGAAAAGTGTATTGTGAAAGTGCGTTTTCAGGTAATGGAAGCGCACTTTTATTTTAAATCCGTATTGTTTCTTATTCTATTTCAAACAACAAAATCAATATGCTCATAATTTTCTACGGTGAATTTTCTTAATATTCTAATAATGCTATTGACATGACCTACATCCTATTATATACTGAACACGTTCAATGAACCAGTATAGTCAAATTATTACTTTACTTAAGCTACCATTTTTCTTGAAAAAATGGTATAGGTAGAAATCAAAGAGAAGCTCTTAAGAAAGTTGGCAAAATGACAGAAGGTGTTCAGCCTAAAGGAGGTGAAGAATTCTCAACTGGGATAAGACATAGAAAGATTCATATCGAAATTCTTTGTTGATATTAAGGAGGAAATTAGTCGTGAATAAAGTGTCAAAAAAACTAAGCATTTTCCTGACATTGGTAATGTTGTTATCTGTATTAACGGGTTGTGCATCCAAAGGCGAAGAAGCCTCAGGAGAAACACCTGCACCTACGCCCGTTACTGTTAACTTCTCACATTTCATGTCAAACCAACATCCTTTACATACTAACATAATCGTACCTTTCGCAGAAGCAGTTCTCGAGCAAACGGAAGGCAGGGTAGATATTAAAGTTTACCCGAATAATGAGTTGGGTGCTCCTTCAACAACAGTAGACCAGGTCGTTGGCGGCTCTTTGGATATGGGTCTAACCCTTGCAGCCTATACTCCTGGAAGATTCCCATTAACAACAATTCTTGAATTCCCATTTATGTTTGACTCCTCATTACAGGGAAATCTTGTCGCTGCAGATTTGAGACAGGATTTACAGGATACCGATTATAAAGATATGCAGCTCCTTTGGATCGGCGGAACAGACATTGCAAAAGTGCTCATCAATAAACCTGTTTCAACCGTAGATGGGTTGTCTGGTTTGAAGCTCAGATCTCCAGGTTTAATTTACAATGATTTATTCCATAAACTAGGCGCAACCGAGTTATCTCTCCCGGTCAGTGATCTTTATGACGCAATGGACCGTGGCATCGTAGATGGAAGCCTGATGTCTCCTTCTGCTTTGATTTCATTTAAACTCGCCGAAGTAACTGACAATATCATTGATCTGGACGTATACATGAACCCGTTAATTATCGTTATGAATAAAGATTCCTGGGCAAAGATATCCGCTGAGGATCAGCAGATAATCGAAGCACTGTTAGCTGAATTCCCCGAAAAAGTCGGTACTCAGTACGATCATGAATTCGAGTTGGGAATGCAGAAAGCAGCAGAAACCAATATTAATATCCTAAGCTTTTCAGATGAAGAAAAAGCTGAGCTCCATGCGATTACGGATGCATTAAAAGAGCAGTGGCTTGCTGATATGGACGGCAAGGGTTTACCTGGCAATGCGACCTATGAGAAGGCCATGCAGTTTGTTGAACAACACTAATTTATAGCAGCAATAGCGTACAATCAACAATTTGATTGTATGCTATTGCTTACAGATTCGGAGGAGATAGAATGAGAAAATCCGAAAAAATAATAAAAAAAATAATACTATTTTCTGCTTTTCTAAGTGGAATATGCATTTTATTAATGATGCTTATGACAATGTGGGACATTATAGGCAGACGTTTTTTCAGTTCGTCGGTGCCAGGCGTATACGAACTCTCCAGTCTGGGTTTGGTCGTAATCAGCTTTTTGGCAATGGGATACCCTCAGATTGAAGGTGAAAATGTAGGCGTTACAATGGTTTATGATCGAATGAAGCCAAAGGTAAAAGCAGTAATGGACTTCTTGATCAGTATACTATGCATCGCTCTTTTCTCGGTAGTCGTGAAGCAAACAATTACATTCGCCTTGCGTATGACCGACTCAAATCAGATTACCCCTGTGTTGCATATTCCACTGCAACCGTTCGTTTATGTCACTGCTATTGGAATCGTTGTATTAATTCTTGGATTTATCTTGGATTTGCTTAAATCGATCCGTGATTTTAAAGGAGATAGATTAGATGTTTGATTTAAGTACTGAAATGATCGGAGTTATCGGCATTATATTTCTTTTTGTACTGATATTCCTGAAGGTCCCTATTGGCTTCAGTATGTTTCTTGTGGGCGCCGCAGGTTACGCAGTAATTGTAAGCCCTCAAGCTGCACTCGTAAAGTTAGGAACGGATCCCTTTAACAATGTTAATAATTACACCCTCAGCGTAATACCTATGTTCACTTTCATGGGCATGCTGCTGGGTCACACAGGTCTTGGGAAGGATCTATTTGTGGCATTCAATTCTCTCTTAGGTCGTTTCCGAGGCGGACTTGCGATGGCAACGATCGGCACCTGTGCTGCATTTGCATCCGTCTCCGGGTCCGTAATTGCAACAACAGCTACAATCGCCCCGGTTGCAGTTCCCGAAATGAGGCGAAATAATTATCACGATTCCCTCGCCGCAGGCGTTGTTGCCTCCGGAAGTACGTTAGGGATACTGATTCCGCCAAGCTCAAATCTCGTCATCTATGGGATGCTTACCGAAGAATCCATAGGGCAGCTGCTGATTGCAGGTATTTTCCCCGGTATAATGACCGCTTTGTTTATGATGTTTACCGTATTTATCATGGTCAGATTGAAACCCGAACTGGCTCCAAATACAGTTACAGTAGACAGCCACGACAGAGCGGAAGCGCTAAAGAAGGTTTGGCCGATTCCCGTGATATTTGCTCTTTCCATGGGTGGAATCCTATTTGGTCTTTTTACAGCGACAGAGGGCGGTGCATTTGGTGCATTCCTTGCGCTGACGATTAGCGTGGCAACAAAGCGCTGTTCGTTGAAAGATCTTAAAGAATCTCTCATGGGTACTGCCAGAATTACCGGTATGTTGATGATCTTCATCGTTGGAGGAGTTACCTTCGGAAACTTTGTTTCCGTTAGCCGCATCCCCGCTTTTCTACAGGTATACCTGGTGGATTTACCTCCTGTTCTGCTGATGTTAACAATCTTTGCCATATTCTTTGTATCTGGATTCTTCTTAGATGCAATGGCTGCTTTAATCATTTTTACAAGTCTCTTCTATCCGATTGTAATTGCAGCCGGATTCAGCGGCGTATGGTACGGCATCATCACGATTCTGATGATTTTGATTGGATTCCTGACACCTCCAGTAGGCGTTGTGGCAATTGTAACAGCGGGCCTGACCAAGATAAAATTGGAAACGGTATTCCAGGGTACGATACCATTTTGGTTCTCCCTGATGGCGGCCGCTCTTGTACTGATACTATTTCCACAGATTGCGACTTTCCTGCCTAGTTTAATGATTAAATAAGAAGAAACGTAATGGTGCTTTTTATCTCCTCATATGATAGAAAACAGCTATGTGAGAAACGAACATAGCTGTTTTCATTCTTGTTTATTTTGATTGTTAATATAAATCTTGAACAAGGAAGTACAGTTATATGCTCAAAGAAGAAGCTTTCATAAAAAACAAGATCTTTACAACGCCCTATAATTTAATGTTGGTAGTAAGTATTCTTTCCTATACCGGACATTACATGTTAATGACGACGATGCCTCTTTACGCCATGGAGCTGGGTGGCAGCAATGTGATTGCCGGTTTGATGATAACTGCCCTCACGATTTCAGCTCTGCTGTTTCGACCTGTATTTGGTTCATTCATTGATTGTAAAGGAAGAAAATTCGTACTTGTAACAGGCGCAATGATATTTGTAATCGTGTCTGTTTTATATAATATAGCAAGCTCTGTTTTTCTATTAATTTTATTGCGCTTGATCAATGGAATTGGTTTTAGTGCTCATACTTCTGCCTCGGGAACCATTGCTTCTGATCTGACTCCAAAATCACGTCTTGCAGAAGGAATTGGCTATTATGGAATATCGATCATAATCGGTACAGCGATTGGCCCCGCTTTAGGACTATATCTAAGCATCCATTCGGGCTACAAATTCATGTTCCTATGGGTGCTGATTATATGGGTAATGGGGTTGCTGTTTTCATTATTGATTCAATATGAAAAAAAAATTCCAATTGAAAATGCAAAAGTAAAAAATATTATTTTTTTTGAAAAGACCTCCCTGTTACCTTCTTTGGTTATGTTCTTTGTTTCTCTCACATTCGGATCGGTCATTGCTTTTTTGCCTTCTTATGGTCTTGCGCGTGAAATAGAACATATTGGCAGCTTCTTCATTGTATATTCCATTGCCGTATTCATTTCAAGACTCACGACGGGGAAGCTTGCAGACAAGCATGGATTTCGGATTGTCCTGATCCCATCCCTTGCAGCTCTATTCCTGTCAATGGTAACACTTGCTTTTGCAAGCACATTGGCAGTCGTTCTGATGGCTGCTGTTTTTTTCGGCATTGGATTTGGAACAGCTTATCCTCTGACCAATGCCATCGTAATTAAACTATGTCCGGAAACGAGAAGAGGCGCTGCAACTTCAACACTCTTGGCTGCGATGGATATCGGGATAGGATTTGGCGCTCTCGTTTGGGGTGTGGTACTAGAAGTTACCGGATTTACAACAGTATACCTGGCTTCCTCGGCCTGCGCCGTTCTATCCATTTTGGTTTATATCTTTTTTGTTCATAAAAAATTAGTAAAATAGCGATCCCCCGGCTTTCGCCGTAGGATCGCTAATACAAGTCTGTAAAAGATTGCCTCATGCTATTTTAGATGATTTAGAACATCTCCCGGCTTAATCTATCAATCGATCTGCTGACCTCTTCGTATACGCCCGGGAATGAGCTTACATTCAGCCCCTGGGTTAAATTTGGGATAAAATACAGTTTACCGCAATTCCTGCAAGCTCTCTCTGTTTCTCTGGCTGCAATCTCCGGTGTCCAATCCGGGAAATCGACGACACCGCTGTCGATATCACCCATGAAGGAGATTTGTCCGCCATATTTTTTGATCAGTTCCGGCGTGTTGTTGGTCGTCATAACGCCCTGCCAGATATCAATACCCATTTCAATCATATAGGGGACCAGATTCGCAGCATAGGAATCACTGTGGTGTACGATTAGATCCACACCGTTGGATTTATAGAAGCCGTATATTTTCTTGTATGCCGGCAAAAAGAACTCTTTGAACATAGACGGGGATACAAATGAGTTTTTTTGACCGCCCCAGTCGTCATGATGAAAAATACAATCCGGATGGATTTTTTCAATGAGAACCTTGGCATAAGCCAGTTCATACTCTGTTATGTAATCGATCAGCTCATGCATAGCCTCAGGCTCCTCATAAAAAGCCATCATTGCTTCTGTCATGCCCATCAGATGATGGGTCATTTCAAACACACCAGATAAATAGATCCCTGCGACATATTGATCCTTCCGGTCGACACGATCAGCGTGGGCAACTGCCGCTGCCCAGACCGTTTCCGTAGTATCGATTTCCGGTGCATGAACATACTCTCTCCATTTGGTGATATCTTTTAAGACCTTGTGCTCCGCGTCGTGTAAAGGGAAGACCCCAAGTTGACCTTCCGGCCAGACGAAGGTAATACCCCATTTACTTTTGCGGGTTCCTCCAGGCTTGGGCCTATCATCACGGGGTGCTTCCATGATTAATTCCATAAATTCATATTGATTGACGAATCGATCCGGCTTCCCACCGGTTATTGTCTCAAGTAAATTTTGCCGCCTCGTTAACATCTGAACCGCCCTCCTCTTCTTATTATTACATTGATTTCACTAATTCGACTGCTTTAACAGCTGCACTTCCGGCATCCGCTGAATAGCCGTCGGCACCAATCACGTTGGCGTATTCCTGGGTGATAGGCGCCCCCCCCACAATGACTTTTAATCCGTTCAGGTCGCTGGCCTTGATGGTCTGGACCGTTTCTTTCATCGCCGGCATTGTGGTTGTCAGAAGCCCGGAACAAGCTACTAAGGTGACGTTTTGGTTTTCTTTGATGGCTTCGATCCATCTGGCTGTGGGCACGTCTACACCAAGGTCTATTATATGAAAGCCGACACTTTCGATCATCACCGAAACAAGGTTTTTACCAATGTCATGGAGGTCGCCTTCTACGGTTCCAATAATGCAGGTTCCTAATGCATTCGTGCTGCTGCTGCCGACCAAAAGCGGTTTGAGAATGTCCATGCCTTCACTCATTGCTTTCGCTGCCATCAGCATTTCAGGTATGAAGATTTCCCCTGTTGAGAATCTGTCTCCTACGACACTCATGGCGTCTATCATTGCCTGCAGAATGTCTTCCGGCGTGGTTCCTTCGTCGATCGCTTTCTGCACCACTTCAGTAATCAGTTTCGTTTCGCCATCCTCAATCATAGTTTTGACTTCTTCAAGTATTGCCATTTCAAAATCCTCCTTAAAAATCTTATGATAATTTCAGATTATTTACATAACTCGTTCAATGAATTAATTCAATTTTATATTATTTTTTGTGTTATTGCAATAAAATACTTCTAAGGAAACGGATAATATTCAAACATCAATTTTAGTTTTCGTATTTCTGCGACATAAACAAAACAGCGCCCTGGTCTGCGTAATACAAGGATCGCTGTTCCTGCTCTTTCATACTATAAAGGGTGTATCGGGAAGGATTCTAAAGTACCTGCTTATCTTACTACAATATGCCTCATTTCTGATATATACTTCACCATTTTCCCTTCCAGATCATAGTCTCCGTTGTGAAGCAACCAGTCATAGACGGCACCCCTTGAAACGACCACCAGGAATTCCTCGATTTCATCTATACTCAAGTCGTTTGTAAGGAGGTTTTTTTCTTCGCCTCGTTTTATGACTTCGTTAAGCAGCTTGTACATATACCTGCTTTTATCAAGAAATAAGGCGTTTTGCGTGTTATACAGCTGCTTGACCGTATCGATTCCCCTTGCGCTAATATATTCGGCATAATGCTTAAAATAAAGGATGATATTCTCATAGAAATCTTCCTTATCCAATTGATCGGCGACGGTATTTTCATAATATACATCGATCTTTTTATAAAGCTCGGAATATATTTCTGCTTTTGAAGTGTAGTAATGATAGAAAGCACCTACAGATACGTCGGCTTTTCTGCTGATATCCTCAATTGTCGTATTATCAAATCCCTGTTTGTTAAATAGATCAACGGCAGCGTTATATATCCTGCGTTTCGTTTTTTGTGCCTGAAGCTGACGTGAAGTAAATTTTTTCATATAAGGCCCTCCTGAATGTTTGTTTATTGTTTTTAGTATAATGCATTCGGTCAAACATGTCGACAATTTTATTTGTTACATCACAGACTATACCGAAATTTCCTCTTTGGCTGCATAAGATAACCGCCATCCTTATAAGATGACGGTTATCAACAATTGACATGCTATTTCGCTTATTTTTCAAGTTTGCTTGGATCCACTGTTCTCAAATATGTTCCGCATAGGTTGTTCGGGTTAAGCGCTTCTCTGATTTTATACTGATAAGCATAAACCCAAGGCTGCGGTGCATTGACGAACATCGCGTCGTGTTCCTCCTGCGTATAGTTGTATCCATTCATATGTCTTACATCAGAATTCCATCTGCAGAAATCCGGACCGAAACCATACTTATTATGTAATTCCTGGTTGCCGTTAATAAATTCGTATGTTCCTCTAATGGATTCTTTGTCGTAAGCATCAAAGTTCACAAAGAATTCCCAACCGGTAGCGCCGCCGCCGCCAATTCCGGATAAACTGCCCATTGCAGATTCGCCACCGGTAGCAGCAATATGCGTATGGTTTTGCTCCCAGTATTTCTTTCTGGCAGCAGCTTCTTCGGCAACTTGTATTGCTTTCCAAACGTTACCGGACAACCCGAAGGTACCTTCATACGCACCACACATAACGAAGTTAAGATTTTTATGTCCCATTCTTGTTAAGTATAAGAGTGCGTAGTCATGCATATCCTTTTCAAGCATCATTTCGTTTTTCCAGCCGCCGGTTTGTTCAAGTACATATTCGACTGCTTTTTCTTTATATTCCATATCCCGTTTTGTGTAACCTGCAATGATGATTTGATATTCAAATTTCATGTTTTCATTTTGTTTTTGCAAATATGGATCTTGTGATAAAGTTTCCAAGTCAGCAAGCTGCCCGTCCGGATTCGTAATGATTTTTAACATATATGCCTTTAAATCCCTACCGAACATATTGAACTGCCTGTGTCCTGAATATACCACGTCGCATTCATAAAAGTATTGTATGCTGCGTGCCCAGGCTTCCCAGCTAGGATAGCAAAGGGTATAACACTTAAAGTTGTCACCAAGATCATCCATTTTGTATGCCGGCGCAGAACCTCTTGTAGGTAAACTGGTAGGACCTGGCCACGGATGCAGTCTTACAGCCATTTTCGTACAAACACCGGTTGATCCGGCATTTCCAAAAATACCTCTGAGCAAGCCTCTTTGGCTTGGTCCGGGGCCTTCTCCGCAGAACCAGCCGTCACCGGAACCAAGGGAACCTGTTCTCATTACTTCTCCACTTGGAAGAACCCATTCCATACCGAGTATGTTCTCCGAACCCTGTCCCATTGAGATTGAATTGGGGCCGAATGCGATCCAGGATGAAAAATTTGCCAATGTAGAAGCACTGCATCCTACACCGGGAATATTAAGGTTCAATCCAACTTTCATCGCTTCTGCTTGAACCGTTGCACCAATCGCAAATGGTTCAACAATGGCAGTCATGTTTTTCACATCAATTTCTACGCTTTTCATACGTCTCAGATCTATCTGAATCGCATAATCACCGCCTATATAACCCATGGTTGACCAGAAAGTAGTTGATGCTTTAAACTCTATCCCATATTTATTACAAATTCTGGTAACATTTTTTACTTCATCTGTGGTTGCCGGCAAAATAACAGCCTGGGGAAGTGGTGTCCAATGTTCCGATGGACCGTAGTGTGCTGAACCTTGAGCCGGAATACTTCGATATGTTTCTAATACCCCGATATTGTCAGAAATATTTCTTTTTCCGACAATCGCTTCGAGGGCCTGGTAAATTTCTCTTGATAAAGCCATTCTATTACCTCCTCTCACATTGCTTGCTGTACGAGTTCGATGATATCTAAGACTTCAATCTTATTACCATCTTCATCAACAGCATTTACAAAGTTATCTTTACACCATGGGCAAGCAGTTACCATTGCATCTGCACCTGTCGCATTTGCCTCAGTTACTCTTTCGCTGGCAGTCCATGCAGAAAATTCCGGATTGGATTCATTGCATCCGCCGCCTGCTCCGCAGCACCATGAATATTCACGGATTCTTTCCATTTCAACCAGTTTTACGCCTGGGATTGCATTTAAGATGTTTCTTGGAGCATCATAGATTCCATAGATACCATTGTATCTAGGCCTTTTCGGTTCCCAAGTGTGAATTTGGTTATAGATTTTCTTTTCTTTGCCTTCCCATGGGATATACTCTTCACCCAATCTTCCAAGATGGCAAGGATCATGGTAAGTTACAGTCATTGGAACTGCTTTTGTAAATTTAATTTTGCCTTCTTGAATTAATTGGTCAACATACTCTACAACATGAAGTACTTTGACATCGGATCCTAATTTCGCATATTGACGTTTAAACGCATGATAGCAATCGGAACATGGCGTCACGATGGTTTTTACTCCGGCAGTTTGGAATGCTTTCATGTTGCCCGCTGCACCCTTTTCAAATTCTTTATAGAATCCCATTTGATGTGCACGACCTGTACAGCAGTTATCAGCAGCTCCCAGGTATCCTAAATCTACTCCGGCACCTTGCAGCAATTTAACTGCAGCTTGCGCTACTTTTTGAAGTTTAGGATCGTAGCTGTATTTACATCCGGCAAAGAAAGCAACTTCCCCTTTTTCCTTAAACAAATCCTTCAGGTTAAGGTCTTTTGCCCAATCCGTACGATTTGCTTTTTTCGTTCCAGGAATCATGCTGTTTTCTTTCGCAAGATTGTCCATAACAGGCTTTTGTCCTTCTAATGTTTTACCATTTTCAACTGCATATGCCTTTTGCTCAATGTTATGTTCCAATACTTCCAGGTTGTATCTGGTTATCTTACATCCTATATCGCAATAACCACAAGATGTACAGGAGTGAATCGCTTCTGTGACAGTATCATCAAGCTCTGCTCTTCCGTCAAGCAAGCTTTGACTTAACTGAAAACGTCCGCGGGCTGAATAAGTCATAAAATTGTAGTAGCCTATACTTGGACAGTTTTCTCCAAATCTTAAGCTTTTTATTTTTTCAAATGGAATGAACTTACAGCCGGCACAGCTGCTGCAACGTTCCATCATAGGTCTGAAATCTTGTAAAGCCATCTTTAAATCCTCCTTTTCTATATTTATTTTAAGGTAAGTTTTCCGGTATTCATGATATTGTTTGGATCAAATATATTTTTCATTTTCTTTAAGATCTCATAGGATTGAGCATCTTTATTCAATTGGATTCCAGCCCAAATATCATATGGCCTTGCATAATATCCACCAAGCTTTGACATTTCTCTGCTTGCTTTTTCATATAGGCCTTTGACTTTTTTCACTTCTTTCGTATTATCAGGATCGTAAGGTAAATTGAATTCTAAGTGAACGGATGTACCCATATGCTGTGGCTGGATATAGATACCGATATCTTCTGTCGGATATCCTGCTTCAATTGCAAGCTCATACATAGCGTCGATAAATTTAGAAGTTTTATCAAGAGTTGTAATAAAGAATATATCTTGGAATGCACCTTTTTTCGTTTGTTTCCAATATTTTTCTCCCGAAGGATTGATTGATTTAGAAAGCACTTCTTCTCCGGTTGCTCCGGGTATCGCTGAAAGAAATTTTAATCCTGCAAGTTTCGCGATTTCTGCAATATCCTTTTCTTGCCCACTTACTTTCATTTCTGGTAGCATAATATCTCCTGAGATACCAACAGCTGCAACCCAATTTGGTAATTCTTCTTTTAGGTCAGCTATTTTATCTGAAGATTCACCAAGTAAATTAGCAAGATAGGCTCTATTCATCATATAAAGCTTATCACCAAATCTCGACCATATCACTTTATAAGCAAAATCCTCTAAATCAGTTGATTTTTTCGCTGGTACTATGTACATTTTTTTGATCGTAGGAAGCAATTCACATTTAAAAGATGCCCAAGTCACAATTCCCATGCTCCCCTGTGCTTGAATCACAACTCTTAGCATGTCAACCATTTGGGGACCATTGGAATGTACTTGCCATTTTTCTTGTTCCCATTGTTTTTCTAAATCTTTTGCTCCGTTACCGGCTTCTCCTGTAAATATCTGGTTACCATCTCCATATGTAACTTCTGTACATCTGATTGGTTCTGTATAGTTAAATTGATGTAGGCAGTTAAGTCTTGGTTCAACTTCCAAAACACTTGTTACTACAGATTTATTTGCCTTCGGTCTTAATGAAGTAGAGAGTGTCATTCCTTCTTTTGCCAATGCCGGTTGAAGTTGTTCGTAAGTTACCCCTGGTTCAATCACAACCATTCTTTGCTGACGGTTAATGCTAATGATTTTATTCATTCCACTTAAATCTACGATAACGGATTCGGGAACACTTGGTACGGTATCTCCTTTGAAATGTGGTGCACCTGAGCTCACTGGTACAAGTGGTGTTTTTGTTTCATTTGCCCACTTTACCAATTCTTGAACTTGCGCAGCATTTTCAGGCTTTACAACCAACAAAGGCATCATTGGTACTGCAAAACTTTGATCTTTTGAAAAAGATTCAAGAATTTCTTGACTGTCGAGAACATTTTTTGCTCCAACAATCCCAACTAATTTTTGTTTCATGCTTTCCAAAGCTTTTCCCTCCTTCTAAAGTTTAATTGACAATTTGAACTGGTTCGTCGAATATATTCATCGAACTCATTATATAGTATCTTTTATCTCTTGTAAATAGTTTTTGTGCCCTGAAAAAGATCAAATCCTCTTCAGGGCAAAATAAATACCACCTACCGATAAAATGCTATTTATCAGCAGATGGTAATCCATTTAATATGTTACTTCAGCAATGCAAAGGCTTCCCTTTCCGGAACCGGTTTGCTGATCAAATATCCCTGTATCAAATCACAATGATTCTTCCTCAAAAATTGAAGCTGCTCTGTGGTCTCCACTCCTTCAGCCACAACCCTGATCTTCATTCCATGAGCGAGATCAATGATCGCACAGATAATTTGGTCGTTTCGGTCAATATTAATATAATCATTTAAAAATGCTTTGTCTATCTTAAGGGTGCTGATTGGAAGCATTCTTAAATAGGTCAATGAGGAGTACCCTTGTCCAAAATCATCCAATGATATCTGCATTCCAAGCTCTCTGATTTCATTGAGTTTTTTCAGGCTTAAGTCGAAGGAATCAATTAAAAGTGATTCCGTTATTTCAAGTTCTATTCTTTCTGCCTCAGCACCAGATTGCGCCAGAGCATCCTTGATCAGCGGAACAAAATCTCTCTGTCTCAGTTGAATCGGCGAGATGTTAATTGAGACAGACACATCGGAATACCCGTTCGATGCCAACTGGGCTGCAAAGATACAGCTTTGCCTTATAACCCAGCTGCCGATGGGAACGATCAAGCCGTTTTCTTCCGCAAGCTTAATAAAAACCGACGGAGGAATTACACCGAATTCGGGGCTGTTCCATCGGATCAGGGCTTCGAACTTGAGTATCTTCCTAGAAACGATATCAACGATCGGCTGGTAATGCAGCGTAAAGTTCATTTCTTTTGCAGACGCTCTAAGACTGTTTTCCAATAATAGTTTTTCTTTTACCCCTTTTTCCATGTCATTGTTAAAGAATTCCAAATTATTCTTGCCGTTATTTTTCACATAATACATTGCAATGTCTGCATTTTTTAATAGTGTATTGAAGTCTTCCCCATCCGAAGGATGGACAACGATTCCTCCGCTTAGTGTGATATGGAATTCGCCCACGGTCAGTTTTATGGGGTCTTCAAATTTGGCTTTCATCCTTGCGACATAATCCCTGATGGAATCATTCCTATCCGCGTGATTCAGCACCACGACAAACTCATCCCCACCTTGACGGAACACAATGTTTTCTTCCTCGGTAATTTCATTTAACATGTTTCCGACTTCAATCAGGAGCTTATCCCCTTCACTATGACCAAAATTATCATTAATCGCTTTAAAGTCATCAATATCGATATAGATCATGGCAAGTTCGTTTGCGTAGTTTGAATTGATTTGCTTCGTGACATACTCTTTCAAATATGCCCTGTTCGGCAGCTTCGTCAATTCATCATAATAAGCCATCTCCCAAATTCTGTTTTGGTATTCCTTCAGCCTTGTAATATTGATATGGGAACCTACGATTTTAGAAGGCTTCCCAGATTGGTCCAGTAGCATTTTTGCTTTGGTGGAAATCCAGATTGTTCTTCCGTCTTTATGCCTGACCCGGTACTCACAAACCGGCTCATTGCTATCCTTCTGAACAAATTTCTCTATCGCTGTTTTTACATATTCGGCATCTTCTGATACAACAATTTGAAGCCAATCTTCTTTTCTGTAAATTTCCGCATCATCATAGCCTAATATTTCCTTCAGTCCTCCGGAATAGCGGATAATGCCGCTGTCCATATTCCAATCCCAAACAATGTCATTCGTTGCTTCGGCAACCATCCTGTATTTTGCTTCACTCAGCTGCAGTTTTTCATGGGCAACAGAAAGCTCACTCAATTGATATTTGAGTTGCTGGTCGATGGCAGACATCTGCCCGTATAATGCTGTTAATTCCTGATTGGATTCATGAACCTTCATTTCTGCTTTTTTTCTCTTGCCAATATTCTTAATTAAAAGCATGATGTAGATTAGCAAAACGATAAATGCAAAGGACGTTCCAATTACCAATTCCTTATACGTTTCATAAAAAGAAAACGGCTTGTTGATGATCTGGCTCCCCTCCGGAAGCAGGCTCATAGAAATATTGAAGCGTTCCAACTGCTCATAATCATATATGCTCTCCACCACTTTATGATTGACAATCTGCATCGACTCGATTGGTTCCCTGTTCAGAAGTCTAACGCCGAGGTCTGCCGCATATTCTCCCATGGTAGAACCGGACAGCAAACTCCCGCCAAGAACACCATCGCCCATTCTGAAATTCCATAAATCATAAACAGGCACCGAACTGGCTTCGCTAATCAGTTTTGCGAATTTATCTGCCGGGATTTTGAATCCCTTTGCATCGACGGTATACGCCCCTAACAAAACAGCACTGTCCTGCTCCAGCATAGATATGGTTTCCAATATCTCATCAATGGGCAGCATATTGAGGGAGATCAGCTCATACTGATCCTGAACATGGTCCTCGATAATCTGCTTTTTAGAATCTCTTCCGGTCGAAGAGTTTTCATAAATGATGTACACCCTGCTGATGTCAGGATTGATTTTCGCTGCCGCCTTCATCGTACCGGCCGGATCCGTAACTTCAAGGACCCCGACGATATTTTCATGCCCCTTTACCATTGTGTTTGCGGCATCTTCCGTTATCCCGCTGAATACGATCGGTGCATCAGAAAACAGCTCCCCTCGATGTTCTAATGCAAATTCCAGTGCATCATTATCCGTTGCAAAGATCAGATCAATTTTTATTTTGGAATACTTGTAACGATACAGTTCATAAAGCTGGGCTAAATTATCTTTTTCGGGATGATATTTTGCATCCATATACTCCACAAAGATTAAAATATCATCGTATTCTTCCTTTAACCTGTCTGTGATTGCATTTGACTGCTCACTGGTCCAGCGATAGCCCTCATCATAGGAGTTTAAAACAAGAACGCGCTTAAATACAACATCGGCCTGACCTTCCTTCGATTCCATAGCAAAGGAAACATGTGTCATTCCAAAACCAATGTCAGCCAACAGCCATAAGCCGATCATTACAACGATCATAACCAGGCGCTTCGTTCTTATTCGTTTAAAATGGGGGGGTTTCATTTCAATTAACCTTCATTCAATTTCATCACTGCACTTTTGTCACAGTTTAAAATACTGATACCCTTGAATTCCAATATTTAACAAGGTCAAATTAATAATTGCCTGCCTCATTTTTCCTATATTCTATATCTCGAACAAATGCCGAATTAGTTTAGTTTTTTACGCTATTAAAAAAGGTGCTGTGCACTCATTTCTTAGTGCTACAGCTCCTCTTTGGTTTTTTAAAAGGTTCAAAATCGTTTTATTGTCGCAGGTCATAGTTCCAATTGTCCTTTTCAAACGCTAGTATCGTCTTCTCTATATAATCAACCATGATTTTCAGCATTTTCTCACCTTTTTCACGAGTTGCCTTTGATGGGTCTCCAGTTGCTCCTGTATGAGTAATTTCCTTGATATCCCATATTATTGAAGAATGGTCACATAGTCTAATTGTATCCTTTGGAGTATACCCCACTGCATCCTCAATGGATACCAAATCCGGCCTTACAGCCATAGTAATTGAGGTTTCACCTTCTCCACCATGCCCTAAACCATTCCACACATCGAAGTCTTCTACCATTTTATGCCCTGTAATCTCCCACCAAGCGGGGATAAAAATAATCACAGCATCTTTATGCCGATCTTTTACCTTTCTGGCAGCTATTTCTAGCGCCGGAATATTTCCATCATGCCCATTTAAAATTAAGATATGTTTCATTCCATGAAGGATAAGGCTATCAAATATGTCTTCTGCTATTGCTATTATTGTTTCAAACCTCATGGTGATTGACAGGGGAAATTGGTTATAATGCATAGATGCACCAAAAGGAATCCCTGGAACAACGATTGTCTTATGTAATCGAAGCGCAGCCTGCCTTGCTATCTCAGTTGGCACAAACAAATCGGGACCAAGGCACATATGATTCCCATGGCTTTCACAACTGCCAAACACCGTTATGGCGCTATCCAATTCATTATCTTTCAATTTTTGATTTATTTCTTTTGTAGTAAATTCATTTAAGAATATTTTTCTCATGTTCCATATCTCCTTTACTTTCTATCTCTATTCCTTCGCTTCCTCCTTCACAGGCTTTTCTAAGTATCTATAAAGAATCACATATAAAATTATTGTCAATATTAAAGCAGTTAACCCAGATGGTAATCCGTATGGCAATGGTAAGAAGTACTGAAATATGATTCCAAGACTACCGCCAATAAGAAAAGATACCACCCCTGTGCGCCTAAACTTAGGTTGTTTGTCAAATAAATCCACATCATACTTCTGTTTCTTAACAAAGTAATAATCGGCTAATAGCGGCCCTGCAAGTGGTGGTGCAGCGGCACCAAGAATCGTGATGAAAGCACCAAAGAGTATTTGATAGAAAGCTAATGATCCCAATAAAGTCCCTATAATTCCTGCATATAGAACTAACTTCCTTCTATCAATTACTTTTCCAAATGACGAAAATACAGGTCCCATATATAAGGAATTACAATATAATTCAGCATTATTTGTCGTCCACAAGGAAGTCGTCCATGCGAAAACACCAATGATACCAAGCAAAACACTTTTTCCAAGCATCCAAACTACGTAATCAAATTGTCCCACGGAAACAGCTCCAATATAGCCAACAAGATTCAATAGAGGATTCGTAAATATAAAACATGCCGCAGCACAAGCAAATACTGCAGCCACTGACTTATTAAACCTAAATAAATCAACCCCCATAACTGCACCTGCTATCCAGCTACCCACAACTACCGTAATTGCACTGCCTAAGCCCAAACCCCCAATGTTGCTTGCTTCTGCCAGAAATGCATCCATGCCGCCTCCCTCAGCCAGCATTGTAACACCTGTGTATACCGCGATAATTAATATGATTGGAGCCACAGGCTTGGCAACCCATTCAATAGCCTTGATCCCATAAAAAGCTGTGGCAGTGAATACCAAACCGCTTATCACACATGCGAGAAAGATTTCTAATGTTATTGGTGGGATTCCTTCATAGCCTATGCCGGACGGATCAAATATGATGATGCCTGACCTATTTCCAATGAACGCTCCCCATATTGATCCAACCATTCCAGTAATACTTGCAAACCATCCTAGGGTTAAGAGTGCCATGACGATCATAGGAATACTGGCTCCCTTAGAACCATAAGAATATCTACTAACAAGTGCTAAACTCATACCGGTTCTTTGCCCTATAACCCCAAGAAATGAAGTAATTAGAAAAAGTGCACCCATGCCTATAATAACAGCCCCCACAGCCATTGAAGGTGATACTCCTGGCTGGCCTCCAAAACCTGCTAGGACACCTCCCACAAAAAGCCCCGTTACAACGTATCCGAAACCTACCCAAACAAGTATTTGGGCTGATGTTGACCTTCTTTCTGCTATTGGTACCGGTGTTAACATATGCTCATTATCTTGCCATTTTTTCTCAGGTTTTACTGACATGTTTTTCTCCTCTCATCATTTTTATTAAATTATACAATAACGATTAAGTTTCAATGAAAATTTCAAGATATCCTCCTTTCATATTAATTATTACGAATTTATTTTTTTGTTGCCGTTTCGCGATTACCTGTTTTAATACGAATAAGAAATTCAGAGATGAAGAAATTATAAAATAAAAGGTTATAGTAAGTTGCAGCAATTATATTACAGTATGGTTTAAAATAAAATAAATTCTAATCGACATATTGCTCCACTCTTCTGCAGCAACTTTAATTACATAGTCTAGAGCTGATTCCTTTTGATTGCGCATGGGACTTTGCAGCTGCTCCCTATGGTCTCATGCGCACCTAACCACATGTGCGCAGCAAATGTCCGGTAGGTGCCATACGGGAATTCCCCAGCTTTAGCTGGATAGGAATTCTTCCGTTCTGCCGTCCTGCGATGCCTCATTCAGGCATCTTGGACCGCTCTCTGTTCTAAAGTCCGCTGGGACTTTCTCCCGACGTTCGCGCCCTTTCGGGTTCTCGTCCCCAATCATCCAGTGATGATTGAGCATGGGACTTTACATCTGCTCCTCTGGTCGCAGCTGCCGTCCTTCGCCATCTCACGTGGCTCGGCCCATCAAGCTAAAAACAGCATAGCATGCTGTTTTTCTTTGCCGTTCAAACGCTTGATGCCCTTTCGGGTTCTCGTCCCATGCTTCTGAACAAAAATAAAACAAAAGACGAGGCATGAATCCTCGTCTTTTGTTTTATTGGCGGAGAGCATGGGACTCGAACCCACGGGGCTTTAACACCTTACTCGCTTTCCAGGCGAGCTCCTTAGCCACTCGGTCAACTCTCCAATTCAAGTGTACCTCTGTTAAGACACATCTAATAATTTAACATATATTCATTGAAAAAGCAAGTCCTTGCATAAATAATTATTTGCAATCAAATTACGGAATTAATTGAATTTTTAGCCATAAACAGTTTGAATCTTGTAAAATTTTGAAGTATAATTGTCCCGACAGGAGGTCTTTGCTGTTTTATGGAAATTACGAAGCCTAATTTGTCCTTTGATCATTGGAGAGAAAAGATCATCAGAGTCTTCTACGTAATTGTTGCATTGATTTTTACGGTAGAAGTTATTGTTTTTATTGCTTTTCGAAATCGTGGTCTGTTGAACGAAGAGGTTCCCCATGACTTTCAGTACATAATCAGTTTTATTATTACGCCTACCGCAATCAATGCTGTCTTGGTGATTCTTTGTCATCGAGTCAATGCAATGAACATCAAGGTTCAAATAAAAAACTACTCCCTATTGATAACCGCTTCCTTAATGGCCGCTGTAATGGCCTATATCCATTGTGTTGTCGGTGCGATCCTGACAATCTTCACAATCCCAATTTTTATTACCATACTGTTTGGTCAAAAGAGGATGACAGGTGTCATCACCATCATCAATTGTATTCTGCTTATTTTTTCAACAATACATTCTGCAATGTATAACCATGACTCGGTCTATTTCTATTTGAATGCAGCCGTCGCCATAACGCTGCTGCTCACGGCTTATCTTCTGAGTACTGTTTTGATCGCGTATAATAAAGCGAACAGTGATTATGTCTATACGAGCTATCAAGCCCAACTCTCTCTGAAAGAGGAGGCCCGAAATGATTCCCTGACAGGTCTGTATAATCAGAAGACCTTCCAATCTCTATTAAAAAGTACAATGGAAAAGGCAAAGCACCATAAGACACCCATGTCCCTTGCAATTATTGATCTGGATGATTTTAAAGATATCAACGATAACTTTGGCCATCTGGAGGGGGATCAGGTTTTGCTCCAATTTACCAATCTGATCAAACAGCAGTGTAACGATGGAGAAGCCTATGTTTCCCGCTACGGCGGAGACGAATTTGCCGTTATTTACCCTGAAGCCTCCAAAGAGCTCGCTTATTTGAGGCTGGAAACACTGCGACAGAGATGTAGACAAATCCCTCGATCGATAATAAGATCCGGTCAAATAAGCTTTAGCGCAGGGATTTCCTACTATATGGAGGGGGATATGAATGAAAACCTTCTGTTCCATCAAGCAGATTCTGCTCTCTACCAAGCGAAAGAGAATGGCAAAGGGCAGACCGTAGTCTATCCGCATTAAATGGTTTCCCGTATCAAAGAAAATCGAGTTCGTTTTTCCGTTATTTCAATGCATCCCTAACTGCTGCTTTTAGATCTTCTTTATCAAGCACTTCCTTGTGCCTGATTTTTTTTGTTTCCAGACCTTTTAATCCGGCAGGGATTTTAACCCCTGTTTTCTCATGCAGTGCACGCACATTGACAAAGCCGTCCTGCTCAATATCCAGACCAATGGAAGCAGCCACGCTGTCCGCAAATTTATATGCGCTGGCAGTAGATGCGATCACTGTTACCGTCTGGTCTCCCGTTTCGTTGCGGTAATCCTCATAAACCTTATATCCAACTGCAGTATGGGTATCCATGAGATAACCATTTTCGCGATACATTCTCCCGATGGCTGCGTTGGTTTCGTCCATATTTGCATAACATGCCCAAAATTCCGAAAGACCCTTTTTCATACTGTCATTTACTTCATATTGCTTATTCTTCTCCAGACTTTCCATCAATGCTGCGATTTCAGCACCGTTGTCACCGCTCAGATGATACAAAAGCCTTTCTAGATTGCTGGAAATCAAGATGTCCATGGAGGGGGAGTTTGTCAGATAGAAATCCCTTTTCACATCATAAATTCCGGTATTGATAAAATCCGTCAGTACCTTGTTTTCATTGGATGCGCAAATTAGCTTTCCTACGGGAATGCCCATTTCTTTGGCATAATATGCCGCAAGTATATTCCCAAAATTCCCCGTAGGTACCACGATATTGATCTTGTCCCCAATTCCGATTGCACCCTTCTCCAGCAGCTTAGCATAGGCATACACATAATAAGCCACTTGGGGAATCAGTCTTCCGATATTAATGGAATTCGCCGAGGAAAGCTTGCAGCCAAGCTTTGCCAGCTCCTCTGCAAAATCACTGTCATTGAAAATTTTCTTCACCCCAGTCTGGGCGTCGTCGAAATTCCCGCGGATAGCAAACACATGGGTGTTTTCACCTTCCTGCGTAGTCATCTGTCTTTCCTGGACCTGGCTGACTCCCTCATTGGGATAAAAAACAATGATCTCTGTATTCGGCACATCTGTAAACCCTTCCAGTGCAGCTTTGCCGGTATCTCCTGACGTTGCTGTCAGTATGACAATTTTCTTATCTTCCTTTTCCTTTTTCATTGCTGTTGTCATCAGGTACGGCAGAATCGATAAGGCCATATCCTTGAAAGCCGCGGTTTTGCCATGATAAAGCTCTAGAAAATACACATCACCGGCTTTAACCATCGGAACGATGTCTGCTGCCTCAAATTTTTTATCATAAGCACCATTCACACATTCCTGAAGCTCAGCCTCTGTGTAATCTGTAAAAAAGCTACGAATCACATCAAATGCAATCTCCTGATATGTTTTTTCTTTCATATCTTCCAAGGCAAACGGCAACTGCGGAATGCTTTCCGGGACGAAAAGGCCCTTATCCTGAGCGATTCCCTGAATCACCGCCTGCGCCGCGTTCTTTGTGTCCTTACTACCTCTTGTACTTCTATATTTCATTTGCCATCTCCCTTTCCGAACTAAACTGTACTATTCAAACCCGGGATGTATCCCGTAGTATTACCCATGATTAATATTAGATTTTATCAAATATATTCGAATTTTACAAGGCAAACGGACAAAAAACAGTTGCTTTTTTCAGCTTTTTAAAGTATCATTAATAACTGTGAGACCCGTTGGTCAAGTGGTCAAGACGTCGCCCTCTCACGGCGGAGTCAGGGGTTCGACTCCCCTACGGGTTACCAAGAGAAAAATGCCGAGGCTTTCTGCTTTGGCATTTTTTGTTTTTGATGGCAGGGGAGTCGAACCCATAAGGGCGCGAACGCCTCTTGAAAGTCCGGTGGACTTTCAAGCAGTGAGCGGTCCAAGAGGCCTGAACGAGGCCTCGCAGGGCGGCAGCTGAGAGTGGAGCGAGCAGATGCAAACTCCCCTACGGGTTACCAAGAGAAAAATGCCGAGGCTTTCTGCTTCGGCATTTTTTGCTTCTGATGCATTATTTAGTGAAATACGGAATGATCCCTTGCACCAGATAATCCGCTATACCCAGTGCTTGATTTTCCATGGCTTCAAACAATACGATGGACTCCTCGTATTTGCCTGCCAATACGGCTACCATCTCAAGAATCGTCGTCTCATAGTATTCATAAAGAAGATCATTCCATTTTTGTTCCTCCCAGTCGGGATTGATTTGAGCTAAGTAGTCTGCCATTTGACTTGCATTCTGATAGAGTCTTTTCGTACTTTCATTGATCTCTTCTATATTTCCTTCTTTTTCTGCTCGCAGGATTTCCGATCCGATTATGATTTGTTGTCGAATCATAATCTCTATTCTTCTTGCAATTGTCCTTCCAAAGAATACCTCCAGCACATCTCCGATACTCGTCGGCATAGAATAGAGCTTGCTTCCGACTGCTGCCAAATCACCGGAATTTGAGGCGTAGCTTACCAGATAAGCCCTTCTCCACATTGACAGCTCAAGTAAGAGTTTTCTAAGTGTATTGAATAAATTCATCTGTCCATACGGGATGGAATGATTGTTCATACCGTTCATGTCTGCCATTTATGCGCCCCCTGAATATATTTACTACAATATATGCCGTACTATTTATATTGAATCAAAATTGGGCACAGTATATAATGGTTTAAGTGAATCATTCCCGGTTAAATTCGGGCAAAATCATAGAGGCTAATGGAGGATGTAATTAATATGGATTATAACAAATTGGCGGAACTGCTCTTTCCGAATATCACAAAGGATCCTGCGGATTATGAAAAGATTTACCCGGAAAGAAAGCTTCCTGCCGGTGCTAAGGTAACCCGACTGGGTCCAAGCCCAACGGGCTTCATTCATCTGGGAAATCTGTACGGCGCCTTTGTAGATGAACGACTTGCCCATCAAAGTGATGGAATCTTCTATCTTAGAATCGAGGATACCGATGACAAACGGCAGGTAGAGGGTGCTGTGGAAGCCATTATTTCCTCTCTGGAATTCTTTGGAGTGACCTTCGATGAAGGCGCTTCCATGGAGGGTGACAAAGGCGATTACGGACCTTATTCCCAAAGTCAGAGGGCAGAAATCTATCAAACTTATGTAAAACAGCTGGTCCAGCGGGGCGAGGCCTATCCCTGCTTTTGTACGGAGGAGGAACTGACTGCGATTCGGGAAGAACAGGAAAGCTTAAAGGAGAATCCGGGCTATTACGGAAAATGGGCGAAGCACAGAGATCTTTCTGCCGCAGAAATTGAAAGCCGTATCCAGGCTGGCCATTCCTTCGTGATAAGGCTGCGGTCCAAGGGCACTCACGATTGCGCGGAGGAAGAGATCAAAACGATTTCCGTGGAAGACGGAATCAGAGGAACGCTGACCATGCCGGAAAACGACCAGGATGTGGTCTTGCTGAAGGCCAATGGGATTCCAACCTATCATTTTGCCCACGTGGTTGACGATCATCTGATGAGAACGACCCATGTGGTGAGAGGTGCAGAGTGGCTGCCTTCCCTTCCGATTCACGTGGAGCTTTTCCATGCATTGGGATGGCCTCTTCCCGTTTACTGCCATACAGCACAGCTCATGAAAATGGAAGACGGCAACAAAAGAAAGCTCTCCAAGAGAAAGGATCCGGAACTTTCACTGGATTATTACCGCAGCGAGGGCTACCATCCAAAGGCGGTGAGAGAATACCTCCTGACCATATTGAATTCCAATTACGAGGAATGGCGTATGGAAAATCCTGATGCTCCCCAAGAAGCCTTTGCCTTCACAGTAGAAAAGATGAGTAATTCAGGAACCCTTTTCGACTTGGACAAGCTCAACGATATCAGCAAGGATGTTTTAGTGAAGCTTCCTGCCAGCGAGCTTTGCGAGTTTCTCAAGGCTTGGGCCGGAGCCTACCAACAGCCTCTTGTCGGGTTGTTTGAGGGCCGGGAGGAATATCTTATGAGAATACTTGATCTTGGCAGAGAAGGAGATAAGCCGAGAAAGGATTTCGTCTTTGCAAGGCAGATGTTTGAGTTTATCAGTTATTTCTATGACGACTATTTTAAAATCGAAGATGCCTATCCCGAAAATGTGAGCAATGAGGATGCAAAAATCATCCTGTCCGCTTATCTGGAAGGCTATGACCACAGCGATGATCAGGCTTTATGGTTTGATAAAATCCGCGAAATTGCAACGGCCAACGGGTATGCTGCAAAACCAAAGGACTATAAGAAAAACCCCGAGCTTTACAAAGGGCATGTGGGGGATGTCAGCACTGTGGTTCGGATCGCGTTGATGGGGCGTGCCATGTCACCTGACCTCTGGGAAATTCAGCAGATCCTGGGGGAAGAGAATACGAGAGAAAGAATTAAAAAAAGCATCTGACGATATATTTGTTAAAAAAGTTTTGTAACACATTTTGCCACCGCTTCATAAATTATAATACAAATCAATTATTTTTATAGAAGCAGGTGATTAAAAAATGTCAGATGGATGTGGACTCCTTGGCGGAGAGGGAATTGATACCAGCTTACTGTTTTTCTTCTTGTTACTGGTAATCATATTCTGTAACTGTTACACAAGATAGAAAAGTTTGCCCATAGGCAAACTTTTCGGACCCCTGACAAACCCGACGAAAGTCGGGTTTTTTAGTAGGAAGGGACGATCGGACCAAATCCGATCTTCTATTATTCCGCCAGATACGCTCGTGTAAGCCTACCCAGAATCGTCATCCCTTTTTCGATATCATCGTGGGACAAATTTGAAAAATTCAGCCTCAGCTCGTTATTTTTCACGCCACTGGGATAAAAGGATCCTCCGGGTATAAATGCTACCTTTTCAGCCATCGCTCTGCGGAGCAGTTCGCGGGAATCTTTATTCTCTGGCAGCTCAAGCCAGATAAAGAGTCCTCCCTTTGGTATCACGTAGTGGGCCTCTTTTGGAAATTCTCGGTCTATGACGACCATCATGCAATCCCGTCGTTCCTTATATAAGCCTGTGATCCATTTGATATGGGCATCCAGGTCGTTATGCATCAGATAGTTGGCCATCTGCCTCTGGGCGATTGCTGAGGACGACAAATCTGCTGCATTTTTCAAGATCAGGTACTTTTCCATCAGGTTCTCTCTGGCGCACAGCCATGCCACCCTGAGCCCCGGGCAGAATGTCTTGGAAAAGGTTCCCACATAAACAACCTGCCCTTTTTTATCGTAGTAGCTCAACGGTTTTTCCAGCTTGTCTTCAAAGGACAATTCGGAATACGCCGCATCTTCGATAACCGGAATTTCGTAGTCTGAGATGAATTCAACGAACGCTTCTCTCCGTTCCGGTGACCAGCTTCTCCCCGTCGGGTTTTGAAAATCCGGGATGACATAAATCAGCTTCACCCGGTCCCCGTATTGATCCAGCGCTTTCTTAAGGGCATCCAAAATCAAACCTTCACGATCGGTTGGCAATGCAACCAGCTCCGCTTCATAGGCGCGCAGCGCATTGACCGCTCCCAAATAGGATGGTGTTTCAAACAATACTACGTCTCCCTTGTTGATAAAAAGCATACTGCTCATATCAAGCGCCTGCTGGGAACCGCTGGTTATGACAACCTCTTCCGTTCGATAATTCAGTCCAAATTTATTCTTCATCCTATCGGCGATGATTTCTCTTAATTTTCCGAATCCGCTGGTGGAGCAATAGCTCAAGGCTTCTTTCCCCTCCCGGTCAAGGACCTGATCAAAGGATTCCTTGATCTCCTCAACAGGATAGGTCTCCGGTGACGGAAAGCCGGCCGAAAAGGAGATCATGTCCTCCGTTTCCGTTAGTTCCATCGCATTTAAAAGTGCCTTGTCCTGCAGACACTCCATTCTGCTTGCAAATTTCATTCTGTTCACCTTTCTAAAATGAAGAGTAACCTTTATAAATTCCAGCTGTTTAAATATTTCTCCTGCTCCGGAGTGAGCTTGTCGATTTCAATACCCCAAGCTTCCAGCTTTCTTCTTGCAACCAGATCGTCGATTTCATCAGAAACATCAATGACCTTGTTTTCCAGCTTGCCTCGATTATTCAAAATATAAAGGGCCGACAGGCACTGCACTGCAAAGCTCATATCCATAATTTCCGCCGGATGCCCGTCTGCTGCCGCAATATTGACCAGTCTGCCGTCTCCGATGACATTGACCCATCTTCCGTTTGTCAGCTGATACCCCATCACGTTCTTGCGTGTTTCCTTCTTTTCCACTGCCGCCTTTTCCAGTCCGGCCATATCCACTTCCACATTGAAGTGACCGGCATTGGTCAGAATCGCTCTGTCCTTCATGGTCAGCATATGTTCCACGGTAATGACATGATCGCAGCCAGTTGCCGCGACAAAGATATCTCCGTGGGGAGCAGCTTTTTTCATGGTCATGACATCGTAGCCATCCATTTTGGCTTCAATCGCCTTGACCGGATCAATTTCCGTGACGATCACCTTCGCGCCCAAAGCAGCGGCTCTCATGGCGATGCCCTTGCTGCACCAGCCGTAACCGGCAACAACGACGGTCTTCCCCGCGATGATCAGGTTGGTATTTCTCATAATGCTGTCCCAGACCGACTGGCCGGTGCCATACCGGTTATCGAACAGATGCTTGCACTGCGCATCGTTGACCGCTACCATTGGGAATTTCAAGATGCCTTCCCGCTCCATCGCTTTCAGCCGAATCACACCCGTTGTGGTTTCTTCGCAGCCGCCCCAGGTCTCTTCGCCAAGATCGGGTCTGGTACTGTGAATCAAGCCAACCAGGTCGCCGCCGTCATCGATGATGATATTCGCTTTGTGGGACAAGGTCATTTCGATATGTCTGTCATATTCCTCCGCCGTAGCGCCGTGATATGCATATACCTTCATGCCCTTCACTGCCAGCGCTGCTGCAATTTCATCCTGTGTGGAGAGGATATTGCTTCCTGTAACAGCCATGTCCGCACCGCCGGCTGCTAAAACCTCACATAAATATGCCGTCTTTGCCTCCAGATGCACCGACAGGGAAATTTTAACTCCCTGAAAAGGCTTGTCCTTCGAAAACTGCGCCTCCAAGCTGTTTAGAATAGGCATATTGTTTTTAACCCATTCTATCTTTTGTCGACCCAATGCTGCCAGAGAGATATCTCTGATTTCATTTTGCTTCATCCTTATCCTCCATTATCTACTGCTATCTTGTTTCAATTGCTTGAAATAAGGTCATTTTATATAAATACCAACTTCATTTATACCATAATTTCTCTTTAAAGTAAAGGAGACAGCTTAGAAGTCGACCTTCTTCCCTTCGTAAATGCAATGAAGCAGCTTCTTTAGATCATCTTTGTCAGCCTTTCTGGGGTTGGAGCCGGTACATGGATCCATCGCCGCATGCTCCGCTATGCCCTCAGCCATTCTGCGGAATTCCATTTCTTCAACTCCAGCTTCTCTCAGTGATGCCGGAATATGCAGCGCGTTGTTGATGGACTCGATAAAACCGATGAGCTTTTCTACTAGGATAGTCTCCTCTTCCTCCAGCACTCCAATGTATTTTGCGATCTGTGCATACTTGCTTCTGGCGGAGTATATCCCATTCTGATGATAGTTCTCTGCCTCTTTATTTGCATTATACCGTATGATATAAGGCAGATAGATCGCATTTGCCAACCCATGGGGAATGCCCAAGCTAGCTCCGGTTTTATGGGCAAGGCTGTGGGTGATTCCCAGCAGTGCATTGGAGAAGGCCATTCCTGCCATGCATTGGGCATAATGCATCGTCTCTGCCGCTTCTTTTTTGCCTTCATGGGACATGACGAGATTGGTGATGATCAGTTTGATGGAATGAAGTGCCAGCGGGTCGGTAAATACCGAAGCTGCGGTTGCCACATACGCTTCCACTGCATGGGTCAGGGCATCCATTCCGGTAAAGGCGATCAACTCCTTCGGCATGGTATCCGTCAAGTCCGGATCTACGATGGCGATATCGGGTGTCAGGTTGTAATCTGCAAGTGGGTATTTGATTTTTGTAGAATAATCGGTGATAACAGAAAACGCCGTGACCTCCGTAGCAGTGCCTGATGTGGAAGGCACCGCTATGAAAATTGCCTTTCCTCTCAGCGCCGGTACGGTAAATGGCTTCTTTACATCATCAAATGTCGTGTCCGGATGCTCATAAAATATCCACATGGCTTTGGCCGCATCGATGGCTGAGCCTCCGCCGATGGCCAGAATAACATCAGGCGAATGCTCCTTCATGAACTGCGCTCCCTTCATGACCGTATCAATGCCGGGATCCGGTTCGACGCCCTCATAGGGGAAGATTTCCATGCCGGCCTCCTGCAAATATTTCTTTGTCCTGTCCAAAAATCCTGATTTTTGCATGGACGCGCCGCCTGTGATGATAACCGCCTTTTTCCCCTTGATCTCTTTCAGAATCTCCAAAGAGCCACGGCCATAATAAATATCCCTTGGAATTGTAAATCTCATAAAAATACCTCCTATCTTTCTGATAGAAGGTATTATCTCCCCGTATTAAAAAACCTTGCACCGGAACGAAGAAAAAAGGTAATTCACTGCAACATTTTTTCTTTATTCAACTTGGTCCAATGATCAGTTCAACCTGATGTTCGTACTCTCTCAGCTTTTTTCTTCTGTCTTTATAATCCGGCATGGTCTGCTCCACGATGGACCAAAATCCTGGAGAGTGGTTCATTTCCTTTCGGTGGGCTAGCTCGTGGACAACTACATAATCAATGAGTTCCTCCGGCACAAGCATCAGGCGGTATGTGAAATTGATATCTCCCTTTCGATTGCAGGAGCCCCAGCGGGTTTTTGCGCTGTTGATTTTTACTTCACCGTGGCGAAATCCCATCTCCTCGGAAAAAGCCTGACATTTCTGCTGCAGGTATGCTTTCGCCTGTTTTTTATATTGCGCTTCCTCCTTGGTCGTCAATTGAATGATCCGTTTTGTGGTCTGTCTGATCGCCAGCTTATTTTGGATGCCTTCGATCCAATCCTGTTTTTGTAGAACAAAATCGTCAATATACGCCTTGCTTGTTCGGAGCGGCGCTCTCACCTCAACCCTTCCATCCCGTCTCACATAGAGGGCCAGGGTTTTTCTTTTTGAGCGTACTAATTCATATTCCAGCATATTATCCTACTCTGCAAATAAATCTTTCGTAAAGGGAGCCGCCGTGTCTACATGACCCATCAAGGTCTCGACTTCTTCCCCGTCTATCAGGAACTGCACCTGAACCACTTCATCAAAGGAGTGAATCAGAGTGCCTACGACCTGGCTGATCAGGAACGTTTCATCCAGCGACCCTCCATTTAGCCCGTTGCTGTCTAAATCTACAAAGACCGTATCACCGTCTAAATAAACGTCGTTGAACTTGACCGCCTCGGTAATCACCGTACCGTAACCCTCTTCCGGAGAAGCCTTCAGGAGTTCCAACGCATCCTGATAAACATCCCCGGGTTTGGAGGTCAGTTCTCTCTCATAAACCATAAATTTTTCCAGCGACTCATCACCGGTGGAAATATACGCTTCATTGGCAAAAAATAGAGTAACCCGGTACTCCTTTTCTTCAAGTTCTGTGGATCCATTCGGCTCATCAGTGCCGGGATCCGAACCGCCGCAGCCAGTAAATCCAAATAAACCGAATGCCAAAACAGCACACAGCAAAATCAACACAATCCTTTTCTTCTTCATCTTACTACCCCCTTATTTCACTGTAATCTAGGTCTCATAGGATCCAAAACATCAGAGACATCAAAATAATATTTTTCCAGTTCATTTCGCCTGAAATTCATGGAATATCCATCAATATTTACCCTAGGCATCACGACATTGTCCGAATTCACCGTAATTCTTCGTTCATTGCTTACAGGGCAGTAAATACGGAAGCCCTGTTCTATTAGGTAACGGTATCTGGGATCCTCTTTCTTAAAATGTACGCCGAAGGGTGAAATATAGATGTTTGTTTTCCCTACAAATGGCTCTATTTTCTGAATCCATCGATCCGTATCGTGCTTTATTAATTTTAGTGTCAGACTTCCATCCCTGAAATAGCTATTATGTGTATAACTGTGGCAGGCAAAGTTCCATCCGTCCGCCTTCATGGTATCTGCGATTTTCTTTACCGTCCGCTGCCATTCCGCTTCCTGCGGCAGACCGTCAGTGATGCGATATCCCAATGCACCCTGATAACCGGTTATTGCAAGGGTGCCCTTGGCACCTCGCCATGAAAATCCGGGATGGGCTTCCACATAATCATCCAAAATCGGCATGACATCTCCGTCTCTTGTCAAGGTAGCTTTCCCTTCCGGCGTAATAACCTCTGTCCAGACGCGTCCGTCATCTCCCATGACCAGCCGATTTGCAAACCCATCGGGCTTCATGTAATCATAATAATTCACATCATCAATCGATATGACAAGAGGTATTTTGCCGGGCGGCAGATAAATATCCTTTAATCTGATATTCTTCGGATTCTCAGGCTCCGGTTCTATGTATTCCGTCAAAGGGTATAGAACATATCCTTTTTTCTCTAACGCAGGAAGTATTTTTTTAAATTCACTGACCGTTGCCATCCACATGTTATAGCCTTTTGCAGGATGCCCTTTATTGTCAAAAGCCAGTTCAGGATAGACAATTAAACTGTGGAAAAAGATGTGTTGAACCGGCCCCTCATATTTTACAAGTGATGCACTGGCGCTCTCAATTTCTGCAAGCTTTACTGTAATGGCATCATCTGTAGCGGTCGAGATCATTGTGGGGTCGGACTTTAATAAATCGATGGCCTCTTGATAAAAATACCCTTGCAATAACGTATCCGCCTGAGTGAGGATATCCTCTTTTTGCTTCTCCTGCATGCGTTCTGCTTCCTCTGCCTCTGCTTCTTTTTCATTGGCAAAAGCAGCAGCCGTTTCCGCTTGCTGTGCGAGCATAATTCCACCGATAATAACGGCAAGTAACCCAACGATAATCGCAGCCTTCATTGATATTTTCATTCAGACCCCCCCCGACCACTTATGTCAAATCCCAAATAACCCCTTTACACCAAAGCCGAGAATGACCAGCAAGCATATAATCCCTATAATATGAGACAGCCCGATTTTCATAATAGTTCCTCCTTATTGTTTGACCAATTCGAATCATATGGTCTGATATGAATCCCCCTCAATGGGATTGGGTCCAGAACTTTCCGCTGAAGGCGCAAGCTCGGTTTTTCTCTGTGTTCATTATACAAATCAATGGAACTGTTATACCGTTCACTTTGAATTTCGATTTCCTCTTCCAGCTCCATCAAATTGTTCTCAAGCTCCAGAAACGCTTCCGTTTCGCTCAGTGCAGGAGATCCGTGTGCCAGTTCAAGAAGACGATCTACCAGGGGCGTCACGTTTTCCGCACAGACGCTGATGATTTCTCTGTCGTCGGAGCTGCAGTAGCCTCCCCCCAGATCGAAAATATCCTCCAGCAGATTGCCCGCTTCCAACCCCTTTTCGTCAACAAGTTCTAGCAGCTCCAATATATACCCAGAACGCGTCTGAAGGAGGGCATCCACCCGGACCCATTGCGCTCTGGCATCCTTCTTGTATTTTTGCAGTTTTCCCATTGCAGCCTGCATCCAAGCCCAGAATATCATAACAATCCCTAAAATTATATAAAGCATGTCGCATCTCCATTTTCTTTATCGTCTATTCTTTAATTTTACCATCTTTCTTTCTCTTTCGCGAGTAGTTTTTGTTTTAATCCGTGACTGTCAATACGAAAAAACCTGCGGAACATGTTCTGCTCCGCAGGCCTTCTGCCGTTTTTCTTCTCAATTTTATGTGTATCGCTGTTCGAAATCGGCTGCGATCATAGTAAGGAGCTCCATCATCCGATTGGCACCATTGATCGCACTCCGGTAGTCTCTTCTGTCTATTGATGCATTTACATCATTTAATCCCTGATCAAAATTAGAAACATCTCTGGCATAATCAGTCTCCAATTCCGGCCTTATTCTTTGCCAAACGGCCAGTGCCCTTCGGTAATTCTGGAGCGCCTCTGGCCAGTCATTCTGCTCTACATTCAAGATGATCTGCCTTGCAAAATAAGCCAGCCTCAAAATGTCCGGCGGAAAGATTACATTGAAAAAATCAAGGACATCGGCAATGAGCTGGGTAATTTGATTGGCCTGCGACATTGCAGGAAAAGCCCTCCTTTGCGCAATGTTCTGTTCCGTATTTCTGATTGCAGCATTCAGCCCGAAAATGACATTATTCGGAACTTTAGCCTCTCGCAGCATCGGCGTCAGATTGTTCATGAGCGTCCTTAATTCGTTCACTCTGCTATTCGCGGTTTGCCAGTCCATCATAATAATATCCTCTATGATATTTAAAGCCGTTGATAGCATGGTGTCGATCTGATCCGGTACCGCCGGCAAAGTGGGTATGAATATTGTTTGCCCAACATCAATTAAATTTGGGTTTTCTATCTGAGGATTGGCCTCAATCAACTGTGCCAAGGGCACATTGAATTCCTTTGCGATTAAAAATAATGTATCGTTTGGTTTTACTATATACTGTTGCATGATTACTCCCTCCAGTGCAAGTATAATATATCTCAGTATTTATAGTTATAATATGTTGGAATTGTTTTATTGTCACAAGCAGGGAAAATCAAAAGACCTTCCACTGATGTGCGAAAGGTCTTTTAGTAATCTATAATTAAATTGAGGAGAAGCTTAAAACATTTAGTTCCTTATATTACCGGAATGAATCCATTTTCTTCCACGATGGCCTGGCCTTCTTCACTCATGATGAAGTCGATAAAGAGCTGCGCCACTTCTGAGAGTTCTCCGCCGGTTACATAGTTGAACGGTCTTGAAATCTTATATTCGCCGGAAAGTACGGTTTCATTTGATGGCCCAACACCTTCCACATTTACCGCTTTGACCGTATCGCTCAAGGATCCGAGGGATACATAACCGATGGTGTGCGGCGTCGTGGCAACGGTCTGCATCACCGCTCCGGTGGAACCCTGTACCAGTGCATCCTTCGTAGTATTATCGACTTCTTCGCCGGCTTCATTCTTGCTCATTACCTTAGTGATTTCTGTGAAAGCCCCTCTGGTCCCGGAGCCTTCTTCTCTGCTGACGACTACGATGGGTGCATCTTCACCGCCGACTTCTTTCCAGTTTGTGATTTCGCCGGTATAAATCTGCTTGATCTGATCAATTGTAAGATTTTCCACTGTGGATGCAGGGTTAACAACAACTGCAACTCCGTCCTTTGCGATAACAATTGTGTCAGATACGGACGCTTTCTCTTCATCTTTTACGTTTCTGGATAAGGCACCAATGTCAGCAATTTTTTCTGCAATGGCTTTGATTCCCTGTCCGGATCCGCCGCCCTGTACTTCTATGGTGATTCCGGCATTGAGATCCATAAATGCTGCCGCCAATTCTTCTGATAAAGGCTGAACAGAAGTTGATCCTGCTATTACGACGGTACCGGTAACTTCTGTTACTTCCTCGCCTGTGTCCGGTGTTTCTTCAGCTGCTCCACAGCCAACCAGTAACCCAAGAGCCAATATGATTACTAATGTAATTGATACTATTTTTTTCATTGTTTTTTCCCTTTCTTATTATTAAAGATTTTTTTTCTTTCTACAGTTCCTATCTTACAGACGCAATGTTAAATACCAATAAAGTCTATGTTAAATACCAATAAAGCTTCTGTTAAGGTTTTGTTAAGCTGGAATCTAGGAGCAGAGTTGCTCATCAGAATCCATACATTCCAAGAATAGAATAGGATCCGGTGCATCCAGTATTTTCGAATCCGGTAACTCCAGCCGTTCTCTGTATTTGTAATTTGCAACCATGGAGGTCAGCAGCTCTGCTTGATCATATAACTTTTCGCTCATGGCCGCGCTCTGTTCCGCCATTGCCGAATTCTTTTGTATGATATGCGAAACCTGCTCGATTCCCTGATTGATGATTATAATACTCGATACCTGTTCACCGGTGGACTCGTTTATATGTACAACTAAATTGGTTACCTGGTTCACCGCCTCCTGAATCTCATGGAATACCAACGCAGTTTCCTTTGCGATTTCAGCGCCCATTTCAGCGGAGCGGATGGAACTGTCAATGATCTCACCGGTCTTTTTTGCCGCTTCGGCGCTTCTGCCTGCCAGCATTCTTACCTCATCCGCCACCACTGCAAATCCTCTGCCGTGCTGACCTGCTCTGGCAGCCTCCATCGCTGCGTTTAATGCTAAAATATTTGTCTGGAAGGCAATATCATCGATTACCTTTATAATTTTAGATATATTTAAGGAGGAATCGTTTATTTTCTCCATGGAATCCAGCATTTGCGACATCTGCACATTTCCCTTGCGGGCATTCTCCTGTGCAGAAATTGCAAGACTGCATGCTTCCGTCGCTTCCACAGAGCTTTTTCTCAAATGCTCTGCGGTTTCAGCGATCGAAGCCGATAATTCCTCGATGGAACAAGCCTGTTCCATTGACCCCTGTGCCAGAGCCTGGCTTCCTTCCAACATTTGCTTGGATCCGGATGCTACGTGTTCCGCCGTCTCGCTGATCTCGCGCATCACCTGCGCCAAGGTAAAAATGATATGCTCCAGAGAATCTTTGATCTCGACGAAATTCCCCTTATATTCCTCCGTTATGGCAAGGTCCAAATTACCCTGACTGATTTCCGACAATACCGTTGCTATCTCTCTGATATAATTCAGCATACTACCGATACTCCCGTTCACCGCATTCTTAATATCCGCATAGTCGCCTTGATAATTTCCATTCATCAAAGCAGTTAGATTGCCCGAAGACATTTCCCTCAATACAGAGGAAGCTTCCTCAATGGGCTGGATTACAGCATCCAGTGTCCGATTAATCCCTTCGATGATTTTTTTATACTCTCCCTGAAATTGGTCAGCTGCTCCTCGTTTGCCAAGCTGCCCTTCCACTGCAGATTCCGACAATTCATACGTTTCTGCAACGATTTGATTCAGATTTTCTATCATCATCGTAATGGAAGGGATCAGGCTATCATTTTCACTTTTTCTGCCGATGGTCTTTAAGTACTCCAAATCCGCAAGGTCGCCGACTGCAACATGGTTCACATACCCGATGATTTCATTGATATGGTTTGACACCTCATTGATCGATTCCGACAGTTCATAGAAAATCCCCTGGCCTGTCTGCCTGACCTGCCCTGTAAAATCATTCATCCGCATCTGTCCAAGGGTTTGATTCCCTTCGGCCAGGCAGCCCAAGCCATCGATGCATGCATTGATGCTGTTCTTGATTTCGTTAAAATCTCCGTGGTAGGTTTGTGTCAGACGAGGCGGAATTTCTCCTGCTCCGATTTTTTTAATATAGGCCGCCGCAACAGAAAGGGGATTGACCACCGCATCCAAAGTCTGGTTGCAGCCGGCCACGATTTTCTTAAAATCCCCTTCATGCTTTTCAATATCTGCTCTCCTGTGAAGTTCTCCTTGGATTGCTGCCTGGGAAAGCAGATTAACATCATCGATCATCGTCTGTACCGCATTGATACAAGTATTCAAACTGTCCTTGATCGTATTGAAATCTCCGGGGTAATCCTCGGTAATCGTATGCGGGATATCCCCTCTGCTGATTCTCTGCAAACAATCAGCGGAAGTATTCAGTGGACCGATCAGGGCCTCCAATGTTTGATTAAAGCCCTGTATGATATCCCGGTACCCACCGCGAAAAGTTTCCTGCCTGCCCCGATTTTCCAGATTTCCGTTTAACGCTGCAACGGTCATTTCTCTTGATTCATCCACCAGAGAATTCAGGGTGGAAACAACCGATCTCATGCTATTTCCAAGCAGATCCTCTTCTGATTGGGGGACGATTTCAAGGCTTAAATTGCCTTCCGCAATATTTTGTGCTGCCTCGGCGTGGGCTTTGATATTATCCGCCATCCTTCCGAATGCGCCAACAAGATATCCCAGCTCATCCTCAAGCTCCGTTTTAACATCTATATTTACGTCTCCTGCCGCAAGCTTCTCTGCGGCTTTGGCGAGGTCAATCATTGGCTTGCCGATTTTTTTTGATAGCAGGTTGCCGGCGGAAAAAGCAGATATCAAACATAAAACCGATATTCCGATCATGGTCAGAAACGCAAAGTAGAAGGTTCTTTGTGATTCCTGAAGTCTGCTATATGCGATCCCGGTTCCTTCCTCTAGCAACGTCCGGATATCCTTGTCGACGATATTGACTCTTGAATGGAACGTTGGCGCGAGATTCATCGCCTCCGTATAGTTTGCGGATTGTAAGAGAACGCTCAATTGCTCCATAATCCCGTCAGCCAAATCCATATCCTGCTTCAATGTTTCGTACTGCTCCTCTGATGTCCCTTTCTCTTCAAATTGTTTCAATAGGCTTTCATTTTCACTCTGCAGCTCACCGATTGTCTTTAGCCGCTTTTCCGTCTGAAGAATATCCCTTTCATAAAGCATTAATACAAATGTATTGTTTATCTTTAATAAATTCTTTTGAATGTTAAACAGGTGGGTCGCCGGAATAAAATGACTGGCGTAGATCTCCTTCGTGTTCTTATTGGTATTGTAAATTGCCCCTGTTCCAAATACCCCTACAATGGTTGAAAACAATCCGATCACCATAAACGCCAGGATTAGTTTTCTTTTGATGCTCATTCTGTTCCACATAAAAATCTCCTTCAACAACTCCAGCTTCTGGAATTTAAAATTACTCTCTTGATTCCATTTCATTTTAGACAAGCCTTGTAAAGATAGAATTAACAGAATGTTAAATATAGGTAAACCAAGCCAGCAAGTAAAAAGGCCGTCAAAATTTTTACATGGATTTAACAGTCTTTTAACCAGTGTAAAACGATTGAAACCCCAGGTCATGATAAAATGTTGCCAGGATAGTAAAGGAGTGTTCACTATGGTAGAGAAAGAAATTCAGGATTTAAAAAATATAATTGATCAAAGGGCGATCACGACAGTCTTTCAGCCAATCATCTCTCTGAAGGACGGAGATGTCCTCGGTCACGAAGCCCTTAGCAGGATCACCTATGAAAGTGGGGTCAAAAATATTGAGAGGCTCTTTACCTTGGCAAATCAAATGAATTGTCTATGGGAACTGGAGCAGCTTTGTCGGACAAGAGCTTTTGAAGCAGCTTTTCGATTTATGATCCCCCCATACAGCAAAAAGCTGTTTATCAATGTAAATCCAAATGTTCTACATGACGAATCCTTTCAAAAAGGTCTGACGAAAGAATATTTAAATCAATATAATATTTCGTCTAGCAATATTATTTTCGAAATCACGGAAAAAAATATCATCAAAGATCTCGACGGCTTTATCGCAACCGTCGATCATTACAAGAGCCAAGACTATAAAATTGCCATCGATGATGCCGGTGCCGGATATTCAGGCCTTAACCTGATCAGCGATATCAACCCAAATTTCATCAAACTGGATATGAAACTGACACGAGATATTCATAACGACAATCTGAAATCGGCGCTGGTGAAGGGCATGGTTGAGCTGTCAAAGATCTCCAATATCTCGATCATTGCAGAGGGGATCGAAACCGAAGAGGAACTACAGACACTCATAAACCTGGGAGTTCAATACGGGCAGGGCTTTTTTATCCAGTATCCAGATGCCGAAGTAAAAGAGATCGATCCTCGGATTATCAATTTAATCAAGGATCTGGTACATAAGAAGAATGCGAACATAATCAACAGTATCTTTCATATGCCCATCGAAAATATCTGCACCTATACTTGCACGATTCCTCCCTCAACTCTCGTTTCTGAGGCATTTGATATCTGCCGGAATGATATCGACTGCCCCGGACTGTGCATTACCGAAAATAATATACCCGTCGGAACCATAACAAAGGAAAAGCTTGCCTTAAAGCTGAGCGGTCAATACGGATTTGCTCTTTATCAAAAAAAAACCATTTCCCATGTCATGGACAAGGACTTCCTGTCTGTCGACTGTAAAACGTCGATCAACACAGTTTCTTCTGCTGCAATGTCCCGTGATCAGGATAAGCTCTATGATTTCATCGTTGTGAGAAAGAACGGTAAATATCTGGGAACTGTGACCATACGGGATCTGCTGAAGAAAACCACAGAAATTGAAATTGCGGCTGCGAAGCATCAAAACCCACTGTCCGGATTGCCTGGGAACCTGATTATTGAGCAAAAGCTGCAGCAATGTATTTCCGGCAACAGAAAATTCAGCGTTGCTTATTTGGATATCGATAATTTTAAAGCCTACAATGATGTATACGGCTTTGAAAACGGTGATCTGGTACTGAAGCTTCTATCCGATATCATAATCAGGAATATGCGGACAGATGATTTTATCGGACATATTGGTGGGGATGATTTTGTGATCATCGTCAACGATCATGTTAAAGCAGATGCATTCCAGCGCATCGTTACAGAATTTGAAAGGGAGGTATTGAAGCACTACAATCGAGACGATGTCGAAAAAGGATATATCACAACGGCAAACCGGCGGAACAAGCTTGAGAAATTCCCGCTGATCACTTTGACTGTAGTTACTGCAAGCAATGAAGGGCGGCAGTTTAAAGACACCTTCGAGCTGACGGAAACCCTCGCTACACTGAAAAAAACTAAAAAAAACAAATTGAAGGCAGTCATATAAAAGCATAGCAGGAGGACACTCTATGATTAAAAACTATATACTTGATACAAATGTACTGATCCATTATCCGGGATCCATCTACACCTTTGAAGATAATAATGTCATCATCCCCATCATCTGTCTGGAGGAACTTGACGGGTTAAAAAAGAGAGAGGGCATACTAGGTTATCAGGCCAGAGAGGCGATCCGTGAAATCAGCAGTGTACGAAAGTATGGAGATATCCATAACGGCGTCAAGCTTCCCGGCGGTGGAACCCTAAGAGTTGAGCTGAACCATATGAACCCTGCCGAGATTCCCGACGGTATGGATATCAATAAAAATGACAACAAAATAATTACGATCGCTTTAAACATAAAAAATGAATGGAAAGAGATCAGCACGATTCTTGTAACAAAGGATCTGTGCGTGGCGATCAAAGCGGAAGCATTAAACATTGAGGTCCAGGACTACATGAATGATAAAGTCGATGTGGACCAGATTTACAAAGGATATAAAGAAATCTCCCTTCCATCCTCCCAAATCGACAAGATCTACAACGGTGGTTTAAAACTAAATCGAAAAACCGGTCTTGACGCCAACCCTAATGAATTCTTCTATATTAAAAGCACAGATCAGAATTTTCACGAAACACTTGCAAAATATGACGGAAATAAAATTATGCCTCTTCGCTATGCAAACGACAAGGCCTGGGGGCTTACGCCTAGGAACAGAGGCCAGAAGATGGCTTTTGAACTGCTGATGGATGAAGAGATCCAGCTGGTTACCTTAAGTGGAGGCGCAGGCACCGGAAAATCAATTCTTTCCGTTGCGGTCGCACTGCAAAAGGTCATCGAGAGCAATGTTTACGATAAGATTATTCTTGTCAAGCCTGTGGTTACAGCAGGAGATCCCATCGGTTTTCTGCCCGGAACAGAGAATCAAAAATTAAAGCCCTTTATGGATTCCTTCGGTGATTCCATTGAAAGTCTTATGTCCGAGCGCAGTAAAAAAATCGCTTCCGAAAAGCACAGCAAGCTGAAGAAAAACGCGAAAAGAAGCGACTATCATGAGAAGCCTTCCTTTTCCGCGGAAAGCTTTCTTGAGCAATACCAGGAAGCCGGCGTCATCGAAATGAAAACCTTCGCATTTATGCGCGGCAGAACGTTGGCCAATGCGATGGTAATCATCGACGAAGCACAGGAAATGACGCCTCATCTCGCAAAGCTGATGTTGACCAGAGCAGGCCTTGGCGCCAAATTTGTTATGATCGGAGATCCTTCCGACAATCAGATCGATAATACCCTGGTCGATTCCAAATCCAACGGTCTTGTGTATGTCATCGAAAAAATGAAGTCCTTTGAAATTACCGGACACGTTGCTTTAGAGGAAGTAGAAAGAAGTCCGCTGGCAAAAATCGCCGAAGAGTGCCTGTAGTATTACGCATCTTCCGTGGGTGCCATTAACAGATATTTAACCGTCTTTTAACGGAACCTTGATAGATAAAATTCCGATTCCGCATTACAGTTATTGTATGAGGAGGTGTTACTATGAAACATCGATTTACATCCGAAATGTTGTTTGCAATCTCTGCGACGGTCTCGATCCTTATGATCATCGGCTGGGTGGTCTATTTTCGTGAATCGCCGGCATTTCTCTATTATTAAGAAATTTTGAGAGGAGGTATAGGATATGCAAAGATTAAGCTTATGTATTGACATTGACGGAACTGTGACGGATCCATACTATTGGATTCAAAGAGCAAACAAGTATTTTAAAAGAAACATCAGACCCGAGGATGTGATCTACTACGAGATGCATGAGGTGCTGGGCGTAGAAGAAAACGAATATGACGAATTCTATTCTATCTATGGCACGATGCTCCACAAGGAAGCTGAAATCAGACGCGGCGTCAGAGAAGTGATCAGCGAGCTGTATAAAACGCATTATATTCACTTTGTAACTGCGAGAGAAGAAACAATGGAATTTGTCAGTCTGGATTGGCTGAACAAACACCGGATCCCCTATGATACCATATCTCTTTTAGGCAGTCCCGATAAGGTACAGCGGGCGGAAGATCTGGAATCCGATATATTCATTGAAGACTGCTACGAAAATGCATTACAGCTGGCGAGCGCCGGTTTTGAAGTATTGTTGATTGACTGCAGCTATAATCAGGGGCCAATTCTCCCAAATATCACACGGGTATATCACTGGTATCAAATCAAAGAAATCATCGCTCGGCACTCTGAAAAGGAGGCTTCTTAATGAACTTCCTAACTCATATCCTGCTTTCAAAGACGCTATACCGACACCTTTCAGAAAAGATGGATTTAGATCAAAAAGCCTTTTCCTATGGAAATATAAAACCCGACCTCTCTCCTCAATGCCTTCGCAAACCCCACATGCTGGAGAACTACCTGTTTCTCGTCTACCATGATTCCAATCGGCTGATCAGCCAAAGTACTCCCATCAAGGAATTTTCCATCGAGCTGGGAGTGCTCTGTCATTATATCTGTGATTTCTTCTGTTACTGTCATCTGAATCATAAGCTTTATCATAAGCTATTCCGACATTTTATCTATGAAATCCGCCTTCACGTGTTATTGTGCGGCATGCTGGTGCGGCATAAAACATATTTGCCCAACGAAGGAAAAGTCCCCGCCGGTAACTTGGCCGCTATGATTATGGAGATGCGAAGAGAATATCTGACGAAGCAAAAAACCCTTCAAAGGGATATCGAGTTTGCTTTACTGACTTCCCTTTACGCTTGCCGGTTGATTGACCGCCTATCAAAAAACGCCGCAGATTCCTCTGCAGCGTCGGGTTCAGATTGTCTCAAGGCATTTTATAGCCCATGCCGCGGATAGTCTGAATGTATTTGCCTTCCGCTTCCTCATCTCCAAGCTTTCTGCGCAAATACCTGATATGCACATCGACCGTTCTATTTTCACCGTCATAGTCTATTCCCCATACTTTATCAAGGAGCTTGTCTCGCGTCATAACCATTCCTTTGTTTTCTGCAAGTGTTTTCAACAGATCAAATTCCTTCAAAGACAGTTCAACCTCTTTGCCATTCAGCATAACCTCATGTCTTTCTATGTTAATGGTCAAGTCGCCCTTCGAGATATGCATCACTTCAATCTTTTGCTCCGCTCTTCTTAAAACAGCTTTGATTCTGGCTATCAGTTCATGAACGCTGAAGGGTTTTGTCATGTAATCATCTGCACCGAATTCCAGGCCCATAACTTTATCGATATCCTCATTTTTTGCCGTCAGTATGATAATCGGTATTTTCGATCCCCGATCCCGCAGCTCTTTACATAAGTCCATTCCATTCATTCCCGGCAGCATTAGGTCTAGTAAAATTAAATCCGGCTTCTCTCTGATGGACATCTCAAGTCCCTGTAATCCGTCCTCTGCCTCAAGAACCTTATAATTATTATTTATCAGGTTATAGGATATCAGCTCACGAATATTCGATTCATCCTCTATGATTAAAATTTTGTGCATCTCTATTCCTTCTTTCTTATCCAATCTTGAACTTTCATTCATACCTTCTGATTCATTTCCCATTGATAGCATACACGATCTATGTTAAAGCCAAGTTAAGTGGATATTAAATGTCTGTTATTATAGTGATTATTGTGTGGAAGGAGTCTTCAAAATAAAAAGCAACCAAACACAATGAAATCATTGCCGGTTGCCGTGGAGGAGGTTAATCTATGAAAACAATCCCTTTTCGATTGATTGTACTTTTCAAACTGATAGGGTGCCCTATCGCTGTGAAACCCATAAAGCTTCTTCTTCTGAACCAGAGGCACAATCTGCAAAATATGTTTCACTACCCTCAAAATAGTTGTTTTCTTCCACTGTTTATCACTCCTTTCTCCCTTATTACAGTTTCATTATACCCGCTAAATATTAAACAGGTATTATGGTATTGTTAAATATTCTTAACATTGCTTGATATCGAAACAAAATAATAAATGCAGCGTGTACCTGTAACGTGTCACGCTGCAATATAATTCCTTTGGTATTATTTAAAAGCATTCTGTAAATCCATTATCAGATCCTTGGAATCTTCAATCCCAACGGATATACGCAGCAATCTGTCATTAATTCCCTTTCTGATTCTTTCCTCCTCCGGTATGTCTGCATGGGTCTGTAGCATGGGGTACGTGATCAGAGTTTCCACTCCGCCAAGACTTTCCGCATAAAGAATCAATTTTACACGCTCCAGGATTTGTCTGGCTGTCTGCTCATTGTCGACTTCGAAAGAAATCATGGACCCGAACCCTCGCCCTTGATTCAGGGAAATTTGATAGGCCGGATGAGTAGGTAGTCCGATGTAATGTACTTTTTTCACCTTTGGATGCTTTGATAGCCAGTTTGCGATCTCCATAGCATTGGCTTGCTGCTTTTCCATCCTGATTGCCAGGGTCTTTATCCCCCGAATGACAAGCCAGCTGTCAAAAGGACTGAGGCATGCCCCTGTGGTTTTATAGATAAACCGCAATTTTTCCGATAACTCAGTCTCATTTGCCACAAGAAATCCCGCCAAGGTATCGTTGTGTCCAGCGAGGAATTTTGTTCCGCTGTGTATCACAATATCAGCACCTAGATCGATTGGATTCAAATAATAGGGAGTTAAAAATGTATTGTCAACAATCAGTAAAACATTGTTTTCCTTTGCCGAAACGGATATGGCCGCAAGATCGGTCACCTTCATCATGGGATTTGTCGGAGTTTCAACAAATATTGCTTTTGTCTCCGGTTTTATTTTACTTCTTACTGCGGACAGGTCGGAGGTATCCACAAAATCAAAAGACATCCCATTTTTTCGAGAAATATACTCAAAAAGGCGGTGAGATCCGCCGTATAAATCATCAGACGAAATAATATGATCCCCGGGTCGAAACAGCTCAATCACTGCGGTAATCGCCGCCATTCCGGTGGAGAAGGCAATGGCATCCGCTCCATTTTCAAGTCTCGCTACTATTTTTTCCAATTGTTCTCGTGTTGGATTCTGTACACGGGAATAATCATATCCCGTACTTTCTCCCACCGACGGATGGGCAAAAGTGGCTGATTGATAGATTGGTACTGAAACAGAGCCGGTGCGATGGGTATTGTCATCCGCTCCATGTATGCAAAGTGTAGAAATATCCATTCCTTATTTTTTCCTTTCCTGAATAAGCGATTCCAGCCTTGGACTCAATTTATAGCGTTCATTATATCATACCAATTCACTATAATATAAATTTTTTTGAAAATCCTATAACAAAAACACCTCGCCACGAGGTGTTTTGCCCGTTCTTCTATTCCGTGACCGTATCATAAGGCCAGTCTATGATTCCACCGAAATCCGACACATTTGTATATCCCATCTTTACAAGCTTTTCGGCCGCTTGCTGGCTGCGGTTTCCGGATCTGCAGTAGATCAGAAGTTCCGCATCGTAGTCCGGCAGCTCCTCCGGAGGAGAATCTATAATTGTTTCATTCGGAATCAGGATCGCGCCTTCAATATGCCCTTCCTTATATTCGCTCTCCGTACGAACATCCACGACAATTGCAGCCTTGTTCTCCTCCATCCTATTCTTTGCATCTTCCGCTGAGATCTTTTCATAGCCTGGGTCTGTGTTATCAGGTGCATTGCTACACCCGCTGAAAAACATCATGGTCACAATCAGTGCGACAATCAACTTCATCATTTTATACAAAGCACTCCCTCCAAATCTTTTGTTTGATTATACCCTTATTTCATATTTATACCGCATTTCTGGCGTAATAACATGTTTTTTGAATTCAAGTCTCGTTTGTAACCCTTTCATCCATACTTCATAAAATAGTATGATAATAAATAGAGGCTGCTAAACAAAGGAGGCTATCAATGTCAGGTAAAAATGTTAAATCAAATCAAATAAGGGCCATCATTGTGAACGGATATGCAACTGCGACGATAACAACAGAAGCTTTAGCCCGCTGGGCAAATAATCTTACTTATGTATCTTATTACAGTTATGGTTATAACAGCAACGGTGATTTAGTACCAATCAGCGATGATTCACTCATACGAGATTCTTATTATTTAGGAGTTGCGCCGCTGATGGTGCTTACACCCTTTGATGAATCGGGATTATATAGCTATGATTTGCTAAAAGTGCTTTTTACCGATCCTGTGATGAGAGACCGGATGATTAATAATATTGTTCTTACAGTAATAGAGAAAAACTATTATGGTGTCGTTTTCAATTTGGGGTATATCGCTCCTGAGGACAAAGAGCAATTTATCATAACCGTGTCCAAAACATCTGCGAGACTGAATCGTAGAGGCACGTTGGTCATTGTTTCAATTGTACCCGGTGTAAACGACGAAGGCATCGATTATATCGCTCTTGGCCAGGCTGCTAACTTTGTCGAACTCAGAACGTTTCAATGGGAGAGTATTTACGGTCCACCTACAGCCGTAGCTTCCGTAGCTAACGTGCAGGAGGTTCTATCTCTCATCATCACAAGGATAGATTCCCACAAAATTCTGATGGGCTTGCCGAATTATGGACTTGACTGGACGTTGCCTCATGTTCCCGGCGAAACCATAGCCGAAATGATTTCCAATACAGAAGCCATCGAACTGGCGGAAAGAACCGGTGCAGCAATCCATTACGACGAGATTGCCCACTCACATCATTATCAGTATACCGACAGTTTGGGATCCATCCATGAGGTCTGGTTTGACGATGTCAGAAGTACGAGCGCTAAGCTGGAGCTTGTAAATCAATTTGACTTGGCCGGCATCAGCATCTGGACGATTATGAATCCTTTCCCGGTCGGCATACAGATGTTGAATGAAATGTTTACTGTATATAAGGTATGAACATCTTTTCCATCCGATAGGTTCTAACGGTAAATCCGGCTCTATTATAGAGTTGAATCGCTCCCACATTATTCATATGAACCGCCAATTCCAAACTCTCTGCTTTCCAGTCTGCTGCCAATCCTTCAATCGTATTGAGTAGAGCGGTCGCAATGCCTAGATTCCGATATTCTTCCATGACCGCGATATCTTGAATGTATACATAGACTCGGTTCTTCATCATAGGTAAGTCAACTGTAACTTTATCGATTAACGCATAACCTACGCTTTGATGATTCACTTTCGCAAGCAAGGCCACATGGTTACTATTATTAAAATAGTTATCAAAAAAATCAGCGGTAAATAGAATATTGCTTGATTGATACAGATGGGGCAGGCTTTGTACAAAAAATTCATGGGCTTGCCTTTTAATCATTAAGATTGAATTCTTATCTACCGGCAATGCTTTTGTTATCTTGTATTCCATAGGAACTTCACCTCTCAATTTAACTTTCATTTAGTGTATCCGTAACCTCGATTTTCAATCATTTCAAACTACGGATTTAGAGAGATCAATCCTCATATTATTTGGAAAATGTTCTTTTAGAGTTCTCTGGCAATTTCCCCCAACTGATCGGAAATACTTTTCAGCATCACTATCTTTGATTTCGTCTTGATTATTTCAGCCGCCTGCTCCTCTGTCGCAGCGCATGCTGAATCAGAGCACTCCAGCGTCTTCCTGTTCGCTTCGTTGATTTGGATCAAAAGCTCCTCGATCTTTTTAGCGATGCTCATGGACTCGATGGATAATTTGCAAATTTCATCGGCGACAACTCCAAATCCTGCACCGTGAGCTCCTGCTCTGGCCGCTTCGATGGAGGCGTTCAATCCAAGCAGGTTTGTCTGGTCTGTTATCCTTTTTGTAAAGGAAAGAACTTTTCCAATCTCTTTCGTCAGTGTATTGACTCCATTAATATTATCCCTAAGGTCCTTTTCATTGCTTATGATATTTGCTGCCGACTCTGCAAATTCTTTCATGGAAGCGTCCATATTGTCCACCGCTTCGTTTATATTATGTGCAGCATTCACTACCTTTTTCTCCAAGTCAAGGCTTACCCCGACTGAAATACATCCAATCACATTATCGTTGTCATCAAAGATCGGATTGTTGATACTCTTGAGCACAATTCCCAGAGTTCCCACCATTTCTTCGCTTCGTACGGTTTTTCGGGTTTTCATCGCCACACGCATAGGATCATCTTGTCCGAGTATCCCATCAGATCCAATGTCCATACTATGGCCTGCGAAGTACCCAATTAATTTATCTGTATCTGATATCCATACGATTAAGTCTTTTCCGAAAACATCTTTCAGGTATGGTGCAACGGTTAAAAAATGCTCAAGGAGACCAGTTCCTATTAACATGCAATCACTTCTTTCATAATTGTTTTTGTTATGTCTTCTTTTACTTAAATGGGAATATCACCCAGTTTCTGTCTAATATATCGACACATCCAAACCAAACTTTAGCATATGAAAAGTGAGTATTTGACATGATTTAGAATAAAAAAAGTCGGTAACTAGGCCGCGCATACCGTTTGCTCAGATCAAGCAGCGCTCTCCGTGTGTGCTCATAAATCTTTGGTGTAGCTACAATTTCTCCGTATTCCGTAAGAATCGCCACTACACTTTTCTCCTTGGCAATATTTACTCCCACGCTGTACATGATGACTCCTCCTTCTATTTAGTCAATGGCATCCACCCGCACCTATCTCAATTCAATCTGGTTAGTGCTACCTCTATTATCAAAAAATAAGTGCAGCCACGCAACCATTGGTTTATGGTTGGTGAATGCACTTATATAGTACCAGACAGCCCTTTCCTATTTCAAAGCTATTTTGACAAAAGGTTATACAATACCTGTGACATCTGCGCCCTAGTGGTTGTCTCCGTCAGCCGCAGTTTTCCGTCGTTTCCGGTGATTGTTCCGGTTTCGGTCAGAAGCGTTACTGCATCCGTTGCCCAAGCCGCTACCTTGTCTCCATCACTGAAGGCGGTTAGGTCCTTGCCCGAATCCCCAGTTGGAAGTTCTCCGATTTGTGCTAAGGTTTTATAAAGCAAGGTGAACATTTCCTGTCTGGTGATTTCCTTTTCCGGAGCAAACAGATTGTTTCCAATTCCATCTGCTATTCCAAGACTTTTCGCCGTTGCCAGATACTCCGTATAATAAGTGTTTCCTGCATCTGCAAAATTATCTTTTGCGGTTTCATCTGCGGCAATTCCGTAAGCTCGCATTACCATGACCAAGAACTGGCCTCTTGTAAGATTGCTATTCGGGCTGAAGCTATCCGCTCCGGTTCCCGTTGCAATTCCACGTGCTGCAAGGAATTCAACTGCATCTGCGTACCATGCATCTGCATTTACATCACTGAAATTCACATCATTATATCCTACCGCATATTTTGAAAAATGGTTGGTAGTAAAAGTAATCATCCCTGTTTTTTCATCATAGCGACAGTTTTTAACCGGTTCGGGATTTCCTTGTTCATTGATATAGTAGATTACGATTGCCTTTGTTTTTTCACCGGCTTTTGGCGTGTACGGAATGGATACCTGCACATTGCCGCCAAACTTTGTAATGGTTTTATCTCCACTGGTTACCTCAAAGTTGTAGACCGGACGATCCCCAATCAATGATTTTGCCTTGTCAGAAAGACTGTCAACGGAAACTTTTGAGGCAGTGATTTTCACTTCACTTCCCGCTTCCTTTGCAATGGCATCAATGGCTTTGCTGTCAAACGTAATATTAGCTACCGGCGTTTTTACTGTCATGGCTGTTGTTTTCGTTCCGTCAACATCAGTCATATCTTCTTTTGCAAAGGTTACGCTTGCTGTCTTGGCATCTTTCGCTGCATCGGAGATGATTTCTACCGTTGCATTGCCTTTTCCATCCTTGCTTCCATTAATTTCAGGGGCTGACGGACTCGGTGTTCCACTGCCGCCATTTCCTCCGCTGTCTCCATTTGAAACAGCAGTCCATTTAGCATACAATGTGACATCTCCAGTAATCGGCGTCATCCCGGTGTAGTTTGTGCCTGTCCCGTTCGCGCTTGTATTCCAGCCTGCCAGCGTATAACCGTTGCGGGATTGCTGAGGAAGGGTTCCCAGATTATTGTTCACGGTAATGTATGCCGGGGTGATCACGTCTGAAGCACCGGTATAGTTGGTGTTGTAGGTAACCTTAGAAACTCCCTGTGCTACACGATTTTGCTTCACAACGTAATCCGATACATAAAACTTATCGTCATTGGAGATAAAAAGGTCATATATTCGAGCAAATTCGCCCTGGGTTTTGATTTGCACCCAAGATCCGTCTCGGTAGGTCATTATTTTTTGACCATTGTCCATTCCGGTCAAATAGAAGTTGTCTTCACTGTCGATGCAAAGTTTTCCATAACCTTCAACACTAGGAGTACTCGCAAATGAAACCCATTCGCTCCCCGTATATTTCATAATCTGACGCAAATAGGAGGATTCCAGACAATATAAATTCCCATCGCTATCCATGGCCAAATCGGAAGCGCTTAGGAATTCACCATCTGATCCAAGAGTCATCCACGTTGTGCCATCATATTTTTTGACAAGTTGACCCACGATAATATAGAGGGTTCCATCCGTATCAACAATCAGGTCGTCTGCATTGCTTAAGCCAGCAGCAGGGATGGATGTCCAGTTTCCTCCTTCATATTTGCGGATTAATTCCTCATAGGAATCGATTGCATAGAGATTCCCCTGGCTGTCCAGCGCAAGGTCAGAAATAAATTGAATTGGAGCATTTGATGGCAGCGTCCAAGAGATATCTGTCCAAACTCCATTTGATTTTTTCTGTACCGAATAAATATAGTCAGAAATGTGTATTCCATAAATGGTTCCGTCATCTGCTTGGACCAGATTTTCGCAAAATTCATCATTGCTCCCTATTACATCGGTCCAGTCTGCCGGGCTGTTGAAGGTTCCAGAAATTGTCACATCGTGGTCAGGCATATTGAAAGAAAATTGACCATTCTGTTGTATGATTGGAACGTTACTGCCATCATTGTAATGCAGCGAATCAAGATCAAGCTGTTTGCCCAAATCCGGGTCAACCGTAACCGTTACATGATATCCCACCGGTACCGCCGCATATTCAGTGGAAATCGTTCCACCGCTTATGGATGGGTGGATGGTAATCTGCAGCGTCGGTTCGTCCGTCCAGATTGCATAAGCAGTTACCGGAGCATTTATAATCGTTGCTGCTTCAACGGTAGTCCCGGTTCCGTCTGCTGCTGTGTTCCAGCTGACAAAGCTCTTGAAACCATCCGTCGGTTCCTCTGGCATAGAAGCTCCGATGCTGGATCCCGACACTACATAAACACTTACGGTTCCTAAGAAACCGGGATCAGTGGCATCCGGAATAAAGGTGACTCGATATTGCCTTTCCCACTGGGCATACACGGTCAAATCACTTGTTATCACCGTATCTTCGGTGATGGGTGATCCCATTCCGTCATCAAAGCTATTCCATGAGGTAACGGCATAGTCATCATGGTCAGGTGGTGCGGGGAATTCTCCCAGCTTTTCACCCGCTGGCACTAATTTGACGTTAGCTCCCAAATAGGTTGCGTCATCCTTGTTTTTATCAAAGGTAACAGTATACGTGGCTTCAGAAGCGTAGCTGGCCACCGGCATTGCAAATGAGGCAGCTAACACAATAACCAAGAGCCAAATCATACCAATTCGGTTCTTTCGAAATACTTTAATTTGATCTTCTCTCAACATTTCACACTTTTCCTTTCGTTATCATCTCTGTATCAATAAGAATATTTCGTTGATCGATATTTCTATCTGATCACCCCAACGGACATAGAATCCGTCAGTGGTTGCGGTTTTAAAAAACACTTTATCCTCAAGCAGCCCAAACCTTATGGTCTGAATTCTTTTTTCAAGGTTAAGTATGAGACTGCTGTTGTTTTCGAGCTGTACATAGAGACAATAATTGTCGCGTGCCTCAATGTCTTTGATCCTGCCCATCCATTTCACCTCCAATCAAAAAATCCACCATACATGATTGTATCGTGGATCGTTTCAGCAGCATACTACCCGGCGGGTAGTCTTTTATGAATTTGTCTGTCCTCTTATTCAAAATACTGTTTTAGCAGCACCCGGCTGTTGATGCAGAGTTTCCCGTAGATATTCTTGAGCGCCATTTTCACCGTATTTTCTGTGACAAATAAACGTTCTCCGATTTCTTTGTTTGTAAGCCCTTGCGCTGCCAGCTGTGCGATTTCCATTTCTCTTTGGGTCAGTGCCGTTTTGTTTTGGGGAGAATTTTCATTTTTCATTTGGTCTACTGCAAGGCGATAAGATTTTTCCAGTTCCAGGATCGCCGTAATGTCTACCTTATAATCTCCCTGCCGATAGATTTTCTCCAGCAATGGTTTGATGTAGTCGCAGTTTTCCACAAAAGGCATGTAAACCCGATCAGCACTTGCATCATCGAGTGCGTTCCTCAAGGCCGCCATTGCATCGTCATGCCGGTGGATTTTCTTATTTGCAGCCGCAATATAGATATTAATATAAATCAGACTGAGCAAGTTAGGGAAAACAGATGCTTCTCCGGCAAATCCTTCCGCAAGGCCCAGTAGCTTCAAATATTCGCCATTGATCAATAAAACTCGTCCATAAACAATATTGTAAAATGAACGTGTAGGAAAATACAGCTTGCTCGAATCCACTTGTCCTTCGCGGATCCATAAAGGGATTTTCTCATTCATTTTCAATTCGGCATAAAGAAACGCATCGCAGAGATCTATGGTATGGACCAGACTGTACAGCCTTTTTCGGCTCACCTCTTCACGCATCTTTCGGAGGATGCCAACGGCGTTTGTATACTCCCCTTTGGCGATTGCGATTCTTGCCTGTAAAAACATGGTACAGATAACGATGTCACCCTGCCTGTTTTGATTTGCCGAGTAAAACGCCTTGTTCAATGCAATTTCAGCACTATCGAAATCTCCGTGGCTGAATTGCCATTCCGCTTCCATAATATACTCGCCGCCTATTCCATGCCCGTTGGTAAGCTTTTGATAAATCGGTATGGCCTCTTTAAGATTATTTACTTCTTGCTTCAACGTTCCTGGTTCTCTATAAAACATATAAAGAACAGACGGTGCACCAAAAGTCCAACTGCTTTTTGTATCGAGGAATTTAGCAGGTCGGCTCAGCATTCTTTCTGCATTTTTTATATGTTCATACATTTCTTGAATATGATTGTATTTCGTAAAAGATAAAAGTAATTCAAATTCCCCCATTGTATCTCTTAACATCTCGGCTTTGAGGCTGCTCTGCTGCCGGACCGTTTCAGCAAACTCTTCGCATACCTGCGCGAACCGTTCCATCTCGTTGAATGAAAAAAGACAGATTGCATAAATAAGCATTACGATGGGATGATGTTGTCTGATCGGTGCCGGACATTCTTCAAAGTATTTGATAAAGATTTCCCGCTGTTCGTTATGGATGCTGTGACCCTTGTCCGCTTCGACAACATTTAGCAGATTCTCAAAATCATGAGCCAGATAAAAGTATTTCATCGCTTTAATATATTCTTTGCTTTTCATGTAAAACTTTGCAGTTCTATGATACAACTGCGTTTTATAAGCCGCATCTTTGCTTTGGGTCAGGCCTTGCAGATATTGACTGAAGATATTATGGATCTGATAGGTGCTTGTTTTATCATCATACTTTACAAATGCGTTTTTCCCAATAATTTCGGACAAAAGCTTTTCCGCATCTTGATTTTGGCTGATCTCTGCTGCCTGTTCGAGGGTAAAGCTGTCAAAAAAGCATACATTCTGCAGGAACTCTTTGATTTCGTCGGAAAAATTTAGATAAACGGTATTGCCAACCAGCTTATAAATATCCCTCGTGGCTTGGAAGCTTCCATGCTTCACGTAATTAAGCATGAAAAGATAAAGGGCACTGATCCATCCTTCCGTAAAGACATATAGCTTTTCCGCATCAGAATCTTTCAGATTGACCCCGCACAGCCTATAATACTTTTTAATTTCAGTTGCAGTCAGTTCAAAGATCTCTTTTGATATGTAATGCAAATAACCCTTAAGAGAAAGTTCCTCTATGCTGCTAAGTTCAACAAAGCGAGCAATCAATACAATATTCAGATTCTTTATCTCACTTACTGTCAGAAACTTAATAAATCGATTCACACTCTCTTTGCTGATCAGGTGATAATCATCGATGATCAATACGGTTTTTTCCGGCAGCTTGATTTTCTTTATCAACTTCAACGCCTCCTGCATGGATACGCTGTCATCCGGAAATCCCAATTCAAAAAGACTACGGGCAACATTTCTGTCAATTCCTTCAAGTTGATCGCATAGTCCGTTCCAAAAGCCTCTTGTTAAATCGTCATGAATTTGGGTCCATAATTCATTGGCTCCGGAATCCTTCAAATGCTCCCGCACTGCTGTGGTTTTTCCATAGCCCATTGGTGCTTCAACGATTGTAAGGGGATAGTCAAATATTTCTCTCATGGCAGCTTGTATTTGCTCACGGAAATAGAGGCTGCTTGTTTTACTTCTATTATTCAATGTTAATCTCCCTTAATAGCTTTTCATTATTGTATTATATAATACTTCCAGAACAATGAACAGCAGTTAGAAGACTAAAACCGGGCCTTTGCCTTTATGTTTTGGCTCCGTTAATAGATTTCTTCAGTGTATACTTTGTAACAGTGTAAAAACTCTTGGATTTGATATACGTACCTATAAAAAAAGAGGCTGTCTCAAAACGATATCGAGACAGCCCCCATTATTATCATTGGTATGACAAGTTATATTATAACTCACAATGTAGATCACCTTGTTTGCCAGCTTTACTCCACCGTAACGGACTTTGCCAGGTTCTTCGGCTTGTCGATGTCGCAGCCTCTTAATTTGGCAATATTATAGGACAGTAGCTGAAGGGGTACAACCGACAGGAGTGGCGTCACCTCGTCCATGCAGTCCGGGATGTAGATCACCTTGTTTGCCTGCTGTTCAATATCCACGTTGCCCTCCTTTGCAAGACCGATGACGGTAGCACCTCTTGCCTTGACCTCCTGAATGTTGGAAAGCATCTTTTCAAAGAGCCGGTCCTGCGTCGCCAACGCGATGACCATGGTTCCTTGTTCAATGAGGGCGATGGTGCCATGCTTCAGCTCTCCCGCAGCGATTGCAAAGGAATTGATGTAGGAAATTTCCTTCAATTTCAATGAGCCTTCAAAGGATATGGCTGAATCCAGGCCTCTTCCGATAAAGAAGACCTGCTCCCTCTTATAAAAGTCCTTCGCAATCTCCATGACATTCCCCGCTTGCTCCAGAACCTTTTTCAGCTTGTCGGGGATCTGCTTCAATTCATCGATATAGCGATGATAGACATCCATATCGAGAATCCCCTTGGTGGAGCCCATATATAAGGCGATGAGGTACATGCACATAAGCTGAGTCGTAAATGCCTTGGTCGAGGCGACGGCGATTTCCGGGCCTGCCCAGGTATAAAATACATCGTCGGACTCCCTCGCTACGGAGCTTCCCACCACGTTACATACGGATAAAATGCGTGCGCCCTTGTTCTTGGCTTCTCTCAAAGCGGCCAGAGTATCCAGGGTTTCTCCCGACTGACTGATGGCAATGAATAAGGTTCTGTCATCCACAAATGGATCCCTGTAGCGGAATTCCGAGGCCACATCGATTTCTACCGGAATTTTCGCCAGTTTCTCAATGATGTATTTCCCTACCAGTCCGGCATGATAAGCCGTACCACAAGCAACAATATATACCTTGTTGAATTTTTCCAGGTCCTCTTTGGTCAGTGAAATGCCGTCCAGCTTGATCATTCCGTTTTCATCCAGCCTTCGGTTCAACGTCTCGTACAGCCCCTTTGGCTGCTCGTAGATCTCCTTGAGCATGAAGTGGTCATAGCCGTCCTTCTCCGCTGCATCCTCGTCCCAAGTTACATGGAATACATCTCTCTTCACTTCTTTTCTGTCGGCGTTATAGATTTTAACATCGTTCTTGGTCAGGACGACAGTTTCATTGTTTTCGATCAGGTAAATGCTTCGGACATGCTTTAGAAGCGCCGGAATATCCGATGCAATGAAATTACAGCCTTCCCCTAGTCCAACGACCAGCGGACTGTCCTTCCTGACGGCAATCAGCTTATCCGGCTCCTTGCTACAGATCACGCCGATTCCATAGGCGCCTCTCATCTTATCAACCGCTTTATATACAGCATCCACCAAATCGCCGTCATAATAAAGACCGATGAGATGTGCGATGACTTCTGTATCTGTTTCCGAGACAAATACAATACCGTGCTCCCTGATAAGCCATTCTCTCAGTTCCACATAGTTTTCAATAATGCCATTATGGACAATTGCAATGGAATGGTCCGTATTGCTGTGAGGATGGGCATTGACATCCGATGGGGCCCCATGGGTAGCCCATCTGGTATGTCCGATCCCAACACCACTGTTAAAATGTTCGTTTGCAACGGCAGCTTCTAGATTTGCAATTCTGCCCTTATATTTATGCACCTCGATTTTGCCGTTTTTATAGATGGCAATGCCCGAGGAGTCATATCCTCTGTACTCCAGTTTTTTTAAGCCTTCAATAATAATGTCGCTCGCATTTCCGTCTCCGATATACCCGACGATTCCGCACATATGAAGTTCCCCCTATCCAAATCTTTTTGTCAGCAAAGATGCCAGATTTTCTGCCAGCTTTGTGATCTGTTCAATATCCTTACCCTCTATCATAACCCTGACCAGTGGTTCTGTACCGGATGGGCGGATCAGTACTCTGCCTTCACCAGCCATGATACCTTCCAATCTCTTGATTTCACTGCTGATCTCCGGGTCGGTCATATATTTTTTCTTATTTTCATTTTTTATTTTTGCATTCTTCAGCACCTGAGGATAAATGGTTACTTCATCCGCCAGAATGGAAGGCTTTACACCTGATGTTTTAATGGCTTTGATTAGCTGCAGCGCTGAAAGAATCCCGTCTCCCGTGGTCGTGAGGTTTAAAAAGATAATGTGTCCCGATTGTTCTCCACCGATGGCGCAGCCCGTTTTCAACATGCTTTCCAACACATAACGGTCTCCCACTTGTGTTGTCTCCACGTTGCAGTTGATGCTTTCGATGGCACGATGGAAGCCGAGGTTGCTCATGACCGTAGCAGTCACCTTATCTCCGGGAAGCTGATTGCCCTCCTTCAACATCTTTGTGCAGATATAGATCATCTTGTCTCCGTCGATCAGGCGGCCCAGCTCGTCAACAGCAATCAGTCTGTCTGCATCACCGTCAAAGGCCAACCCCAAATCCGCTTTTGAAGATAATACCAATCTCTGCAGTTCCGCCGGATGGGTTGAGCCACAGCGTTCATTAATATTGACTCCATTCGGGTCATTGTGGATCGCCGTAACATCGGCGCCGAGCTCATGGAAAACCTTCTCCGCCACCCGATAAGCTGCTCCGTTGGCGCAGTCGATGATCAGCTTCATATCCTTGAGATCAGTATCAATGGTACTTTTCAGAAAATCCGCATACAGGGTAAGGGCATCTTCTTCCGCTTCCAGACAGCGTCCCAGCTTATCGCCGGTGATATGACTATTTACATCAATGTTCCTAAGAATGATATCTTCGATCTCGTCTTCAATGTCATCATCCAATTTAAAGCCTTCCCCATTGAAAAATTTAATCCCGTTATATTCGAAGGGATTATGAGATGCGGAGATGACCACGCCTGCATCGGCCTTGAAATATCGAACCAGATATGCTACGGCAGGGGTCGGAAGGACTCCTGCCTTGATCACATTTCCACCCATTGCTAGAATTCCTGCGCTGATTGCATCCTCAAGCATATCTCCCGATATTCTTGTATCCTTCGCGATGAGTACCACCGGTCTTTGCTGATCCTTGCTCAGAACATACGCTCCGGCCTTGCCAAGATTAAACGCGAGTTCAGGTGTCAGCTCTGAATTCGCGATGCCCCTTACTCCGTCAGTTCCAAAAAGTCTGCCCATTATTTACTCCTATTCAGTCTCGTTTAATGTGATGTGAACCTCCTCCGGATCCACTGCGATATGCCCAAGCTGTTTATTATAACGAACCTGTACTTTTGCGGTTGCGGAAATCAATGATTCAGCATCCAGCGCAAGATAAAGTTCCAAATCCTCTTTTACCAGTCCGGCAATTACCATCTCGCTGCCGGATGCGTTAACTGTAATCTGGGGGGTTGTGATCGTAATATTGGAAACTCCGTCAATCCCTTCCAACCGGATTTCGTCGGCAGAATAGGTGAACTGTTTTGTCGCTACCGGCTTGACGGAAATCTCCACGGTGAGGGCTTCATATCCGGTGGCAAATTCGACGCCTTCCGGAAGTACGATCTCAAGGGGAAGCTTAGAAGTGCTGGAAACCGCACTGATATCGATGGCTGCCGCCGTTAGACCTGTGATCTGTGTCAAAGCAGCCGGTGCTCCCTTTATCTTAACCCTGTTCGGTATATCCAGGTTTGTTATATCATAAATCGGATCTACTTCTCCCGTAATCTCAACTGTCAGAGGTACCTCTTTCACCTGAGAGAGTCTTGCAGTCACGTCCACAAATGCCGACGACAGTCTGACATTTTGAACTACATCGCCCTCCCGGTTCACTGCGACTGCCTTTGCCTGTATGGTGCTGCCCTCGGCAGTCAGACTCGATGTATTCACTTCGGCTTTCACATATGCCACAGCGCTCACTTCCGATTTCGCACCGGAAACCTGGATCACTTCCGGTTGGGTTGTGACTTGTCCCGCCTCGACCCCATCATCAAATTGGCCCGCAAAAGTTATCCTGATGGGTTTTGCAACCTCAACAAGCTCTTCGATCACCACATCGATTTTGATCGGATTCACGGCAATGATCGTGATGTTTTCGGGAGCAGTCACCGTCACGGGGATATAGTTTTTCCCCATACTGTAACCGAACAGATTTGCCTCTGCAAGGATATCCCCGGCAGAAATCTTGGTTAACTCCGCCCTTTTTGCCTGTATTTCCACGTCCACCGTATAGCTCGCCTCTCCGGAAAGGGCAAGTCCTGTGGCGGCCAGGCTCTCCTCATTCAGGAGCTGAACAGGTACATCTTGAATTGTCTGTTTTTTCACCGGTTCGGTAACTTCAATAACATAGGCCCATAGGACAATCGCGACCAGAACCGATACAATTTTGTAAAAGGTATTACTGTTCAGCATCCTTGCGCCTCCTTAATATTTTATCCAAAAAAGGAACCTTAACCTTCTCCACATGTAGCTGGCTCAGATAGATATTGAGCAGTGTCTTTTCCACGGTCTTGATATCAAGGAATCTCGACAGCTTCCCATCTACAGCGACGGAAATGATGCCGGTCTCTTCCGACACGATAATGGCGATGGCGTCGGAGTTCTCTGTGATCCCAATGCCTGCCCTGTGCCTGGTCCCCAGCTCCTTGCTCAGCGTCTTGCTTTGCGTCAGCGGCAGCACACAGCCTGCTGCATATACTCTATCTCCCCGGACAATGGTTGCTCCGTCATGAAGGGGTGCACCGACATAAAATATATTTCCCAAGAGCTCTGTAGAAATTTCCGCATCAATCTTGGTTCCTGTTTCTGCAATATCATTCAGGATCGTTTCCCGTTCCATAATAATCAGTGCGCCAATTTTATTAGATGAGAAGTAATCCACCGCTTTAATAATCGCCGCGGTGATCACCTTCACTCTTTCCTTATCCATTTGTGCAAACTGTGGGGTGATAAATTTGCTTCGGCCTACATATTCCAGTGCACGCCGGAGCTCAGGCTGGAACACGATGACCAGTGCGATGACACCCAGCTGCAGCGTATTTCTAAGAATCCAATTCAATGTATAGAGATTAAACTGATCGGACAGTACTGTGATCACAACCAAAATCAGCAGCCCTTTTACAAGCTGCAATGCTCTGGTTTCCCTGATAAATCCCAAGACTTTATAGATCACAAAAGCCACGATGGCTACATCTATGACATCTGTGATCCCCACGCCGGAAATAATGTTATTAAATATTTCTGACATACCTCTCTGCTCCCTTAATTAATCTATTCTTTATTGTACCTAAAAAAGTGCTGGAATTCAATAGGTTTCAAGGAGAAATATTATTGTAATATGAAAGGATTTGCTGTAGGAAAAGCTATTTCCTGTTAGCTAAAAAAGAGACGGTTTTATCAACCGTCTCCGAAATTTTTGTATAAGTCTAATAACGTGTTTCCAATAAACCGTAATCGTTATCCTTTCTTTTATAAACCACGTTGACCGCATCGGATTCCATGTTGAGAAACACAAAGAATGTATGCTCTAAAAGCTCCATCTGCATAACGGCTTCATCAACGGACATCGGCATCAGATCAAACTTTTTCTTTCTTACAACCCTCAATTCTTCAAGCTCCTCACCTGCAATTTCCGGCAGATCCGCAAACTTCAGTTCATTATTATCCTTGTGTTTGCGCTGGAGCTTTGTTTTAAATCTCGACATCTGTGAAGATAGTTTTTCAACAACTCTGTCCACACCATTGTAAGCATCATTTGTCGTTTCTTCCGCCCGAAAGATAGTCCCCTTAGCATTAATCGTCGCTTCTATCTTTTGCCTTCCTTTCTCCGTGGACAAGGTGACATTCGCTACAATATCGCTGGAGAAATACTTTCCAAGCCGATCCAGCTTAGATTCGATTGTCTGTTTCAGATGGTCACTGGCATTCATGTTTTTGCTCGTAATGATAACTTTCATTTAGTGCACCCCCTATAGCATTTAAGATTAGAATTATCTTAAGATTGTATACTACAAAACCCATGCCATTCCTCTTTTTCAAAGGAAAATAATTATTCAAACAACATTCATCGACATGTTATCATCAATTCTGACAATCCCTTTCAAGAAGTGCCAATTTAAGCCGTTTCAAATTTATAATCTAAGCTGTTGATATTGTGGATAAGTCTGTGTATAATTGAAAAACAGAGCTTCTGATAGTGGATAAAATATTCGTACAGGATTATAAATATTTATGCATCAATATTACGTTTCAACCGCCTCATTCATTTGTTTCCAACGCATTTAACGACTTATAAATATTCACCAATTTTCTTTTCCTTTCTTTTTTATTTTTTTTGCTCTTTAAAACAGTAATTTCAGAGTTGTGGATAAACGGTGTCGAAAAACTGGGTTTTATTGTAGATACAAATTAGATATTGGAACCGCTTAGCTGACCTGGTCTTTGACCCCACACCCGCCTTTTGAGTTTCTCAATAAGGACTTACATCTAAGCTACGCCATGATCACTGCCGCTTTGCGGTCCAGCTTACGTGGGTCCTTTTGCCCGTAGCTGGCTTGGACTTTCAACCACAGACCTAAGCGGCTCTAATATTTAATCTGTATATACCCTGTTCTATCCGGACTTACACAATTTTTTCAGGACAACCTCCCCGGCTCAATTTCTGTCTGCTTCAAAAGTGCTGCCTTCTGCTCTTGTAAGATTCGCTCCGGAGGCAAAGGTTAAAACAAAAACCCGGGCAGCACCGGCCTCCAGCAATACCGAGGAGCAGGCGTCTACTGTGCTGCCGGTGGTATAGATATCATCTACCAAAAGAATGGTCTTTCCTGTCAGTTGATCGATTTTATTGCGGGGTACGGAAAAAACCTCTCGGATATTTCTTCTTCTTCCCAATGCTCCCAGCCGGCTCATGGCTTCCGTTTCCACGATGCGGACCAGAAGTTGCCCAGCATAGGGACACTCCATGTATTTTGCAAGGCTCGCCGCCAAAACTGCAGCCTGGTTGTATCCCCTCTGCCTTACCTTACGTCGGAACATTGGAACAGGAAGGATCAAGTCCGGCTCTAACTCCTCGACCTGAATCCGGTCATACATCATCGCCGCCAGTTTCCTTCCCAAGTAAGCCTCTTCCTTATACTTGAACCGATGGAGCAATTCCCTCTCCGCTGCGCCGTACTCTACACAGGTAAAGCCCTTTTCGAAGACATGCTCCCCACCGGCGCAATCGGTGCACAGATCAGAACCGTAGTCCTCCTGAAGGCGCTTCCCACAGTGGCTGCAAGTTCTCTCATTTGCCCATTTCAGCGCTCTGACACAGGCGTCACAAAGGGCGTAAGGCCTACTGTCATCTATAATATTCCCACAACAGATGCAATATATGTTAGATGGATAAATTAAATCGAGAAACCCCTCCCCCAAAGTCGACAGAATCCCCTTCATATCCAGAATCCTCCAATCCCCAATCCCCTATATTCTGCCCTCTATCAGGAAGGCCTTCAGCCGTACCGCCAGTCCTGAATACCGTTCGGTAATCCTGTTATTGTCAACCATGGCGTGCATTTTACTCTCCGACCCCACCAGAATGACGGCTCTTTTGCCTCGGGTGACCGCTGTATAAAGGAGGTTTCTTGTTGCAAGCATGGGTGGGAACCAGGATACGGGCATGATGACGATGGGAAATTCGCTACCCTGGCTTTTGTGAACAGTCACTGCGTAGGCAAGCTCAATCTCGTCAAGCTGGGAAAAATCATATTTTACATAACGATTATCATCGTAAACCACAGTAATTTCGTTGAATTCCTTGTCGATTGTCTGGATATATCCCACATCACCATTGAAGACGCCCTGGCCCTCCGTGAAATCCTCAAGACGCTTCCATTCCATCTGGTAGTTATTCCTGATCTGCATCACCTTGTCATGCTCTCGGAAGATGCGGTCTCCAAAGCTTTTTTCCGAAAGCCGCTCAGACGATGGATTCAGCACCTTCTGAAGCTCTTTGTTCAGATTGATACTGCCCAGGAGACCTCTTCGCACCGGCGTAAGCACCTGCATATCCCGTATGGCATCACAGCCTCGATAGTATTCGGGCAGCCGTTTCACGCACAGGTCCTTTATGGTGTCCAGCATCTCCTTCTCGCTCTTCTTTCGCAGCAGAAAGAAATCCTTATCCTTTTCGTTGCAGTCTGGATATTCTCCCCGATTGATCTTATGTGCATTGACTACAATGAGGCTTTCCTTTGCCTGACGGTATATTTCCGTCAGCTTGACGGAATAGATCACTTCGCTGTCGATCATATCTCTCAGCACATTTCCTGCCCCGACAGAGGGAAGCTGGTCTGCATCTCCTACCACGATCAGCCTGGTTCCCGGCTTGATCGCATTCAGGAGTCCGTTCATCAGTAAAATATCAATCATGGATGCTTCGTCGATGATGATGGCATCGAACTGCAGCGGATCCTCACCGGTTTTACCAAAGCGCATGGTATCCTCACCTTCGGAATAATAGTATTCCAGTAAGCGATGGATGGTTGAAGCTTCATAGCCTGAGGTCTCGGTGATTCGCTTTGCCGCTCTGCCCGTAGGTGCTGCGATGGCGGTTGCAAAACCGCTGTGCTCGAATATTTTCATAATGGTATTGATAATTGTTGTTTTCCCTGTTCCGGGGCCACCCGTAATAACGGACACCCCATTTTGGAGAGAGGCCTTCACTGCATATTTCTGGTTTTCCGAAAGCCGGATTCCAGTCTCCTCTTCCGTGATGGAGATAAGCTGATCCACGTTGTTGCTGACCGGCTTTAGTCCCGCATTATTAAGGGCGACCAAGCATTTGCAGACATTCTGTTCCGCCGCAAAATATGGCATGGAGAACACGACAGCTCTGTCTTCCAGATTTTCAATATGTACCTCGCCCTCAAAAGCAAGCTGGATCAGCATCTCATATACCTGCTCCGTGCCCACCTCCAATAATTCCGCCGCGCTTTCGCAGTAAAGCTTCTGCGGTACGTAGGTATGGCCTTCATTGAGGAAAAGCCAGAGGGCATATTTGATCCCGCTCCGAATTCGATACTCCGAGTCCTTTCCGACGCCCATCTTCTCGGCGATTTTATCTGCTTTTTTAAAGCCGATACCAAAAACATCATCCACAAGCTGGTAGGGATTTTCCGTTACCGCCTGGATGGTGTCGGCGCCATAAACCTTATAGAGCTTCATTGCATAGGGTGGGGCAATACCGAACTGCTGAAAGAATAAGGTTATCTCGGCAAATTCCTTATGGGCGAGAAATGCCTCAGAAACGGAGGCCGCCTTTTTTTCACCGATGCCTTCTACCTCGATCAACCGATGAGGTTCCTTTTCGATGATTTCAAAGGTTTCTGCTCCAAATTTTCTGACGATGGCCGCAGCTGTTTTCTTTCCGATGCCCTTCAGAACTCCTGATGCAAGAAAACCCTCAATCCCTTCATGGGTGTTGGGCATTTCTTCTTCATACTCGGTAAAGCTGAACTGTTCTCCATAGGTGGAATGGGTTTTCCAGAGCCCCCGAAAACGGTATACTCTGCCCCTGTCCGCCGTTGGCAGATAACCTACGACTGTGATCTGTTCCTCCCCACTTTCAACGACAGCTATCGTATAGTAATTATCCTTGTTATGGTAAATCACTTCTGCGATCAATCCTAGTATCTCTATCATGTTTCCCCTATATTTTAATCCTTTCAGCGATTTTCAGAAGCTGATCTTTTTTATTTTTCTCCGGACACTGATGAACTGTTGCAAGCATATGGTTTAACGCCTTTCCGATTGCAACGCCTTCCTTTATTCCAATTTGGATCAAATCATTGCCATCGACGGCCAGATCCTCTATAAAAATGGCCTCACCGTTTTCTTGGATCGAATCAAAAAGTTGGATTCTATCCAGAAGTGCGGTCTCATCCAATCGATAGACTCTGCACTGCTGTTTTGATACCTCTGTCAGATACCGATAGATCTCAAGTCCTACCCTGCTGATCAATCTCTTCAAACTCTTCTTTTCCCGAATCCCATCCAGCTCATCCGTTAGACCGACGGCATTCCGCAGCAGTATCTTCCTTTCATTGGAATAACCCAATCGATCAATTGCAGCCAGGGCACAGTCTTTCTCAAAACACAGGTAAAACAGGGCAAGTCGAAGGTTTGGTTCCTTTTCTGCCTGATCAATCTTCTCAGCCAGCAGACCCAGCTTTTCTCTTGCTGCAACCCCAATGTGATTGATGCAGTCTTCTCCCAAAATGTATACCAGCACTCCGGTTTCCAGAAACAGGCCAAGACCTTTTCCTCCATAGCTTGCTGTTATGGTTTTTGTGAATTCTTCCCGAATTCGTTCCATGCTGATGTATTTCAGGAGCTTTGCTTTCTCCTTCATGGCCCGCAGGGTTTCGCCGTCGATTTCAAAATCAAGCTGAGCCGCAAAACGAATTCCTCTCAAAATCCGGAGGGCATCCTCTTCAAATCGCAGCCGGGGATCTCCGATCCCGCGAATCAGCTTCCCTTCGATATCCGCCCTCCCGAGAAAAGGATCCACAACGCCTCTGCCGGGGCTTACCGCAATGGCATTCATGGTAAAATCCCTGCGTCTTAGGTCTTCATCGATTTTCTCTGTAAAGGCCACCGTCTCCGGTCGCCTGTAATCTTCATACTCACCGTCAATACGATAGGCGGCAATGTCTGCTTTGACTTCTCCTTCTGTAATTCTCATGACACCGAGCTTTTTGTTTACAATTGCCGCATCAGGAAAAAGTGCTTCAAGGGTTTCCCTTGAAGCATTACTGGTTAAATCCCAATCTTCCGGAGGTATGCCTAGGATGGAATCACGGACACATCCGCCCACCGCATACGCTTCATATCCCGCATCCTCGATGGTTTTGATCATATGGGCGATTTCCTTCGGCAAGCGTATCATCTTACTCTCCTATGGGTCTCTTAAAAGCTCTGGGGCTTATACAGTTTCCTATTATCCAGCGTCCATACCCTATCCGAGAATTCTCCCGGGAAGGTTGCATCCAGTGCTTCCTGCATGTCGTACATTCGTGCGTCGATCATATCCAGATAGTGAAGGATTTCCGCTTCCGGAAATAGAGGCTTCTTCGGACTGCCGAAATCGGGCTCATAATGATGGGAAAGGATCATATGCTCCAGCATAACGGCCTTTTCCTTTCCGATCTCAAGCTCCTCTGCAAGTCTGTCTATGCTCTTGATTCCTTGGACCAGATGACCCAATAGCTGACCTTCAAAGGAATAGCCGGAAGCCATCCCCATAGTATCCGCATCGATTTCATTGAGTTTTTCCATATCATGAATGATCACTCCCGTGGTGACGAGATCCTTGTTCAGGTTGAGATAGACTTCGCAAACTCTTTCCGCTGTCATCAGCATTCTTTTCATATGATAGAGCAGACCCGCCAGCTCGGCATGGTGGTTTTTGGCAGCGGCGGGATAATACATGAGCTTTTCCCGATTGTCCGTCAGTACTCGTAGGCAAAGCTTCCGCAATTCCTCATCCTGCATTCCACCGACCTTCTCCATCATAAAATTGTACATGTCTTCGGCTTTTTCAGGCGCTGCTTTGATAAAGTCCATCAGCTCCACATTATCCTCCGGCACCGCTTTGCGAAGCTTCTGAACACGGAGTTGCCTCATCCCATTCCATTCTGTTACATTGCCCTTAAGCTTGACAATGTCGCTTGCTCCGATTTCGTTCAACGCAGGCAATTCCGGATCAGCCACATCCCATTTCTTTGCGGTGAGCTCACCGCTATTGTCACAGACCACCATATCGAGATACTGCTTTTTGTTGGATCCTATTTTGATTGCAATGGCTTTCACCATGAAATAATCCTGTATTTCATCATCGGTTCTTAGCTGACCTATGTAAAATTCCTTCACGATTTGTTTCCTCCTTTGATGTTTGCGCAACTCAGCGTTCAGCGCGCTTTCAATCCCACCGAACTGAGTCTCAGTTTATTATATACCAACACGCTCCTATCTATCAATATAATTAGAGGCTTCTGCCAACGGTCCATAAATAGAATGTTGGCAAGTCGTTGGCAACATTCTATTTACATAATTTTACAATTACAGTATGCGCCTTCCTCTCTGCTCTGTCAATTCCTTATTTTTCTTTTATTTTTCTATTATTTTGATATAATAAAGATTGAACTACAATTGTCATGGAATGACAATTCATTTTGATAAAATGATGTTTAAGGGATTCTTACGGCGCAATGCGTCAAATTGGAGGGAAACATGAATAAGATCGGTCTCGTCCGGGTAGCCGCCGTTACTCCGGTGCTCAGAGTGGCAAATCCGGAATTCAATACAGACGAAATCATAAAATGCGCGAAGGAAGCGGAGAAAAACGGAGCCGGCATTGTCCTTTTTCCGGAGCTTTGTATTTCCGCCTACAGCTGCGGCGACTTGTTCTTTCAGGATCTTTTATACAGCAAATCCATGGAGGGCCTGAAGAAAATCACGGAAGCAACAAAAAAGCTGTCCTCAGTCGTCGTGGTCGGTTTCTACATGCGGCTTGACAACAGTCTTTTTAACTGTGCGGCCCTCATACAGAACGGCAAGATCAGAGGAATCGTTCCGAAGATGTTTCTGCCGAATTACAAGGAGTTTTACGAGGCGCGCTGGTTCGCATCGGGTATTCGTGTAGCAGAAGGCCTAAAATCCGTCCGCCTGTTTGGTTATGATATTCCCTTCGGCCACCTGATTTTCGAGGATGAGGAAAACGATTTTAAGCTCGGCATCGAAGTCTGTGAAGATCTCTGGGTTCCCATCACACCGGGCTCCAACCTTGCACTCAATGGGGCTCAGATCATCCTGAATCCGTCCGCCAGCAATGAAACCGTAGCCAAATCCGATTACAGAAAAAATCTTGTTAATCTGGACAGTGCCAGAAACGTCTGCGGGTATGTCTTTACCTCCTCCGGCGTGCACGAATCCACTACAGATCTGGTCTTCGGCGGTCACAAGATCATTTCGGAAAACGGCATCAATTTGGCTGAGAGTCCACTTTTTGAGCGGGAGAATTCCATCCTATATGGGGATATCGATTATGAGCGAATCCGGTTTGAACGCGCCTACAGTCAGAATTTCGAGGGCTTTACCGCAGCCTTCAGCCGCAGGATTGAGTATACCAAGGTACCCCTTTCCCCGATCAGAGTCCTGGATATCAATAAGGACACCTTGAAAAGACGCTATCAAAAAAATCCCTTCGTGCCCGGAGACCCGGCAACCGTGGATCAGAGGTGCAAGGAGATTTTCAGCATACAGTCGGCAGGTCTGGCAAAGCGCATGGAGCATACCCGCTCCGGGAAGGCCGTGATCGGCATCTCCGGCGGACTCGATTCTACTCTGGCCCTGTTGGTTTGCGCAGAAACCTTTAAACTCATCGGCAAGGACCCAAAGGATATGATCGCCATCACCATGCCCGGCTTCGGCACCACCGGCAAAACCTATCACAACGCCCAGACTATCATGAAGCTGCTGGGTGCGGATCTGCGCGAAATTCCCATCCGGGATGCTGTGACGCAGCATTTCAACGACATCGGTCATGATAGTTCCCTTCATGATGTGACCTATGAAAATGCCCAGGCTAGAGAGCGGACCCAGATCCTCATGGATATCGCCAACAAGGAAGGCGGTCTCGTCGTGGGAACGGGAGATCTGTCTGAGGTAGCGCTGGGCTGGAGCACCTACAACGGAGATCATATGTCCATGTACGGTGTCAACACCAGTGTTCCGAAAACCCTTGTCCGGTTTGTGATCAAGTGGGTCATGGACCACAAGCTTTCCGGACCCAATGAGGAAAAGGAATTCAGCCTAGATAACGGATTGCTGCGAACGACGCTGCAGAATATTATGGATACTCCGATTTCACCGGAGCTGCTTCCGCCGGATGCTTTTGGAGAGATTGCACAAAAAACAGAGGATACCGTCGGTCCGTATATCCTACATGACTTTTTTATGTATTATACGATTCGTTTCGGGATGTCACCGAGGAAGCTGCTCTACATCTCGAAGATCACCTTCGCCGATGAATATTCGGAAGAGTTTATCAAGAAATGGCTTACGGTTTTTTATCGCAGATTTTTCTCCCAGCAATTTAAACGAAGCTGCATTCCGGATGGCCCGAAGGTCGGTTCCGTCAGTCTCTCCCCGCGAGGCGACTGGAGAATGCCCAGCGATGCGGACTCTTCAGAATGGCTAAAGGAGCTGGAAGAATAATCATCAGGCCTCTATGAAATTTGCGATCCTACGGCAAACCTCATATCCGCTGCCGCTTTGAAATATCATGTGACCACCGTGAGGCGCCCTGAAGACAGATTTATCTGCGCAGACCCTCTTTAGGATGTAATCTGCACTTTTATAATGCACCGTATCATCATCCAATGCCTGCACCACCATGGTCTTGCAGGTAATATTACCAAGCATGGGTTTTGTCTTTATCAGTAGTTTCAGAAACTCGACCATGGAAGAGATTGATTTATCCGTCGAAGCCGTTAGATATTTCTTTCCGTACTGTTTGAAATCCGTGATCAAATTGAAAAGAATGATTTTCAGGTTCCAGTAATAGACCGGCATGTTGACCGTCACCAGTCCTGAATATCCATAGTTCCATAGATTAACGGCAAGTAGCCCTCCCATGGAAAATCCGATTACAAAGACTCTGCTGCATTTCTCCGAAAGGGCAAGGTAAGCCCTCTCCGCAGAAGCGATCCAGTCTTCGCAGGTTGTTTCGGAAAGCTCCTTTTTCGTATGCCCATGGCCCTGCAAAAGCGGGCACTCTACCAAATACCCTCTTTGGGTTAGGTAATCCAGCAATGGCTTGATTTCTTCAATATTTCCCGCAAATCCGTGCAACAAAAGAATTCCATCGTTTCTCACTACAATTCCCCCTAAATAAACATCTTAATAGGATCAGGCTGACCACAATCGTCATGTTTTATACCCCCGTCTTGAACGGAAAAATTCCAAACCGGCTTAAGCCGGGGAATTTACGTATGGCGCCTGCCGACATTTGATGCGCAAATGTGGCTAGGTGCGTAGCAAAACTCCCTTATGGTGTAATATTACACCATAAGGGAGTTTAAGTCAATATCCGTTCCAAATTTATTTTAAGCGTTCCACTTGGCTTTTGATTTCCTTCAGTTCAAAGGATGATGATATCCTTCTGTCGTTCTGATCGAGAACTCTGTAATGCTGAGAAACGATATTCTGCTGAATCTTGTATTTTGGAGTTTCCTCCAAGGTTTTCCACCAGATCTTTCCGCCCATGGTTTTTGGATAGACTGGCTCTGAATCTTGAAAAGCCAGTGCCATGATGATATCTGTAGTCTCTCCGCCGAAGGCTGCCTCCAGCACCTCACTTCTCTCAAATATGGTACAAAGCGCAATGGTTCCCGTCCAGCCCAGGGATGAACGTCCCTTTTCGATCTGCACCAGGGTTTTTTTTGATATGCCCAAAACATCGGCCATCTTTTCCTGATTCAATCCGTATTCCGTGCGTACCAGCTTCAGCTTGTCATTGGCCTTACCGACAAATGCATTCCTATCCATGATTCATCCTTTTTCCGATACAACAATCACCCTGTATCAAAGCAGGGTGATTGTTATTGTTCACTATTTTAATTCAAAGTCTTCTTTGCCTGCTCCGCATAACGGACATTCAAAATCATCGGGAACGTCTGCCCACTTTGTTCCGGGAGCTACTCCCTTTTCATCGCATCCATCCGCTTCACTGTAGACATAACCGCAAACCTTACATTCATACTCTGCCATCATCTATCTCCTCTCAAAATCTAAATATGGTTTTTCCTTAGAAAATTTATACATCAGTATTATACCATCTTTTTCTAATCTTAGCAGTAAAAATCTGCAAATCAAGATTTGCGATTTTCTTGCATGAGTTCACCATCAATTTGCTCCGCAAATTGATGGTGAGCTAGCAAAAGGAAAATCTTAGGGCATTTTAATTTTATATCATACTTTCCTCCGCTTCGGTTTCCGACTTGCTCGCTTTGTAAGCTTCCAGCATGACCACCGCCTTAAAGAGATCGCCGTCAATTTTAATTTCAAACCACCCATTTTGAAGTCGCACCAGATCCTTAGCAATGGCCAAACCCAGGCCGCTGCCTTCCGTGGTTCTGGATTCATCTCCACGCTTAAACCGCTCCATCAACTCATCTGCGTTGATATTGAGCTCGTTCTTGGAAATATTTTTGATCTCAAGAATCACATTGGGAACCGTACCGGCTTTTCCATTTTGTTCCTTCAGGTCAATATAGACCCGGGAGCCTTCCTGGGCGTATTTCAGCACATTGCTCAGCAGGTTTTCCACCACCCGCCATAGAAGCTGTCCATCAGCACGCACATAGTATTTCTCCTTCTGGGCATTGACTCTGAATTCTAGGTAGGAGGTGTCGATCCGATCACTCATCTCACCCAGCCCCTGGTTGATCAGGGACAGCATTTCCACCTTCTCAAATTTTACCGGAATAACTCCGCTGGACGCCTTAGCGGCATCAAAGAGATCCTCCGTCAGCTTCTTTAGGCGAAGGCTCTTCTGATCCAGTATCTCCAGATATTTCGGCGCATCCGGACTACTCATCCCCTCCTGCTTCAGCAGATCAATGTAAGTGATGATCGAGGTCAGCGGCGTTTTCAGGTCATGTGACACGTTGGAAATCAGGTCGGTTTTCAGCCTCTGATTCTTCAGCTCATTTTGTATTGCTACGTTAGATGCTTCCGAAATCTCATTGATTCCTCTTGCCAATTCATCCAGCTCACTTTCTCCGTCTGCTTTTATCTTGTAGGATAAATTTCCATTTTTCACCTCTTCGACACCCTTCTTGACCTCCTCAAATTTCTTCACCCACTTCGGTGCGAAAACGATAATCAGGCCAGCAACGACTGGAGTAAGCACGATGGTTGCGGAAAGCAAGCAGACTGCCAGTGTAATCAGTACGACCTTTTTCATGAGACTTCCGCCGAGATAAAATGCCTTCAGGCCCCTCCAAAGGGCGTTCACTACGATAAAGATCGCAGAATTTCTCAAAAACCTTCCGGCCTTGATGTTCCTCACAACAGATAGTATGAAATACAGTCCGAAGCCTGCTGAAAACAATCCGATGATCGACGCAAATGCGATGGACAGATAAAGCGGATCATTATAGTAATACAGGTTTCCGTTGAAAGAAACTCCATAGTTAACAGAACCGAGCAGATAGTTTGCGAACATGCCACCACCGCCAACAAACAGAACCCCTATGATGAGAAGCTGCAGCTCAGTAAAAATCTGATCGACTTTGAAAACCGGCCGATTTCCTTCTTCATCTTTTCTGCCCGTGGTCACGATAAGATAGATCAATAGGATTAGGGACATCAGTGCGCAGAGGATCGTCATGGGAATCCATTGGACAATCCCTGTTCTTGCTTCGGAAAATTCCGCCTCTCTTGCTTTCAGAAAGGATTCATCGAAGGAAAAGTAGACCTTTAATTCCGGGTTATAGTAATTGTCAAGCCTGGCTTCCAGACTCTTGTCTAAATAGCTCGTAGAGCCGTTGCTGCCTTCAAAGGAAGCCGGGACCTTAGACAAGTTATCGTTTTCATAAATGAAATACGCCGGTTCCTCTAAAAAAGACTTGCTGTCTGCAATGTCTTCTGCTGCCTTACTCTGTGCTGTCATCGGAAGGTTGCTGAGGACATGGGCTCCATCGCTTGCAAGATAGGTGAAGCCTTCAGTCTCGTTCAATTCCTTCTGCATGGATTCGAATGCTCTCAGTTCATCCATGATCATTGTCTTTTTCATCACTTCGATCTTATCTGCATAATCCTTAACAAACTGTGCCCGAGCATCTTCATATTGCCTGCCGCCATATTTTTCATATGGTGGCTCGCTAAAAACGTCTATGGTTTTTGTCTCACTGTCTACACTTCCGTCTCCTGCCTCGTAGGAATATGCATAGCCCGTATCCCCACCGTAATACATATCCCTCAGCGCATTATCCAAGCGCTGACCGCTCATGGTCTTGCCGCTTTCGATATATTCCTTACTCTTATACTCATCCAACAAATACAGGATTCTGCTGAGTTTATTTTCAAACTCCCTTTGGAATACAGCACTATTTTCATAGCTTTCGTATAGCAGGAGGTCATCAATCCCGCTGCCATAGCTTGTCATGCTTGCCCGGTTGTATATAAACGCACCACCGAACAAAGTACTGAGAAACAGTACCACACAAAGAAGAAAGGCCGTTGCTCTCACGACTTTGTGACTGTTAAATCTTTTCAATTTTATATCCAATCCCCCACACCACCTTCAAATATCTTGGATCCTTCGGGTTAATCTCTATCTTTTCCCGAATTCTCCTAATGTGCACCGCCACCGTGTTTTCCGGACTGAAGGATGGTTCATTCCACACCGCTTCATAAATTCTATCCATGGAAAACACCTTGCCGGCATGTTCTGTCAATAGTTTGATTATTCCGTACTCGATTGGAGTGACCGGCACTTGCTCCCCGTCTACTGTGACAGTTTTTGCCTCGTCATCTACCATTAATCCCCCTGATTTAAAAATCCCCGTTTTTTTCTCCAGACTTCCCAGATTCACGTACCGCCTAAGCTGTGATTTTACCCTCGCGATCAATTCCAGCGGATTAAAAGGCTTTGTGATATAATCGTCCGCCCCCACATTCAGCCCTGTAATCTTGTCGTAATCCTCCGACTTTGCCGAAAGCATAATGATCGGAATATTCTTTTCCTCCCTGATCTTCATGGTCGTTCTCATTCCATCAAGTCGCGGCATCATGATGTCCATCAGGATCAGATGAACGTCTTCTCTGCGAACAATATCAAGGGCTTCCATCCCATCATATGCTTTCAAGATATTGTAACCTTCGTTCCGTAAATACACTTCAATGGCCCCAACGATTTCCTTGTCATCATCACAAATTAGAACATTCATTTTCACTTCTCCATTCAATAAAATGGCATCCTCCTTTCCTTTCGAGGGTTTCAATGCGGCCGCAGCGTTTCCGCCTCATTTATGAGGATACCTGAATAATCTTAACAAAAGCCGTTCTGCTTTCTTACGAATTCATTAATTCCATATATTATACTATTTCCAGCATACTGTTTCAATTGCTGCCGCGAGAGAAGACGGGGATTCAGAAGAATCCGAAAAATTTTTCTTGACATTAATTTTTATTCAGCATATACTACAAAAAACAAGAATAACGTAAAACCGTTGATTGAGAAGAGTAAGCATAGACCTTCCCTTTACAGAGAGCCGCTGATGGTGGAAAAGCGGTAAAGGAAGCTGGCCGAATGGACTTATGAGGGCAGGACGAAACCAATTGCGAAGCAGTTGCTAGTAGTGCCTGACGGGATCTCCACCCGTTATCAAGGGAGCATGTATGAAGTACATGGAACGAGTGGGCGCTTGCGCCAATCAGGGTGGTACCGCAGAAGTTTAGCTTTTGTCCCAGAGAATATCTGGAACAAGAGCTTTTTTTATTATTTAAAAGTTCGCCGTCAGTTCGTTTACAAATGGGCGAGCTGGGAAATGAAAGGAGAAAAGACAATGAGTAAAATTCCGCACAGACTATATTTAACCGAGGAGCAGATGCCACAGCAATGGTATAACCTGAGAGCCGATATGAAGGAACAGCCTGATCCTATCATCAATCCGGGCACGATGAAGCCTGCCGCGGTTGAAGATTTATATCCTGTTTTCTGCGAAAAGCTTGCGCAGCAGGAAATGGATTCCACGACCCGTTATATCGACATCCCAGAGGAAATTCTGGAGATGTACAAAATCTATCGCCCATCCCCACTGGTTCGTGCCTATAATCTGGAAAAAGCGCTGGATACACCGGCGAAAATCTATTTCAAGTTTGAAGGCAACAATACTTCCGGAAGTCATAAGCTGAATTCTGCCATCGCACAGGCTTACTATGCAAAGGAACAAGGCCTGGCTGGTCTGACCACAGAAACAGGTGCAGGCCAATGGGGTACCGCCCTTTCCGAAGCCTGTTCCTACTTCGGACTTCCGCTGACAATCTTTATGGTAAAGGTATCCTATGAGCAGAAGCCGTTCCGAAAAGCGGTCATGGAAACCTTCGGCGGCAAAGTTATCCCAAGCCCAAGCGACACCACCAATGTGGGCCGTGAAATATTGAAGAATGATCCTACCTCCGGTGGAAGTCTCGGCTGCGCAATTTCCGAAGCCATCGAGCTGGCTGTGACATCGCCAAATTACAGGTATGTTCTCGGCTCAGTACTGAATCAAGTTCTCCTGCATCAGTCCATTATTGGTCTGGAATCAAAGGCAGCCATGGAGCTCCTGGGAGAATATCCCGATGTGATCATTGGCTGCGCCGGCGGCGGCTCCAACCTGGGTGGCCTGATCGCTCCATTCATGCAGGATAAACTCACAGGGAAAGCAAATCCAAGGATCGTAGCGGTTGAACCGGCATCCTGCCCATCCTTCACCCGGGGCAAATATGCCTATGATTTCTGTGATGTAGGAAGAATCACACCGATGGCCAAGATGTATACCTTGGGCTGTGATTTCAAACCATCCGCAAACCATGCAGGCGGTCTAAGGTATCACGGAATGTCTCCGATCTTATCCAAGCTGTATCACGACGGATATATGGAAGCTGTGGCTGTTGAACAGACAAGGGTATTTGAAGCCGCAGTCCAGTTTGCAAAGCTGGAAACCATACTGCCTGCACCGGAATCCGCCCATGCAATCCGAACTGCCATCGACGAAGCATTAAAATGCAAAGAAACCGGCGAAGCAAAGACGATTCTGTTTGGTCTCACCGGTACCGGATATTTTGATATGACTGCGTACACCTCCTATATGGAAGGCACCATGACAGACCATATCCCATCCGATCAGGAGCTGGAGAAATCCCTTTCAACACTACCAACGATCCCTGGGATCCAGGAATAAATAAAATAAGCCAAAAGGCCTGGAAGGTATCTCATTCCAAGATACCTTCCAGGCCTTTTTTAGATTAAAAACCCTCCTTGGCAAAACAATTCTGCCAAGGAGGGTTCTATTTCGTTACAATTTTTGGTTTTTCTTTTATCAATCCCTATTCTAATGTGACCGCTGCTGCCCCAATGGTACCCTTCAGCGATGCCAAATAAGAATCAGACTGATACTTTATGAGGCTTTCTCTCGCCGACTGAAGTCTTTCCTCGTATTCAAATTCTTTTATTACTGATTCATTGATCGGATTTGCGATGAAGGCCTCAAGATTCTCGATCTTTTTCTGCATGAGTGCAATGTCAATGCGCTGTTTATTCTTGAGTCTCATGGCATACCAGTCACTGGAAAGGATGGTCTCTTTTTTAAAGAGATCACGAATTTCAGTCGATTCAAGGGAATGACCTTGATATTCACCATTTACCATAATGTTCAATAACGCTTTGATCGGTGGGATGGCCTCCTCTATGCTTCCGTCCTGGAAGTAATTCATCGCGGCTTTCTTATGACCGTTTGCTATGTTGAGGACTCCATCAGCGAAGGCTTCGAGACTCTGCTTCTCAGGCATCAGGATTTCCTCGTCGAAGATGGTCTGCGGTTCATCAAAAATTTTCCCTAAATACTTATAGCAAAATACATTCGTCATACGATAGCCGAGTCTGCTTGCGGGAATCCTCACTCCGTTATGATCAAAATCTTCCAGCTTTTCAAAGGAACCTTCCTGGATCAGCTTGATCGGATTGCGCTCTGTCTCTCTCAGCCTTGACCAGATTTCCGGCACCAGCATGGAAATATCGTGATCCACTCTTACATTCGGTCCGATATGTCCGGCCGGAGTCGTAAAGACATTATAATCTCCCAACACATAAGACAGCAGTGCATTGTTCAGATCGTAAACAGGCAAAAGCATATTAAAAGGTCCCTTTGTGAGCGCTCCCTCCGAACCTGCGCCAGTGGTAGAAGGTGATTTCCCTGTCAGACTGCTGATAAAATCCATAAACAGCTCCGGCAGCTCCTGATAATGAATGGGGTTATAGACGCTCAACGGTAGGATTTTTTTGCCGCCCTCTTCTCCCGGAGGATTGTTTCTGCGTCCCGGCAATATGGCATTAACCGGCATGAGAACCGCATGATCCATCGGAATCTTCCTTGAAAAACGCTCACTCACCTCTGCCAGATAGGTCTTCTGTGGATTCTTGAAGTCTGCTCGATGCTCCAGATATCTTGGGTTTTTACTGCGTGCTCCATCTACGATTCTCGTTTCAGAGGAAATGACGCAGTATTCCTCTTCACACTTTAAAAATGTTTCTATATGATTTTTCACGGGCTCCGTATAGGCAATGTAGCCCATTACATCGTTTTTGAGATCCTCCACATCATTCTTCGTAAGGGGTTGGTAATTCGTGGCAAAGAGGTTGTTGCTGGACAAGTCCTTTTCGGCCTGCAGGTCATATCCCTTGTGGACCGCGTCATCCGGTCTCTGAAAGAATCTGTATTCACAGTTTGCTGCGAATTTATAGCTACCGTTTTTGTACTCCGGATTCAGATATGGCAGTTGATCCGCAGGGACCAGAACGGATGCCGTGATATCGTCTTCCATTTGAATCTTCTCGCTTGGCATAAAATCCATACGCAGCTTAAAGATCCTCCAAGCCTTATCATCACTAAAACCAACACGCAAATAGCTCGGGCGGATTCGTCTATTTTCAAATTTCAACTCGTTTCCCGGCTTGCCATTGATGATATCGACACTAAAATGCTTTCTCCAGTCATCTCCCCATGAATTTCGATAAAATCTTTTTACCATGAATACCAATGCCTTTACATGATTTGGGATCGCTTCAATGTAAGCATTAAACTCATCCGTATAGACCGGAGATGGCGTTAAAAGCTTGATGACCGAACCCAGGGTTCTGTCGATGGATAGGATCGGTCTTGCAGGTCGAACCCTATCCGGATCATCTTTCCAGCGGTGTTTATAATCGTAGTTGAGAATGTGTTCTACATGGTCCAAATCCTTTTCCAGATCATTCACATAATATGTTCCATAGATGATGGAATTACTGATGGACTTAGAAATCTCAGATTTACCACCGCCGGAAACAGTGCAAGGTTTGTGGCAGAAGGTTCCTCTGGCTTCCGTGCTGACCAGCTTCCAAACAGGAGCTTCCGGATGCTTCTCAATGTAGATTTTTTCTCCATTGGGAAGGACATAAAAATAGTCAGGCAGCAGCTTCAGCCGATGAATGTGGTCCTTGTAGTCCCATGTTATTTCATTTTTATATAAATCGATCTTTATATTTTCAGGCAGATAAAGGATCTGTTTATTTTGCTTGTCGATGCCGTAATGCTCCTCCTGAAGGTCCATGATTCCGCCAAACTTCTCGACGACTTCGTCAAAGCAATACCCCTCCAAACTGTTGTCTTCTTTCGCGTTGTAGTGGATGCCAAGATTCCTCTGGGGGTAAGCAATCGTACCGCCGGCGTGCTCTTCCTCAGCATTGCCAAAGAGATTTGCCGCAAAACTGATCTGCGTTTTAATCTCTTTTTTCGAATAGCCAAAATAATTATCGGCGATGAGGGTCACTGCAACACCGCTCTTATCACGGCAGGTTAGCTTAAAGGCATTGCCTCCATTATATAATTCGCTCTCCTCCTGATAACACATGCCATCTCGTCGTTGTCTTTCTGTTGCATCATCAAAATGCGGAAGGCCCAGCTCCTTTTTCTTGAGTTTCGTCAGATGGGGAGCAAGCAATATATAGCCGGTGTGTCCGGACCAATGGTCTACATCCATGCCCGCGTCATTGCTGTGAAAGCTTGGATCACCCATATTTCCGAATACGGATTCAATAAAGTCAAGGTTTGAGATCAGGCTTCCCGGTGCCACAAAAAGAATTTCCATCCTCTTTTCTTCCAGTACCCCTGAAATCTTCGGCGAGATGAGGGGCTTGATCATTAAAGATACGAAGGTCTTGGCGGCTTCGACCTGATTAATGGTAAAGGGAAGCCGTTTCAAATCCTCGGGAGGATTAACTGCCGCTTCATAGAGCTTGATAAACGCTTGCTTCGGTACGGCCTTTTTATCGTAGGGAACTGCAAGGCCTCCCTCTACGATATGGAAAGATCCTTCCGTGGTGCGCCTGTCATTTCTCGGATTGTGCAGCACACCCTGCTTGATGCGATAGCTGTCAATGTATTCATTGGTGAAGGTATTGGAATCAGGCGGGAGGGACATTTCTCTTGCCAGTCCGTAATGATCCAGGGTGAAAGTATCATCTACCGCCCTTAGCGGATTGGGGCTGTCATGAAAATAATTCTCGAAAAAATGGTTGATCCGCTTAAAAATTCCGACTTCATTCACATTGACCATTCTTTTCTTCTCTTTGTAATCTTTGATAATGTCCTCAACTAAATCAATGAAATACGTATTTGTTTCATTGTTCGCATCAGAACGATAAATTGGCAAACCGAGGGATGCCAACTTAAAGTTAATATACTGAATCCTGTCTTCCCGGGTTGTGATCGGATCGATATTACCAAAGTCGATCCCTAATTTTTTTCTAATTGACATCTTTGCCTCCTAATTTGGTTTATTGTTAGTTTTATTATGGGTAAATTTATATTATATTAAGTATATCTATTGTTAATTTTTTGTCAAGTGTTTTTTCGTTTTTCTTTATAATAAAAGCACTGCTTTCGTTTGTTTTACTCCGCAGTGCCTTCTTATGATCCAGCTGTTATCAACCGTCCGAGTCGGTATGAATCACCAGTACCGGGCAGGTTGCTTCGGAAATGACTCTTTGGGTCACAGATCCAACGAAAAAGCGCTTGATCTTAGAAAACCCTCTATTGCCCATTACGATCAAATCCATCTTTTCTTCTCTGGCTGTATCCAAAATAACATGATACGGTTCGCCTAACAATACATCTTTTTCTACCGTAATGCCTTCAAAATCCAATTCCTCATCCAATGAGTTCAGCAAACCCCAGGCGTTTTCTCTCATTTCACCTGTCAGCTCTTCATTCTTCACCGTCCTAGATCTGCCAGCTATGATCGAGCCGTCCACCTGACGCCAAAGCCTCTCACTTCTGTGATGTCTTGATATGCTGTCCAAATCTATTACTGTAATTAGCTTTAAGACCGCCCCATAGGTTTTTGCAACCTCTATGGACTTTTTTGCCGCATTGAAGGAAGCAAAGGAACCATCCACCGGTACTAATATTTTCATTAACCCATCCTCCTTGTATCTTGGAATCTGTTTCATTATGTCTAATGATACCTTGTTTTTCTATTTTAACACAAATATTTGCTGATGGCATTTTAATTATGCCCACATTTTATGATTTAATAGGCTGATCATGTTAAATATCCATTTAACTATTAAATACTGATTTCAATGTCCAAAGATCTTATCCGTAATTCTCTTTGCTGTTTCCGTGGCGGCAATCCCCCCCATGGCTGTTTCCCTAAGCTGAACCGGCAAAAGCTTGCCCACTTTGTACATGGCATCGATCACCTCATCTGTCGGAATCGGAAATTTTGACCCTCCCAATGCCAGGTCGGCACTGAGCAGCGCATTGACTGCCTGGGATGCGTTCCTTTGCGCGCACGGTATCTGCACGAGACCGGCAACAGGATCGCAGACAAGACCCATTATATTGATTAGCGCCAATGAGAATGCCTCCATCGACATAGCCGGTGTTCCACCCGAAAGCTCGACAGCCCCCGCCGCTGCCATGCCCGCGGCCACGCCGCATTCTGCCTGACATCCTCCCTCCGAACCTGCAACTGTGGCATTCTCCACAACGACAGCGCCAAGGCCGGTTGCCGTAATCAGTGCGTTGATCACATCCTCTTGCGTTTTCTCATATTTCTCGCCTACCGAGATTAGTACTGCCGGAACAATTCCGCAGGAGCCCGCCGTTGGCATCGCGCAGATTTTCCCCATAGATGCGTTCACCTCACTGCAGGATAACGCCCTAGCCATCACAGTATTGATAAATCGGCCGCACAGCGTAGCACCCGATTGGGAATGTCGATATTGATTTGAGGCGATTCCGGTAATCAGGCTGCCTTCTGTAGGCAACGGCTGGTCCAGTGCCTTTTCGGCCGATGCAAACATGATCCCATATCGTTCCTTCATATGTTCCATCACTTCTGCTCTGCTCATATCACTATGCTTCATTTCATTTTCTATTACGATTTCGTGGATCGGCACGTTCCGCGTTTCCGCCATTTCCAGCAATTGCCTGCAGCTATGGTACATCGTTAATACCTCCAATCGCCATCTACAGTTTAATAAATTTAACCGCATAAATATTAGGGTTATTTTCCATTTTGTTTAATATCTCTTCCTCGATCACATCATCCACCTCGATCACGCAGGTCGCCTCTTCACTCCTGTTTTTTCTGCTGACCTTCATGGTGGCGATATTGATACCGCCATCCGCGAGCACCGTTGTAATATGGCTGATTACACCACGCTTATCCTGTTGCCTTACAAATATGGTTGGCAGATTTCCCGATAGCTCCACCTCGTAACCGTCGATTCTGCTGATGCGCACTTCTCCCCCGCCCAGTGAAGATCCGTCCACTAGGCACAGGAGCCCATCATTCTTGTAGAATGCAATCCGTACTGAGTTCTCATGCGCGCCCGGAAGATCCACATCGTGGAATTCATAACCGATTTTCGCTGCATCTGCGATGGCATATGCGTTGGAGATTGCCTCGTCATCCTCCCGTATTCCCATTACCCCCGCCAGCAAGGCTTTGTCGGTTCCGTGGCCTTTACCGGTTTTTGCAAAAGAACCATGAAGGCCGAAGGATACAAAATCAAAATCATCTGCAAGCTTCGCCGCAATTCTCCCCAGTCTTGCGGCTCCCGCCGTATGGGAACTGGAGGGACCGATCATAATCGGCCCTGCAACCTGAAAAATACTAACACCCATATCAATCCCTTGTCCTTTATCAAATTTCCCATCTATAAAAAGGGACCAAACCATTGTTCAGCCCCTCAGATGCAAAATAGTATTATTTTTCTTTTGTATCAAAGCAGCAGCCGCCGGTCACAAACCTTTTACAGAAGGCTAAAAATAGAACTCCGACGGATAAATATGCTCCCAGAAAAATCAGCAGCTTGTTTTTTGATTTCATAATAATCCTCCCCTTGTCATGCGAATCCATAATAATCCTCCCCTTATTTTCTATTCATTCTATTATACCACTTTCCATCCCACTTAAAACCTGAAGCATCTATTTTAAAATACTAATATAAGTTTGACATAACATATCCTTTTGTTTTTTATTTATCGTACTCTCAAATTTATGGAAAAGCAATAAAATGCTTACTGAAACCGCATTTGCAAATCGGTTTTAATTGTGGTATAATTATTATGTAAACTGAGGGGGGTGGCGTTATGGACAAGCAAACAATGGAATTTAAATTATTGTCATACAAGCAAGCGCTAAGTAAAGCTTATGCGAATGATGATAAAAATGCTATAAAAAGTTGGACAGAAGATATCACAGATCTTCAAAAGCAGATTAATGAGTCCAATTAATGATGAACGAAAAAGAGGAAGACGAATCTTCCTCTTTTGCTTTATCAGGTTTTGTTCTATGCCATTTTCTTTTTTGCAGCAGCTGCCTTTGCAGTCTTTTTTTTGCTTTTTGCCAGCTCCAATTTCTCTTCTTTTATTTCCTCTTCCTTCTTTTGGTTTTCCTGCATCTTAATTTCTTTATCCAGAACAACCTGCTCTTTTTTCAAGCTTAATTGCTTCATCACTTCTTTTTGAACTTTCGCACTATCAAGCTTTAAATAAGTTTCAAACGCATCAGGGAAAATAAAACTTTTCTCACCTTGTTTTTCATCAGCAAACTTTACAACGACTCTGCTCTGTTCTATATTTACAATTGCTCCCGCACCAAACTTGGCGTGTTGGACACTCTCATTGATCAGATTCATACGATACCCTCCTTTTGATTTTCTATTTATATAAAATATTAAATAGCAAAATTAACGATAGATCACCTTAATGATATCATTTTTGGGAGATTTAAGCAAACGAATTCAACGATTAGTCAAATATTCTTCTCGTCAAAGGTGCTTCATCTGCTCCTGGGCCTCAAATAATCCGCTAAAAATTGTTCATCCTTCTTTTCCAACCCACGTTCCCCGGCCAAGGATTCCATGTGATGGGTAAACTCATGCTTCAACGTATGCGCAAGCTTCTCTTTCAAAGCTTCCCTCCCCAAATGCCCATGAACACGTTCAAAGGATCCATAATAAATGGCGATATATCTTCCCAGGCCTCCGCCTCTATGATACTCCCCCATAATATATAGATCGTTCCTCCCGCTTATTTTATTTCTTTTCACATCGGGCAGCAGGATGATACCTCCATTGAGCTCCTTGTAAAATTCCTGCGGTAATCCAGCGGCAACTTCGTCCAGCATGATCCCCACTTCATCAAAGTCGACCATCACAATCACTTCCTTTTCCTAGGCTGATTCTTCTTTCCAAATTCCGGAAAGATTTTTGTTAATAATAAATTTCACAAGCTGCGTCCGATTCTTCACTTCCAGTTTTTCGTAAATATTATAGATGTGCTTTTTCACAGTATTAAGGGCAATTCCTGCCTTGTCAGCAATATGCGCGTTGCTGTATCCCAGATAAATCATCCCCATGATCTCAATTTCTCTATTCGTAAGCCCGAATTGATTTTTCAGCATATAAGAAAGGCTTTTTTCGTTTTTTCTGATATTTTTTGCGTCTGCTTCAAATCTTGCATGTAAATGTGGCTGGAGCTGCTTTAATATGTATACATCTCTGTCGGAAAAGTCTCCGTTTCGTTGGCATTTGTAAAGGCTGATCGCTCCGTGAAACCTTCCTCTGCAGGCAAGGACAATTCCGGAAATGTACACCAAATCATACACCTTTAAATAGTTCAGGTAGAACGGGCTCTGTTTTCGAACTTCCTCGTTCAGCAGATCTGATTCTCTGTACACAAGAGACTCCGGGCTCATAAAAACCCAGTTCACATAATCCATTGGGGCAAAAATATTTTCGTACTGGTAAATGAATTCCTCCTCGAACTTCTTGCTGAATTTGCTCACAATGATAGGATCAACCAGCTGGGGAGCTGCTGCCTTCTTGATGATACCGATGTCAAATTCCGAAAAATCAAAGTCAATGAGAGTCATAAGCTTCTGGAGAAAAGCAGTTCTCATGGCAGCCGAATCACCAATATTGTTGATGGTTATCACCAAATCATTGAGCTTTTCCCATTCAGTCTGTGTCAGCATAAATCCTCCTTCGCATCCCATGGCATAGACAAATCCTATCATGATCAGTAGTATTTGTCTACAACTATAGTAGTATTTTTATTCTCAATAAATACCACTTTATACTGTTTTAACTTAGAAATAAAAACAGTATATTTAAGAAAAATAAGGTTTATTATTTGCTTGCAGCATTGCCGGCAATCGGAAAGAGGTGTTTGAATGGTTGACTTAAAACCCTGGGGAGAATTAAATTGTGAAGAAATGAAAGGCGCAGATGTTGCCGTGATGGGCATTCCTTTCGACGGAGCAGTAAGCTGTGGAAAAGGCTCTGCCATGGCTCCCGAAAAAATCAGAAGTCTTTCGAGGTATCTTCCTGCAACGACAGAAGAAGGATTTGAAATTGAGAGCCTAAAGGTGTATGACCATGGCGATGTTCCATTCAGCTTGAACTGGAAGGAATATTATGCCGAAGTCGAAAAGGAGGCGCTCAATCTTCTCGAAACAGGCGCATTCTGTCTTTTTTTGGGAGGAGACCATTCCGTGACGATCCCGCTGACCAAGGCCTACGGACAACACTATAAAGGCAAGCGAATCGGCATCATTCACTTTGACTCCCATCCCGACCTGTGCGATGAGTATGATGGCTCAAAATGGTCCCACGCCACCCCGTTGCGGCGAGCAGTTGAAGATGTCATCAAACCTGCAGATCTGGCCCAAGTGGGCATCCGGTCCTATGAAAACGAGGAAGTGGTATTCTACAAGGAAAACCCGGACCTTCTTAGAATCAGAGCATACGATGTTTTTTCTGATGGTTGGCAAGCTGCCTGCGAAAAGCTGAAAGCTAAATTTGATGGCTATGATGCCTTGTACATAAGTCTTGATATTGACGTTCTCGATCCCGCCTTTGCTCCGGGAACCGGGACTCCGGAAGCCGGTGGCTTATCCTCAAGAGAGCTAATGGAAATGATTAAGTTCCTTATGACGAACCTTCCGGTTGTCGCCATGGACCTTGTGGAGGTATCCCCACCCCTTGACAGTGTGAACAATATTACCTCATGGGCTGCGTTAAAAATTATCTATGAGGTGTATGGTAAATTATCAAAATAATAATATGATGTTTCGGAGGTAATTATGGAAAGCATGATGTCTATTCGGGAAGAACTCACGGGGAAGACTGAAATGAGCCCCGACAATGAAAACGACCTGTTTATCAGACTGGAAGAAATAGAAAGAGAAGGAAAAATCGTTGACCCTCTGCCCAAAGCAGACTGGATCGGTATTGCCGCAACATTCCTTGTACTTGGCATCCTCCCGCTCCTGTATTATGCGATTAAGCTATTTTAGGGAGGAAAGTGATTATGAGTAAACACGAAGCGAACATCAACAGTGAAGTTCAGTTTGACCTTTTACCAATTATGAAGAAGGATCGGGAATATGGTTTCCGGGATTATTCCTTCGTTATCACCGGCTTTGCCGTCGCCACATGGTGCTTCTTGATTGGAGGTACCCTTGCACTTTTTGTCGATTTTAAGCTTGCAATCATTGCATCCATATCCGGCAATATGATTTCAATCATACTGCTTAGCATGTCAACCTCACTGCCTTCTGCAAAATATGGAGTCGATGGCTTTACCTCCTCAATCAGCTATCTTGGACATAACGGAACAAAATCCTATTTGGTGCTTAACGCGGTCGTTACCGTTGGCTGGACCATCGTTCTATGTACTTTGGTTTCCAGATCTGTAATCCAGATTTTGAATCACTTAACCGGAAAGGATTTTTCATCCAACCTGTATGTTGTCCTATTTGGATTGATTGTTGCTTTTTTCTGCTGGTTCGTCACTCTGAGAGGCCCGCACATGATCAAGATCATGAGTTCCATCGTTGTTCCTGTATTCCTAGTCGTTATTGTCGTACTTATCTTCATCATCAGCAAAAATGTTGGCTGGGGCGAAATCGCACAAATGCCGGCTTTGGAACCCTTTGATGATCCGTGGTTAAACTTCCTCATTGCTTTTGAGCTCAGCCTTGGCGCCGGTTTCTCATGGTGGCCTAACATCGGTGGCCTTGCAAGAATCTGCAAGACATCAAGGGCAGCTTTCTGGCCCAATATATTAGGGCTTGTATTTGCCGCTACTGTTGGTACAGGTCTTGGAGCTGCGGCAGCGCTGCTCATAGGCGACAGTGACCCTGCCTCCTGGATGATTCCGATCTGCGGAGGTGCACTTGGAATCCTAGCCTTAATCCTTGTCAGTATCGCGAACATATCCGCCAACTCCATCATGATATACACCACCTCTCTTGGGTTAAAGCAAATCAAAGCCTTGTTCAGGCAGAGATGGTTCATCGTAACGGCTGTTTATATGATCCCAACTTTCATCGGGCTGTTTTGGTCCAATCTGATCTATGACCATTTCTATTTTATCCTTGGCCTGGCCTGCCTGATTTACTGCCCGATTTCAATGATGGCGGTGGTAGACTTTTTCCTCCTGAGAAATCAGAAATGGGATATGCGGCAGTTCTATAACAAGACGCCGGAATCAAAGTTCTATTTCTGGAAGGGCTTTAATCCCGTTGCTGTATTTGTGTTCATATCAGCTACTCCGGTTTATTACTTCTTCCTTGATCCCATCTCACTGGAATACACCGCCGCTTTTCGATATGCCACGGCAACCGGCGCTGTAGCAGTCTATTGCACCATCATGTATTACATCCTGAGCAAGATGGTATGCTTTAAAATGAAAAAGGGCGGATACGAACAGTAAGCTGCAGTTTGCATCAAAAATTCAATATTGAAATCCGTAATAGGATTATAAGGCCAAATGAAAAACCATCGTTTACAGAAACACTGTATTGGATGGTTTTTTGTATTTACACCGAAATTATTTTTCATCGACTACAACAATCAACAAAATAACACTTTCAAAAAATATAAAATACTGTTAAAAAGTATCCCTGCCAATGCAAATTTATTGAGGTTAAGGAAATGGCGCTGAATGAGAATAAAAAGAAATATAGAAAAAAAACGGGATTGACCCAAAAGGCTCTGGCTAGCAAATCAGGATTACCATTATCCATTGAAGATCAGATCGACGAATACATTGCATATATAAACGGATTGAGCAAAAACCAGAACAACTCCACCGTCATGAAAGATCAATCAGGTCACAAGATTGATTGAGATCTTTCAGGGTTTCTCCATATTGCATCTGACATCACCCTTTATTTTTCACTAATGCAGCTGCATTATCATAATCTCTGCTATGTACATAGACATAGTATATCTTGGACGGATCATTATTCAAACCGAAAACATCCATCGATAATACCTTCGAATTGAAAAAGTGTGCACTGCTATTGCTAAATACTCTGCATTTATATTTTATTTTATTTTCAGTAAGCATATTCATAATAGACTTCAGTTCTTGAGAGGCATACCCAATAAAAACTTCTCTTTGATTCCAAATCGTGATCATAGACTTCCCTCCACCATATACTTAATTTGCATATTATTTATTTAAATTGCCACTACTATTATAGATGTTGTCTGTATGTAGCATGAGTATACCATACATGGTGATTTGCTACACTATATCTCACCAAAATCAGCAAGAACCTAACCGAACAATTGATATGCTCCCTTTATGAGAGACAGTGAAATATAACAACACTGTTAATTGTGAAGGGAGCATTTCTACATATCACCAAGCTATGATTATTCTAACACATCATACAAAGAGGTTACAAAAACAAATATCTATTTGTACCCAATTCTAAACATCTAGATGTATATCCCTTACAGCATACGAAATATGAACAATTGACGAAATTTAAACTTTTTTTGACATAATTAAACAACGCGGCAAATCAGGAAATGGGTTATCATTAACTTGGAGAAAATCGTTGACTAACAACAGTATTATAAGGATTTAAACATGAAAATTGATAAACTAAAGTATAGGCTCTTTCAGGAATTATGTCAGAATTACAGCAAAGACTTACAGAAATTTATTTTTAACTTAACCCGTAAAGATAGTTTTGCTATGGAAGAAATATTCCAGAACACGATGGTTCAAGCTTTGCAAGGATTACATAGTTTAAAAGAGAATGAAAAAATGAAGTCATGGATTTTTAGTATAGCCAAAACAGAAGCAAAGCGTTTTTATTCGAGAAATAAAAAGTTCGAGCAATTTGAAAGTGTTGAGATTTCAGAGCTTGATTGGAATAAAGAAATTGATTACAATGATTTTACTAAAGCAATAGAGGATAAAATTTTTGTATTATCGTTTATGAATAGGCTGTCAGAGGAAGAACATCAGATTTTTGTTTTACATTTTGTTTACGACATGACTCTGAAAGAAATTTCAGATATACTACATATAAACAATAATACTGTCAGGACAATTCATTTTAGAGGTCTAAAAAAATGTAGAAAAATAATTGCAGAAAGGGGGATGCTATATGAGCAATGTTAAGTACGAAGAGGCATTGAGTAACGCGGTAAAAGAGGTTTATGAGAATGATTTTGACTCCATTGATTTTTATAAAGATATCGATTATGTCGATTTAGATTTAAGTAAGTATCCAGCAAGAAAAAAGCCTAAATATATTAAGTATTTTACCATAGCTGCATCCTTTTTGTTTTTAATTATAATATCAGGCACGGTAGGGATTCTACTTTCAAATGGTTCTGTCAGTGCCTCTAGCTTTAATATCGAAAAACAGTTTATAAAATTGCAAAATCAGTTTTCAATCGGTACCAATGAGTCCAAAAAGTACGTTAAAGATGATAGCATAGTTCAAGAAATAAAGAATGAAAGTGATTTGAATAAAGGTAAAAAATATTTTCCAGACCTATTTCTAACTAATAACATTCCCAAAAGATTTTCTTTGGAATCTTTAACAATAACCAAAACAGGAAATGATCTTTATTATGCGGTCTATGTTTACAAAGATAATGACGGTCAACTTCTTACAGTGATCCAACAAAGCATTCCGAAAGAAGGACTCTCGATAAGTATTGTTGGCATAACAGAGGAGTTCAAAACAGAGGATGGTATGATTTACATTTCTGAGAATCCATTTGGGGATGGTGGCAACTCTGGCAGTTATATTACGGATGATTATTCAATTGATGTTGCTGGAAAGATAACTAAGGAAGAAATTTTATCAATACTAACGCCAAAAGAATAGCAAAAGAGGGGGTGAGATTAAACACCCCCTCCTTTTAGAATGAGTTGCTATAATAAACCCCTTTATTAGATGTGCCATTAGTGGTCTCGGTTACATCGAGTTTAACCTTGTATGTTTTCGCTGCATTAATAGAAAAGCTTGTATTGAAACTATAAGTTGAACAGTTTGTTAAAGTTTTTGTTGCAGATTTACCAGTTGAAGTTAAC
>CAKMKG010000012.1 GCA_927441425.1 uncultured Bacillota bacterium | reverse complement strand
AATATTAAAAGAGTAAACAATAGAGTAAGACATCAAAGCATAGAGGACAGAAAATATCACTACAGAAGTTTTTGTTCCTTGGTAAAGCACCATAGGCTCGCCACTTTGATCGGAAGTGAAACGGGTGGTGGTGCCGTTTGCACCGATGCATCAAGGGATGCAGTGCTAAAAAATACGAAATTGCGGTTCCACTATTCTACACAGATTTTTCAGGTTAAGACCGATGGCTTGACAGACAAAAATGTGGTAAAGCCGGATCTACTTGTTCCTCTATCGATAGAGGACTTCTTGCTTGAAAGGGATGCAATCATGGAAGCGGGACTAAAAGAGCTTTTTCATCCTATTTCCAAAGATATTTAAGCCACGGTTCTACGATTTCAAACGGAATTTGAACACCCTCAATACTTTCACCGATGACTACAGTAGGTTTTAATTCTCCATGATAATCGCTTCCGCCGGAGGCGTAGAGCCCATGGGTATGACAGTAATTCAGAAGATTTTCTGTTTTCTCCCTATCATGCAGCGAATGATAACATTCGATACCGTCCAGCAGATGGAGCGATATCAGGGAATTCAGAAATTCGATATGATTCTTGGTGAAATATCCGTAAAGGTGGGCAAGGAATGATTTTCCGCCCGCTTTTTTTATGAGTTTCGTTATTTCTTCCAGCGTTGGATAATCCTTTGTCTGATTCAGGAAAAACGGACTGTCCTCGTTATTGATGCAGGTTCTGTAAAATGCATTGACGCTTCCCCAGATTTCCGATGTAAGATGCTTTTCGTTTTCAGGATATTTTCTCAGATCTGCATGGATCACCTGTGTTGCAAAGGCTTTGCCGCTTTTAATCGATAGAGACTCGGTCAGCTTCAAACCGAGATTTCTACAGATTTCTTTCATTTCACTGATGTAATGGTTTTCCCGTTCCAGAAACCTCTCTTCTGAGACGAGTCCGGATTCACGGATCACCTCAAGGTCAATGCCGTAGCCCAGCACTTCGATGGGCATTTTATCATACACAACGGAAAATTCACAGCCGGGAATCAGCCCGCATCTATACGATTGGGATATCGTCCTGCTACCTAGCTTTTCATAAGCACCCAGGGAATCATGGTCGGTAATAGAGATATACCGCAATCCAAACCGGTCTGCTTTTCGAAGAATCATTTCAGGCTCATCAGAGCCATCCGAGTAAATTGTATGGATGTGTAAATCGATCATAGTGGAACTGTCTCCCTGTTTTGTATTTCATATTTTGGCTCTATAATAACAAGTATATCACATGTTTTCCGCGATCCGGAAAAACTATTTTTTATGGATTATCAAACAAATAAATGCTAAAATGGATTGAATTAGTCTTGATGATTCATATTAATTCAATAAAAGAGGTGTATCAGGTCTTATAAGATGATTATCATTAATATAAAAGAGGTCAATTTATGCAGCAAAGGAAGAACCCGGACCAATTTCTGAATAATAGAAGAATAAAACGAATGATAAAAGCGATCATCGTGATTGTTCTCGTGATTAGCGTCATCAATGTTTTGAACTGGTTGGCCGAGGGGGAAGGGGTGTGGAAACCCGATTATCCGAAGACCGATCTAAGTAGTATTGTCAGTAAAGCAGAATTGACAGAGGAGGATTATCAGACGATCCTTATGCAGACCGGATTGGGACGTGGTTCTGCCGACGAGCTGCTGCAGAAAAAAACAGGTGAAAACCGAATAATTGTATTTGAGCGATATCAGGACAACTTTTTTTCATCGGGAAAGTATGAATGTCGTAGGATTGCCGTAATCGTCTATGAAGAAAAGATGAGAGATACGGAAGGCAATCCGGTGAAGGGTTTCGAGGTTGCTAATCTGAAGAACGGCGATATTCTGATCACAAAAGCAACCCACTCACTGGGCTGGCGTCATGGTCATGCTGCTATCGTTACGGATGCAGCGAAAGGGGAAACGCTGGAAGCGATTTTGCTGGGGAACCCATCCATTCTTCAAAATGTCACCAAATGGAGGACGTATCCCAGTTTTATTCAGCTGAGAGTAAAGGACAGCGAGAAGGTTGAGCCGGAAAAAATTGCAGACTATGCGAAGAAAGAAATACTGGGAATCCCCTATGGCTTGCTGACGGGAATTCCTGTAAAAGCACCGGAGGACATTAAAAAAACCCAATGCGCTCATTTGGTCTGGTATCCCTATGAGCGCTTTGGGTATGATCTTGACTCCGACGGCTCCTGGCTGGTTACACCAAAGGATATCGCCGGCAGCGACTTGCTGGAGGTTGTGCAGGTGTATGGGGTCAATCCGGAAGAGATATGGCCTTAGTGCAACGATTCAGCCCTGAAAAAATTTGGCGATCGCCTCATGGCCTAAGATAGTAGGATGAATCCCGTCAAGGAGGTAATCGGAGACGGTTTCTTCTGTATATAGCTGAGAATAGAGAATCTGGGTGTCGATCATCTTGACGCCGTTTTTATTTCCGTATTCAAGCATGAGGCTGCGGAGTGCTTTTAGCTTTTCATTGACCAAACTGTAATCGGTATCGACCCAGCATTTCTCCGCCATGGCCGCATCGATCAAAAGGGGAGTCATCATGACCACTTCGATGGAATTGGCCCTTGCGAGTTCAGCCATTTGAGACAGATCATCCATGGCCTCTTCCGGTGTGGAAACCTGATAGATGAAATCATTTGTGCCGGTAAGGATCACTACGGTGGCAGGTTTGTGAGAGATCACATCCTTCCCAAACCGCGCGAGGACATTGGAGGTAATATCACCGTTTTCCCCCTTGTTGATGATCTCGTGACCGGAGACCTGCCTCCACAGGCTTGAAAAACATTGGCTCCGCCTATGGGGAAAGCCGTTTACGATGCTATTGCCGATGCATACAATTTTCATATGATCTAGCCCCTTTCCTTGACAAATTCATCCTATGACATATAATTATAACGAGGCGTTGTTGTCTCTATAACTCGGTGTCACCGCCTCGTTGAAATGCGCAAGAGGCAAGAAAATTATCTACAGCCGATCATTTTCTACTTATGCATTATAACAAGGCATTTTGATAAAGTAAACCAGGAGGTAATTTATGATAAAAATAACATTGAAGGACGGCAGCGTGAAGGAAGTTGAGAATGGTTCAACGATCCTGGAGGTAGCCAAGGCGATTCATCACGGGCTGGCAAAGGAAGCTGTGGCGGGAAGAGTCAATGGTAAGACCCAGGGCTTGCAGTACAAGATTACAGAGGATTGTGAACTGGAAATTCTGAAATTTGAAGAGGAAGATGGAAATCATACCTTTCGACATACAAGCTCCCATATATTAGCCCAGGCGGTAAAGCGTCTTTTCCCGGAAGCAAAGCTGGGAATTGGTCCTGCTATTGATAATGGGTTCTATTATGACTTTGACTTGGAGCATCGGTTCTCCGATGAGGATTTAGCGAATTTGGAGAAGGAAATGGTTAAAATCGTGCAGGCAGATTATGCTGTTGAACGATTTGAGCTGCCCAGAGAAGAAGCGATCAAATTCATGGAGGAAAAGCAGGAGCCATATAAGGTAGAATTGATTCGGGATCTACCTGAGGATGCGGTGATATCCTTCTACAAAGAAGGGGATTTCACCGACCTTTGCGCTGGACCTCATATGCCTTCAACAGGCTCTATAAAGGCGATCAAGCTCATGAGCGTTGCCGGAGCATACTGGAGAGGAAGCGAAAAGAACAAGATGCTTCAGAGAATCTACGGAACCTCTTTCCCGAAACAGAAACAGCTGGACGAATATATTGAGAGGCTGGAGGAAGCTAAGAAGAGAGACCACCGGAAGATCGGAAAAGAAATGGATCTTTTCGCAATTTATGAGGAAGGTCCCGGCTTCCCGTTCTTTATGCCGAAGGGAATGGTCATCAGAAATGAGTTGGAAGCATTCTGGCGACAGGCACACCGTGAAAGAGGCTATCAGGAAATCAAGACGCCGCTGATTCTGAGCGAAGCGCTTTGGCATACCTCCGGTCACTGGGATCATTATCAGGATAATATGTATTTTACAAAAATAGATGAAGGCGACTTTGCAGTGAAGCCGATGAACTGCCCGGGAGCGATGCTTGCTTACAAAAGAAAGATGTACAGTTATCGGGATTTTCCGATGAGAATCGCCGAAATGGGCCAGGTGCACAGACATGAGCTGTCGGGAGCATTGCATGGACTGATGAGAGTAAGAACCTTTACGCAGGATGACGCTCATATTTTTATGCTGCCGGAGCAGATTAAGGCTGAAATTGTCGGTGTTATCGATTTTATTGATTATGTCTACAGTATATTTGGATTCAAGTATCATATCGAGCTTTCCACCAAACCTGAGGATTCCATGGGAACCGAGGCGGAATGGGATATGGCGACAAATGCACTGAAGGAAGCTTTGCTCGAAAAAGAAATCTCATTCATCATCAATGAGGGCGACGGTGCATTCTACGGACCAAAAATTGACTTTCATCTGGAGGATTGCCTTGGCAGAACCTGGCAATGTGGAACCATCCAGCTTGACTTCCAGATGCCCCAGCGTTTTGAATTGACCTATGTGGGCTCGGACGGGGAAAAGCATATTCCGATCATGATCCACAGAGTTATCTTCGGAAGCATCGAACGCTTTATCGGGATTCTGACAGAGCATTTTGCAGGCAAATTTCCATTGTGGCTTGCGCCGGTACAGGTGAAGCTGCTGACGGTTACGGAAAAATTCACTCCATATGCGGAAGAGGTTGGCAAAATGCTACGGGATGCAGGTCTTAGAGTTGAAGTCGATGTTCGAAATGAAAAAATCGGATATAAAATCAGAGAAGCCAGAAATGAAAGAGTATCCTATATTGGCGTCATTGGAGAGAAGGAAATGGAATCTGGAGAATTGACGGTGCGTTCCAGCAAGGAAGGCGAACTGGGAACGATGATGCTGAATGATTTTTCTGCGAAGCTCTTAAAGGAAATAGCCGATAAAGCATATTAATAGCAATTCTGAAGTAGTGGGGTAAAATGATGTTTGAAAAAAAAGATCAGAAGGAATGGCGGGGCGGAGTATACCTCTGTACAACAAAGGACAGCTTTGAGGCGGATATTCTAGAATCAAAGCTAAGAAGTGAGGGAATCCCATCCGTTAAAAAATTTAAGGGAGCTAGCAATTTCCTTGAGATTTTCATGGGCTCAAACACTGCCTTTCCCATTGATATTTACGTTCCCGAAGAAGCACTACAAGATGCTAAAAACATTATTGTTGCTGTACCCATTCTTAGCGACGAAATCCCAGAAGAAGTCGTTGATTTAGATTCTTTGTCAGAGGAAGAACTGAAGGAATTGATCGGCGAGGAAGAGGAAAGCTGATGGAAGGTAGCAAGGTACCCCCGACACCCCTAAAAGAGAAGAATGGAAAAAAGAAGAAGAAAAGATCCAAGGCAAAAATCCTCATTCCCGTTTTAACCATTATAATTCTAGGGCTTCTTTCCTTTTTCATTTTTGGGGGCGAAAAGGTGCCGGAAAAAATCAGAAACCTAAAAGGATATTCTTATCTGAATGGAATGGTTAGGGAAAAGCTTCCCGAGCAGATTAAGCTGCCCGAACAGATCAAGCTACCCTTCGACTTGCCTGATAAAGTTCCTTTTGAGTTTTCCTTTCAATTACCCTTTGCGCTTCCGGATCCGAAAAATCTGCTGGGTGACAGTGAGATACCGGACAAGAACAAAATCATGGAAGACCTGGCGGCCTATGAAGGCGAAGAGGAGGGCAAGCTGGAATTTGATTCTCTCGAAATCGAAAAAAGAAAAACAGTTGAAAAGGATAAAAAAGATACGGTATATGTCATAACAGAAGCGAGCAGCGAGGAAGGCTCCTCCAGCAATTATTACCGCTTGCTATACAAGCGGCATCTGATTGGTGGCTGGAAGCTGGATACCGTCGAGCCGTATAATGTAAAGGGCGAAAACACCTCCATCGAAGGTGTGGAGAATGAATTGGTGCTCGAGGATAAAAGCCTTTATGCTGATATTTCACCTGACTGGAAACAAAGTAAGGTGAAGGTTCTGGAGCATTATACCGATGTCAAAGCGGGTACGGATAGGGTTTTCGTCTATATGGAACTGGGAAATAATTATGTAAATATGACCGGAGTGAAGGAAATTACCTATCAGTATAATGTTGAGACCAGAGAATGGGAAGCCGGCCCTGCTTCCAAGCTCACCTGCCTGTCGATTGAACCGGTGAGCAAATAGCAATAGCATTCAGATTTCCTTTGATGAGTAGATCCTTACGGATATTAAATAGGAAAGCAGATAAAAGAGGAGTATTCCGAAGGGAAGCAGCTTTACAAAGGAAAACAGAGCCGCTTCGGAAGGCATTGACAAGCCCATTTTATCGAGGGTGATCACCGCCGCTGTTGGTGCTGCAAAAATTGCGATTAGAAAAACCCTGCTTTTTTCAACGCCGAATTGAAAGATCAGAGGCAAGAGGATACCGATAAAAAATAGCGCGGCACAAATGATTGTAGTAGTTGCATAGAGATGCGCCGTCATTCCGAAGCCTTCTACCGGCGCGAATTGTAAAACCACCGTTGAGATCAGAAAGGATAGGATGGCTGCAGCAAAGCATAGTATGATGGAAAGCAGATATTTCTCGGCAACGATCTCTTTTCTGGTTAGCGGCATCGAGAGGGCATAGCGATCCCACTTGGCCAAAGCGTCATAAGAGAAGGAAGTTATGGTCATTATCATGGACATCAGGATAATAAAACCCTCGAAGAAAGTCGCCGGATTATCCAGTCCGGCGCTAATCACCGCAAATAATACGAGCATAAACAACATGGTTTTTCCATATTGCCGCAACGTATAAAAGTCTTTGTATAGTAAACCGATCATTTGAATTCTTCCCCCTTCACATAAAACAGCATAATTTCTTCAATGGATATGGAATCTATGATTAACCCCTTGTATTTTTGTTTCAATCTTTCTTTGTTCTTCACCAGAATCTCATGGCCAAATCGGCTTTCTCTGTGACCGATGATATCCCCTTTATCAACGGTTTTATAATCTTCCCCTCCGCATAGGAGGAGCCCATAATCATGGAGCAGTTCATCCTTGGATTCGCTGAATATTATTCCCCCTTCATGCAGAAAGGTGATGTAGTCCGCAACTTTTTCCAGATCACTGGTAATGTGGGAAGAAAACAATATGGAGTGATCCTCATCTTGAATGAATTCCAGAAACAGATCTAAGATTTCACTTCTGACCACAGGATCAAGACCGCTGGTGGCTTCATCCAACATGAGAAGCTTTGGATGATGAGATAGTGCAGTCGCGATAGAAAGCTTCATTTTCATACCCCTTGAAAAATCCTTTATGAGCTTGTCGGTGGGCAGTCGGAATCGATTCAGATAATCATAAAATAGTGGTGCATCCCATTGGGTATAGATCTTTTCCATAATTTTTGAGATCTGTCTCGGCTTGATATTCTCATAAAAATAGCCCTCGTCTAAAACGACACCGATGTCGTTTTTTATTTTCTTTTCATCAACCTTGTGATCAAGCCCAAATATTTGGATGGACCCGGAATCTACCCAAAGTTGATTCAGCATCAGCTTGATCGTTGTGGTTTTCCCTGCGCCGTTCTCCCCGATGAAACCCATGATGCTTCCTTTCGGCAAGGTGAAATTTACCTTTTTCAGTTGAAAGCTGTCAAATCGTTTTGACAGATCATTGACTTCTATTGCATTCATCTCCTGTTACCTCCAATTCTTTCATTCTATTCCATGCAGCTATTCACTATCATACAACAGCCTCAGTATCTCTATCATTTCCTTCAGGCTGATATCTGCGGTTTTGGCCAGATGAGCAGCTTCCAGCAACGCTTCTTCAATCATGCGCAGATGCTCTTCTTTTACAAATTCAAGGTTTTTGCCTGCAACATAACTTCCTCTGCCGGTCATTGTTTCAATAAAGCCATCTCTTTCCAGGTCTTCATAAGCACGCTTGGTGGTAATGACGCTGATTCGAAGCTCCTTGGCCAGTAGCCGCATGGAAGGCAGTGCTTCCCCTTCCGGAAGTGTTCCGTTCAGTATCATTGTCTTTATTTGAGAAGTGATCTGTTCATAGATGGGCTTACCGCTTGCATTGCTTATGATAATATCCATTGCTTCACCAACTTTTCTTATGAAATAAAATATTGTATATATACGATATATACAATATAACACTTGAAAGAAAGCGCTGTCAATAGATAAAGGTAAAATTATTACAATAGTTGTATCGGCAGGAGCTCTCTTACTAGAAAAGCCGCTGAAGCGATGGTTCGCTCCAGCGGCTTGCTTTGCTGAGCATTGCTGAGATGGAAAGGCAATACGTTTTACAATAGACCATAGTAGGACAGGATTCCGTTGTAAATGCCTCTTGCAAAGCTTTGGGGATCACTCAAGAGCAGATTCAAATCTACTGGATTGCTCATATAACCCATCTCAACTAAAACCGCGGGCATTGCAGTACTTCTCAAGACATACAAACGGGTTGTTACGATGACGCCCCTGTTCCGCAGACCGGTCATATAATGAAGGCCTTCCAGAATTCGTGTGGCCATGGTATAGGCAGGACTGCTGCTGCTGTACACATAAGCTTCGCTGCCGCTGGCTGTTGCAAGCTCACTGATATTCGCGTGAAGGCTGATAAAGAAGTCGGCGGGCCAGTTGTTCGCAGCATTTACTCTGGCTTGAAGGCTGGTCGTTGTGCTGGTTCCCAACTGTGTCGTCGGTGTCGGCCTGGATAATCTAGCTTCAAAATTTGGGTTACTATTAAGTAGAGCTGCAAGCCGGATCCCAACATCATAGTTAATATCCTGTTCTCTGATACCGTTTACTTCTGCACCCGCATTCGGGTTGACGGGATTATGTCCCTGATCGATGAATATTTTAATCGCCATAATAGTTCTCCTGTTGACTGATAAAAGCATCGATTTGTGTAACCGATGCTAAAAAATACATGATATCCATTATATGAAGAACAGGAGAAAAGGTTTGTATTAGGCTTGATATAAGAATAGAAATCAGAAATTCTCTATCAGAGCAGAGTGTGCAGCCAAATAACCGGAGGAAAAGGCAAACTGCAAATTATACCCCCCCGTATCTCCGTCGATATCCAGTACTTCTCCAGCAAAAAAGAGATTGGGGTAGTTTATGGCCTCCATGGTTTTTATACAGATTTCCGAAAGGGCTACACCGCCTGTGGTAACCATGGCTGACTCAAATCCGCCCAACTTTTGAATTTGGTACTCATCATGCACGATGAGCCTGATGATTGATTTCAAATGGACAGGGGTAGTTTTGGAAGCTTTCACAGCCCCATCGATCCCTGCACGCATACAGGTAACTTCCAGGAATCGTTTTGGTATTTCGGAAGGTGATTCCTTGGAGCCTTGATTAAAATATTCATATAAAACGGTCAGCAGCTGCTTGCTGTTGCCAATGATTGCTTGAGATAATTCCTGTCGTATGGTTTCCTCTGATTTGAGGGGATAAAAATTCAATACGAGAGGATCGCCAGGTTGGCCATATCTGGAAAGATTCAGGACAGCGGGGCCGGAAAAACAGGTGTGGGTCAGAAGCAGCGCATCCTTGTTTTTCAGGGATTTGATGGTCACTTCAGCGCTTTGAAAGGAAATCCCGGATAACTCCTGGTAAGGATATTGTGCGACATAGACCGGAACCAAAGCAGGGGCCAAAGGGCCGACTGATATCCCCAGTTCCTCCAACACAGGAAAAATGCTCCCATCTGAGCCCGTAGTAGGGTAGGAGCAACCTCCTGTTGCAATGATAAGCTTTCTTGCAGTATAGGAACGGCCATTGCAGTGAACGGTGTAAAGGACTGTGGATGGATCCAGATCCTTTACCGGACTCTCGTTTCGCGATAGCCGATCCACGAGGGTGGAATAAAGAAATTGCAGACCGTTTTTCCTGCAGCTCTCAACCAAAATATTCAAAACATCTTGTGCCTTCAAAGATTTAGGAAAAACCTTATCATCATCACGATTGAAAAGAGGAAGTCCCTTGCTTTCGAAAAAGTCAATGACAGACAGGTTGTTAAAACGATATAGAACAGAACGGATTCGGGATCCATTTTTCCCGTAGTGGTTAATAAAATCCTTGATACTGCCGCCATGAGTGAGATTACATTGCCCCGCGCCGGACATGAGGAGCTTTCTGCCGGGAGCTGATTTCTTTTCCAAAATCAGACCGTTGACAGGGTAGGGCAGAGATGCACCGGCGAATAAGCCCGCCGCTCCGGCACCGACAATAATCAAATCATATATCATAATTGAATAACCTCCAAAAAAACATATTACCGGGAAGCTTTGAAATTCCAGGTTACTGCTTTATTAATTGTTCAGTGGCCCTTATTATATCATAAGATAAGGACTGAAAAAATCGAAACAATTAAGAAAAGGATAGTAAAAAAGGAATCAATATAAATGGCCGTACAATTATTATGTACGGCCATTCTATAAAAACCCCTAAATTTGATTTGTCTGCGGATTCTTCCGCGCTGCGTAACGAAGCTGTCTTATTTGAAGTACTCCAGCACATAATCCGGAATAATCCCATCATTGAAGTAGATTTGTTGGGTTACCATGGAAGCTTGATCTGTTGCGTATTTTTCAGACATTTCCGGATCGTAACCGAATTTTTCTATGAATTTCGGATCCTGGAATTGGCTGCCCCCTGTATATACAATGACTCCGTAGTAATAATCCTGATAATTGATGTTCTGTGATTCATAGGTATCCAGCAGCATCTTGATTTGCTCCGGATCGGAAACCTTCAGGCTTTTTAGCTGGTTCGCCGGAAGCATTTTTTCCTCAATGGAGTATTCGACCGGTCGGTTGGATGTGTTTTCGTCCTGAACATAATGATAGAGCTCAATATACTCGATTTCACTGACATCCCGGACAAAGTGGTCGCCGTAGCCGTGGGCCTCCAGCCACTGGATCGTATTCTCGTAATTGGTCGTTATTTTATAATTAATGCTATTGTGCAGGAGCTGATTCGGTCTATCTGAATCAGGATCTTTATAGGTAAAATTGATATTTGCCGTTGCATAGGCATGTTTTAGGCTCACCAGATCCTCATAAGTCTGTGCTTTAAAATCTCGATCCAGACAGGACATGAATTCCAGCATCTCCTGCTTTTTATCGACTTCAACCGTCTCTCTGGTCGGCATGTCGCTGTTGATATAGATATCGGTCAATCCGGTATAGTTTAGGTTGGCCGGAGTAAAGTATTCCTTGAATTCCGCTGATTCATAAATCTGTTTAAAATGTGGACTATCCCGATAAAATTCGTAATCGATCTGATATCGCCTGGTCATCGGGAATGTATCCTCCGGATCATATCCGATGAACACACTGGTCGTATAGATGTTTTGCAGATTTTCAAATCTTGCTTTATTATCCACGAAGGATTGATGCAGCGCGATGGCCGCGGCAATATTGTCGGGGTCCTTTAGCAGAAACTCCTTTTCTTCACCGAAACGTGTGTAACGTGGTTGACCGTTCACATAATTCATGTTGAGCATACCGCTCATAATAAAATTTTCGGAAATCGTAAAGCTGCTCGTATCGTCTTGATTTGGAACTCGCTTTTCGAAACCGGTAAGATCTATATTCAGACCCAGGATAAAAATAATCGCAATGAGGGTATAAATTCCAAGACTTTTCAGACTCCTCATGTTGTAGATTCTCGGCGTCTTCTTGACGATCATCTGACCGATGATGAAGAAAATTACCGTACCTGCGGCCAAACCGGCATACATGTAGAGTTCGGATTGGCCAAGCACTTGAAAGTAGAAGCCAAGGAGAGTCATGCCCAAAAATGCGATGAGATAGCAGATGATCGGCTCCATGAATCCGAAGGCGAGGGAATCCGTCGCATGCTCCAACCTTCTCTTTTGATACAGAAAGCTCGTGATTCCGTACAGAATAAGGAAGCTGACGATATAGTAAATGGTGCTGCCGATGCCGAATACGCCATTGCTTTGGAGAACGTTCAGGAACGGAGAGATCCGCAAGCCGTATTCCACCCAATTTCCCGAAGTGTCAAACCCGTACAGGTAATGGGAGAAATAGGCGATAAAAACGGCGTATAGAGCAGGAATCAGGAAGTTAAACCAGATCGCCGTGGCAAAGTGCATCAGGGAATTCCCGGTCACAATACCGGCGAAAACCGAAACCGCATAAATGACAAAGGCGATCAGGAGAGAAACCCAGATCCAGTTCAATATGTCCGCTCTGGAAAATAGATTGAGCGTTTCTGTTACGAGGCCGTTTTCCGTCCCGTACTGATTATAAACAGGCTTGCTGATTGCGAGGAGAATGAGTCCGTTTACTAAAATAGGAGTTGCAATCAGGATCAGGCCGGATAGAAAGCCGCTATTATAAAGCTTTCCACGGGTAAACGGCATGGAATGCATTACGGATACGGAGCTTACTCCTTGAAGATATTTGAAAAGGACTACTGCGGTAATGATCGGAAACATCAGATGGGCAAACATGTAAAATGGCTGCTGATTGCTCAGTGACATTGTGATGTAGCTTGCCATGTCGTTCAAATGGGTGTAGGACATCAGAATCGGAAATACGCCCGACAGAAAATAAACCAGGAAAGCAAGGGCGGGAATCGCCCAGAACCGGCGCAGATTTTCAAGGATCAACGGCTTTGATACGCTAAAATATGATGCTTTCGATTTCATTATCTCCACCTCCCAGTTCATAGATAAATATTTCTTCCAGAGACAAAGGCAGCATGTCAAAGATGACAGGATGACTTTCATTGATGGTGCTTTCGACCATATCTTTTCTGTTTCTGATAATGAGCAGGTCTACCGTTCCTCTGGATTCTTTGTGAAGAACGTTTAAGCCTTTGTATGGATCCTCAACAGGAGTTTTAAAGGCGACCTGGATCTTATGGATATCGGATTTCAGTTCGTCTAAATCACGTTCGATCATCATCTTTCCTTTGGATAGGATGCCGATGGAATCGCAAATGCCTTCCAGTTCACGTAGATTATGTGAGGATACCAGCACGGTCATCTCCCGTTCTGCAACATCCTCCACAATGTATTTCCAAACCAGCTTCCGAATGATGGGATCCAGTCCGTCGATTGGTTCATCGAGAATCAGGAAGTCAGGCATAGAGGACATGGTCAGAATAAAGGCGGCTTGTTTCTGCATTCCCTTTGAAAATTTGGAAAGCTTACGCTTTTCGTTCAGCTCAAACTGCTTCACCATTTGATCATAGCGGTTCTGACTCCAGTTTGGGTAAATGGATCGGTAAAATTTAGCCGATTCCTTCAGATTATACGTTGAAAAGAAATATAGATCATCGGGGATAAACCCCATCCTTTCCTTTATCGCTGTATTTTCGTAGACATTGCTGTCCTCGATGAGGATTTCCCCGTGATCCGGTTTCAAGATGCCCGTTACATGTTTGATCAATGTGGTTTTTCCGGCGCCGTTTGTACCAACAAGACCGTATATGGAACCTTTTTTTACGTTTAAGTTTAAATCGGAAAGGGCTTTAAAACCATCAAAGGATTTATCCAGACTATTTACCCTTATCATTCCAATCACTCCTTTCCTCCGTTAATTCATCTAGTATTTTCTTGATACTGTCCAGAGAACAGCCAATATAAAACAATTCTTTCATGTTTTCCCGTATGTGCGCTTTCACATCACTAACCCTTTTTTCGTCGATCGGGAGTTCGGCAGGGGAGGCAACAAAGGTGCCCAGTCCTGAGACGGTATAGATATATCCCTGATATTCAAGCTCACGATACGCCTTTTGTATGGTATTTGGATTCACGGTGAGGGTTTTGGACAATTCACGAACAGAAGGAATTTTTTCTTCGGTTTTTAACATGCCTGTGATAATGAGCTCCTTGACGTTGTCTACAATTTGCTCATAAATGGATTTCCTGCTTTTTAAGTCAAGCTGGAACATATCGATCACCCTCCTTAAGCGGCATGCGCCGCTTCCGCAACGGCGCATATCTGATGCGCCTCCGACTCGTTTTTCTCGCTGTCCTTTTTGCCAACCAAGCAAGCTTGGGGCAAAAAGGCTATGGAACCCATGGTTCCCTTCGGCGCTCGCTGAGCGCGCTGAGCGCCCTCCTTTAACAAGGCCTATTACCAATGATTATAACAATATTCAAAATTAAACAATCCCCCTTCTGTACTCAGTGTACTATATGACATAATACACTGTCAACAGTTTTTGTTAGATCTGTTTTCATTATAATGATTGGCGTTGATAAACGAAGCACCGGATCAGTCCAACGCCGATTTCCCATTGACAGACAAGAGAAAAAAGTGGAGAATGATAGTATGAAAAAATAAATGAAAAGGGGATTCAGTATGACAGAAATAAGAGAATATAACATGGAAGCATTGGGAACAGAGAAGAAAAAGAACAGATTGATAAAAAACTTGATCATATTTGCCTGTATTATTGCAGGAATTATTCTACTGGCTTTTCTCGGAAGCGGCATTAAAAATGCAATTTGGGGGGAGGATCAGGATATATCAGCGAGCGGACCATATATTGCTACGATTTATGTAGAAGGAAGCATCGCGGCAGGACAGAGGGATACCTTTGGACTGCCTGTCGGGTATCAGCACAACTGGACCTTGGAAAAGATTGATGAACTTATTGCAGATCCCAATAACCGAGGATTGATTCTATTTGTCGATTCGCCGGGGGGTGGTGTTTATGAAAGCGATGAGCTTTATCTGTCACTCAAGGAGTATAAAGAGGTGACCGATCGGCCTGTCTATGCCGTGATGGGTTCCATGGCGGCATCCGGCGGCTACTACATATCAGCCCCGGCGGATAAGATCGTCGCCAACAGAAATACTTGGACTGGTTCCATCGGAGTGACCATAGGCACGCTGTATGATATCTCGGAATTACTTGAGACCTACGGTGTCAAGACGGTAACCATTACTGCCGGGTCCAACAAGGCCATGGGCAGCAGCGTAGAACCTCTGACCGAGGAACAGCTGGCGATCTTCCAGTCACTTGTTGACGATGCCTATGAGCAGTTTACCGGCATCATCTCCGAGGAAAGAGGAATCGATTTGAATGAGGTAAAGAAACTGGCTGATGGCAGAATTTATACCGCGGAACAGGCCCTTGCGCTTAATCTTGTGGACTCCATCGGGACATTTGACGAGGCACTGGACGAAATGGTGGAGGAATATGAACTGTATAATTGTGCAGTGATCGATGTGGTGTATAAAGATAATTCTCTATGGGGCAGCCTGCTGGGCGGAGTGAACATTCCTGACCTGAAAGGTGGGGACGTAACCGCCATTTTGAAAACCATTGAGGGCGATAGCAAGTTTCCCATCAGCTATGAATGCGAACTGCTGAAGTAATAAATAGGGAGGTTCGTTCTCATGACACTGATCCATGATGGTTTCTTGCTTGAAAACAGAACGGCGGAGGAACTCTATAAAAAATTTGCGGAGCATATGCCAATATTCGATTATCACTGTCATCTTAAGGCAGATGATTTTCTGAATAACACTAATTATTCGAATATAACTAAGGTTTGGCTTGCCGGCGACCATTATAAATGGAGATTATTGAGGCTTGCAGGCGTGGAAGAAAAGTATATTACCGGAGACGGAGATGATTATGAGAAATTTCTTCTCTGGGCTGATGTGGTTAGCAGAGCGGTCGGTAATCCGATTTACCACTGGACTCACCTGGAGTTGAAGCGGTATTTCGGCATTGAAGAATTCCTTAACAGGAGAACAGCACCGGACATATGGGAAACATGTAACCGACTGCTGCAGGAGGAAGCCTACAGTAATTGTTCCCTCCTACAACGAGCGAATGTGAAAGGAATTTGTACCATCGATGACCCGACTGATGATCTGAGCGCTCATAGAGAGCTTGAGAACACAGGGAAATGCGGATTCCGTGTCCTTCCAACCTTTCGGCCGGATCAGGTGTTTCAGATTGGGACAGAAAATTATATCCGCTGGATGGAAAGGCTTGAAATGGTTTCGGGTCTGAAAATCAAAGGTCTGGAGGATTTGGAAAACGCATTGGAGATCCGATGCAGATACTTCATACGGCATGGCTGTCTTTCCGCAGATCAATCTCTGGAAACTCCAGATTTTACATGCTTTAACCGGGATCTGGCGGAAGCCGCCCTTCTTAAGGCGAAATCCGGATGCAGCATTAATGATAGGGAACTGTCGGCGTATCGGACTGAAATCATGATGATGCTTGCAAAAATCTATCATGGGCACGGACTTGTCATGCAGCTGCATTTTGGTGCTGTTAGAAATATCAATGAAACCGTGTTCGGCAAGCTTGGCCCGGATTCGGGGTTTGATACCATGGGAGAATCCATACCGATACGAATGATCGCGCCGTTATTCAACAAGCTTTCCTCTTCGAATCAGCTTCCGAAAACGATCCTGTTTCCTTCCAACGGATTGGATCATGAAAAACTGAATGCCTTCTCCAACTGTTTTCCGGAAGAAAAGAGTATGGGAAAAGTACAGATAGGAGCACCATGGTGGTTTCTTGACCATAAGGACGGGATTGAAACCTATTTGAAATCTATGAGCAGGCAGGGTATGCTATCAGTTTTTGTCGGTATGCTGACGGATTCGAGGAGCATCTTATCGATGGCTCGCCATGAATACTTTCGAAGAATCCTGTGCAATCTGCTGGGGACATGGATTGAGAGAGGGGACGTCTGTAACGATGAAGACATACTGGGAGAAATCATTCGTAATCTATGCTATGACAATGCGGTGAATTATTTTCATTTCAATGACAAATGAGTGCAGGGAGAAATAAAGCAAAATGGACGACAACAAGGATATAAATATATATGATATTGCAAAGCTGGCAGGTGTTTCTATTGCAACCGTATCCAGAGTAATCAACAAAAAAGGAAATGTGACGCCGAAAACGTTGCAGCTGGTTGAAAAGGTGATCAATGATACCCATTATAAGCCTAATATCTTTGCACGGGGTTTAGGCCTTGGTACGATGAAAGTGGTGGGAGTGCTCTGCTCCACTGTCATTGACCTGTATTACGCGAAAGCAGTAGGTACCATTGAAGAGGAGCTCAGAGAATTGGGTTATGATGTGATCCTTTCCTGTACAGGGAATGTCAGGCAGGACAAGCTGAAATCCATGGAGCTGCTCCTGACGAAACATGTAGATGCACTTGTTCTTATCGGTTCTGTATTTAAAGAAACGGATGACAACTCTCATATTGAGCGGATAGCCAAAAAGATTCCCGTCATTCTCATCAACGGCTATATCAATATCGAAAATACATATTGTGTTGTCTGCGAGGAAGAAAAAGCGATGTTTGACGTGGTCAAATCTTTTGTGGGGGTCGGCAGGAAGGACATCTTATATATTGAGGCACCCGGTACATGGAGCAGCATATCCAAAATGGAAGGGTATCAGCGTGGACTACGTGAATATCAGATTCCATACCGCCCGGAATTGGTCATATCCACCTCGAAAGATTTGAGTGTGATTAAGCAGGCTGTCCGGGAATTCCTGAAGTTAAAAATACCTTTTTCCGGGATATGCACAAGCGAGGATATTTTTGCAGTTGCTGCGTTGAAAGTACTCATTGAAAAGGGGATAAAGGTTCCTGAGGATGTTGGTATCATGGGATTCAACAATTCACTGATCTGCGAATGCAGTACTCCGGCCCTATCAAGTGTAGATAACAGGGTGGAAGACCTGAGTAAAATGGCGATCAATCTCTTGATCGATATCTTTGAAGGCAGAAATCCAAAACAGAAGACAATCATTCCATATAATTTTGTTTTACGAAACACATTTTCTTTACCCAGCGGTGAATAATGAAAAGGAAAAATGCAATCTCAAAAAACACCATGAGTTATATTGACATGGTATTTTTTTTTTGATATGATGTCATCAAGATATAAATGTAAGCGCTTACATTTATAATTTACTCTCCCGGGTTTCGCAGTTAATCGTGAATCCCGCCCATTTATTTTTATATTTATTTCATATGTTATTGTGAAAGTGAGGAGAATTAAATGAAAGAGAAGAAAAGAATCATTTCAATTTTGCTGGTGCTGGTAATGGTATTGACATTAGCCGGTTGTGGCGGCGGCGGAAATGAAGCGGAAGGTGATCCGGAAGCACCGGCAGAACAATATGTATTAAAATTTAATCATGTTCTTTCTGAAACAGAACCCTTCCATGAGGGATTCTTAGCCTGGGCAGCTGCTGTTGAAGAGAAAACAAACGGCGGACTGGTCATTGAAGTATATCCCGGCGCGCAGTTAGGCGTTGAAGAAGACATCATTGAGCAGATCAAGGGCGGCGCTAATATCGGTCAAAATACGGATTCGGCTCGTCTTGGGATGTATGTTGAAGAAATCGCAGTTATGAATGGACCTTATTTTGTTGAAAATCTTGATGAGGTACAGAAGCTGAAAGACAGTCCTACAATCCAGGCTTATAAAGAGGAACTTGAAAGCTTTGGATTAAAGGTTCTTTCCTTCAACTGGGTACAGACACAAAGACATTTCTTCACAAATAAAGAGATTGACTCACCTGCTGATCTTGCAGGATTAAGAATCAGAACGCCGGGTGCACCGATCTGGCAGGAATCCATTCGTGCATTGGGGGCAGAACCGGTAGCGATGAACTTTGGTGATATGTATACGGGAATTCAGCAGGGTGCCGTTGATGGAGCCGAATTGGTCTTTGCAAATATTCCCGGCGGAAAATTGTATGAAGTACTAAATTATGCAAATGAAACCGGACATATCCTTCTGATCAATTTCGAAGTGGTCAGTGCGGAATGGTTCAATAATCTTCCGGAAGAATATCAGCAAATCCTCGTAGAAGAATGCGACAAGGCAGGTTTGGCAGCGTCACAAAAGATGGAATCCATGATTCCGGAAATCAAGGCGAACCTGGAAGAGCAGGGCATGATCATCAATTCCGATCCTGATGTTGAAGCCTTCAAAGCAGCCGGAAATGCAGCTTATGAAAAACTGGGTTTAACAGAGGTAAAAGATAAGGTTTGGTCTGAGATAGGAAAACAATAAAATTTTGATCTGGCTCTGCGCATGCGGAGCCAGAAACTTACATAACAACTATAGTATAAACAGAGGTATCAAAATGTTATTAAAGTTTTATGAATGGCTGGGTACAGTGGAAATGAGAATTGCTAAAGTATGCGTGATTGTCTTGACTTTCTTAGTTTTCCTTTCCGCTGTTGCCAGATCATCAGGCCATCCCATGTCATGGACCGTTGATATGGCAACTTTCCTGTTTGCCTGGAGTGTATTTTTGGGAGCGGATGCGGCAATGAGAAAAGATATGCTGGTATCGATTGACCTTGTCGTAGGCAGACTACCGAAGAAAGCACAATGGTACATAAAAATATTGAACAATATTCTAATCGGAATCTTTTTAATCGGGATGGTCGTATTTGGTTTTTTACTATCCTATACTACGTATTTCAGATCTTTTTCAGGCTTGCCGTGGTTGAGTTACACGTGGGTTACAATCAGTGTTCCCCTTGGCTGCTTTTTGATGCTGATGACAAACTTCCTGAAAACAAAAAAAATAATCAAGGAAGGAAGTGATGGGGTATGACCATAGTTGTAATCGCATTCTTTGCACTAATTATTATGGGGATGCCGGTTGCTTTTGCGATTGGTATTGCAGGAACCCTATTCTTCTTCGGCCAGGATACATTGAATTTTACGATTCCAGTGCAGTTGACATTAACACAGACACAAAATTTTGCAATCTTGGCGATTCCGTTATTCGTTCTGGCAGGCAATCTGTTAAACGAGACAGGGATCACACGTCATCTAATGTTGTTTGCTTCCGCGTTAACAGGGCATATGCGGGCAGGTCTTGCGCAGGTGAATATGGTACTCGCGGCGATGATGGGCGGAGTAACCAGCTCGGCAATCGGTGATGCTACCATGCTGGGTCGAATTCTAGGACCCGGTATGATGGAAAAAAAGTATGCCAAAGGGTTTGCGGCCGGTGTCATCGGATGCAGTTCTATCATAACGACAATGATACCACCGGGCACAGGATTGATTTTATACGGAAGCATCGGAGAGGTTTCCATCGGGCAGTTGTTTGTTGCCGGAATTATTCCTGGCATCCTGATGACCGGAGTCTTAATGATCGCTGTAACAATCACTGCACGCCGTTACGGATATCCTGCGGAACGAGAGAAAAGAGCACCGCTGAAAGAAATTGCAAAAACATCGATTGACAGCATCTGGGCCCTCATGTTTCCGGTCATTTTAATTGTAGGGCTGCGTTTCGGTTTGTTCACTCCTTCGGAAGCGGGCGCCTTCGCAGTTGTATATGCAATCGTGATTGGCTTGATCGTTTATCGCGAGATTACATGGAAGAAATTCATGAAAGCACTTGATGAAACCATTCTGGACGTCGGCATGATCATGCTTTTGATTTGCCTCTCTGGAAGCTTTGGCTATGCACTGACATGGGAAAGAATCCCGCAAGTCATGATGGAATTTTTGCTGGCAATATCAAATTCTCCTACAATCATCATGGGTATTCTAGTAGTCTTTCTATTGGTAGCCGGTATGTTTATGGATTCAACTGTGCTAATTCTGCTGCTCACTTCCATGCTGGTGCCCGTTGCAGGTCAGATGGGGATCGATCCGATTCATTTCGGTATAGTTATGGTTTTGACTCTGACCTGTGGTTTGCTGACCCCTCCGGTGGGTGTGGTCATGTATATCGTTTGCTCTATTTTCAATTGTTCGATTATCACATACATTAAGGAATCGATTTATCTGTTCCTTGCTATGGCAGGGGTTATATTGGCAGTCATACTATTTCCGCAGCTGACGTTATGGCTTCCCGGTATACTATTCTGATAAGATGAAGCGCTTCGGAAGAAAGGAGTTATTATGGATTTTATAAATAAAGTGGTTCTCGTAACCGGAGCTGGAGCAGGAATCGGCCGTGCCTCTGCACTTCTGTTCGCCAAACAAGGTGCCAGGGTTGCTGTGAATGCACTGATGCCGGATGACAAGCAAAGCGGAACGGTTACAGTTGAAATGATAAAAGAAAATGGTGGCGAGGCGGTATTTATTCCAGGAGATGTTTCGAAAGCGGAAAGTGCAGAAAAAATAGTGAATGCCGCTGTTGAAGCCTTTGGAAGAGTTGATATATTAGTGAATAATGCAGGGATCGTAATTCCCGGCAGAGTGGACAATATGTCGGAGGAAGCCTTTGATTTGACTATGCTGGTGAATGTAAAGGGAACCTTCCTCATGTCAAAATATGTGATTCCTGAGATGAAGAAACAAGGTGGTGGTGTGATCGTGAATACTGGATCCGTAGCTGCGTTAAAGGGTCATGTGGACAGGAGCGCTTATTGTGCTTCAAAGGGAGCCGTTGTTGCTTTGTCAAGAGCCATGGCGGCAGACTACGTGAAGGATCATATCAGGGTAAATTGTATTTGCCCGGGTACCACGTATACCCCTGCAATTGAGGAAAAAATCAGGAATGCTGTGGATCCTGCTGCTATGGAAGCGACCTTTGTTGAGAGACAGCCTATGGGGCGCCTGGGCAGAGTGGAAGAAATCGCCCAGGCGATTATTTTTGCTGCCTGTGAAGAAGCCGGTTATATGACCGGAAGTGTGATTGTCATCGATGGCGGAATGACGATGTAATAAGATGCTATTTTAAGTTGATACATAATGGGGGTTAATCGATGAGTTTAAACTTTGATTTGACTGGTCAGACCGCTGTAATAACCGGAGGTTCAGGCATCATCGGCAGTGTGATCGCAAAAGAACTGGCAAAAAAGGGTGTGCGGGTCGCCATCATAGGCAGGAGCACAGATAAGGCAAAAGCCGTAGCCGACCAAATCATCAGGGACGGCGGTACTGCAATATTTTGTGAAGCCGATGTTTTGGATAAAAAGAGTCTGGAAGAAGCAAAAAACTTTGTCTGCGCTGTATTTGGAAAGGTTGACATTCTAATCAACGGCGCTGGTGGTAACGATACAAAGGCAACTACGAGTGAGGAATTGAGCTTTTTTGATATACAGGCGGATAGTTTGAAAAAGGTCTTCGACCTGAATGTAACCGGAGCCATACTTACCACTCAGGTTTTTGGAAAGTTGTTTGCAAAAGAGGGTAGCGGTTGTGTGATTAATATTTCGTCAATGGCCGCATATCATCCGCTTACAAAGACGGTTGCCTATTCAGCCGCAAAAGCGGCGGTGAATAACTTCACCCAGTGGATGGCAGTTCACTTCAATCAGAATTATTCTACAAAAATCCGTGTAAATGCAATCGCACCGGGATTTCTTCTCACCTCGCAAAACCGTTTTCTGATGCAGGATGAGAGCGGTGAGTTAACGGAGAGAGGGCAGAGCGTATTGACTAAAACACCAATGGGACGCTTCGGCGAACCGGAAGAATTGGTTGGAGCAATCCTATGGCTATGCTCAGATGCAGCCTCTTTTGTCAATGGCGCTGTCATTCCTATCGACGGAGGTTTTTCTGCCCACTGGGGTGTTTAGAAGAAAGGATAGAATATGGACGAAAAGAAAAAAATAATCACAATTGATCATTTAAAAGAATTTTGTGAAAAGGTTCTGATCAAGGAAGGGCTAAAAAAGGAGCATGCGCGAATTACCGCTGAAGTTTTAGCTGAAACAGACTGCTTTGGAACCTATTCCCACGGCACGAAGAACCTTCGTAATTATATTAAGAAATTCAGAGCAGGCGGAATGGATCCCAAGGGAGAACCAGAAATCCTCAAAGAGGGGCCCGGCTTTGCATTAATGGATGGCCATTCGGCAATTGGAATGGTACCAGCCTACAAGGCAATGGAGTTGGCCATTCGGAAAGCAGATGATTGCGGAATTGCATGTGTTGTTGTGAAAAACGGTTCCCATTTCGGTGCAGCGGGTTATTACTCCAATATGGCAGCAGATAAAAATATGATCGGACTCGCTTTCAGTAATGTGGATGCAAATATGACCATCCCCGGCGCGAAGGGAAAAGTTATTGGAAATAACCCAATGTCCTATGCAGTACCTGCGGGAGCGAATCCGGCTGTATTTCTGGATATTGCAATGAGCTCAGTTGCTTCTCTCAAGGTTGTGCAAGCAAAAAAAGACGGGAAATCCGTACCGGATACATGGATCACAGATGAGAATGGGCTTCCGACTACAGATCCCAGCGGATATCCTGAGGTTGGCGCAATGCAGCCTATGGCAGCCCACAAGGGGTACGGGCTTGCCTTGATGGTTGAGCTATTAACAGGAGGCCTGTCCGGAGGCGGAATCATGAAAGAAGTACCCAGTTGGCTGTTCCGCATGGAAGAGAAAAACGACGTATCTCATACCTTCATCGTGATCGACGTTTCCAAATTTATTGATATTCCATTATTTCAGGAGCGTATGGAGGAGGTCGTTGATTATCTTCATACAGTGCCAAAGGCCAAGGGGACAGACAAGATCTATTATCCCGGTGAAATGGAATGGGACAGATATACGTCGGCAGAAAACATTGGGATTGCGTTTCCGGAAGATGTTGAAGAATCATTGACGCTTCTGGCGGAAGAGTCCGGAATACCGATCTCATGGAGCTAGAGAAAAAAGAAAAAAGGAAGTAGTGAGAATGAGTGTATTAGAAAGAATTGGTTTGGCCGGCTTAGTTCCTGTCGTTGTAATCAATGATGCCGGTGATGGGGAAGCAACCGCAAAGGCCTTGCTGAAGGGCGGGCTGGATGTTATGGAAATTACGATGCGCACCACAGCGGGTCTGGATGCGATCAGAAAGGTAAGGCAGAATTGCCCGGAAATGCTGGTCGGTGCAGGCACGGTTTTATCCGTGAATAAGGCGAAAGAAGCAGTGGATGCGGGTGCTCAGTTCATCGTTGCACCTGGATTTAATCCGGAGGTGGTAGTGTGGTGTATCGATCATGAAATCCCCATCACACCGGGCTGTGTGACACCAACTGAAATAGAAAAAGCGCTGTCCTTCGGGCTTAAGATATTAAAATTTTTCCCTGCGGATGTATACGGCGGCGTGAATGGCTGCAAGGCTTTGTATGGTCCCTATCAGTCGGAAGGGATCAAGTTCATTCCAACCGGTGGCGTGGATCTAAGCAATTTATCTGATTTTGTGAGTCGGCCTTTTATCCATGCAGTAGGCGGTGGATTTCTTTGCAAAACGGAAGATATCGCGGCGCATAATTTCGATACAATTGCAGACACAACGCAAAAGGCTGTTGAGATACTTTTAGGCTTTCAATTTGAACATTTGGGCATCAACCAAGATTCTGGAGAAGAATCCATGAAAGCTGTTGGTTTGTTTGAAAAAGCCTTCGGATTCCAGCCAAAATATGGCGTGAACTCTAATTTTTCCGGTCCGTCTTTGGAAATCACAAACGCAATGGGACTGGGACAGCATGGACATATCGCGGTCAAGACAAATAGCATACCAAGAGCGATTCATTATTTAAAACCCAGGGGTGTTGACGTGAATATGGACACTGCAAAATATAAAGGGGAAAAGATGATCGCAGTATACTTAAAAGAAGAGTATGCCGGATTTGCAGTTCATCTTCTCGAAAAATAACCAAGACGTTGAAACGCGCAGTGTAAGTAAAATTTCAATCATCGAATTTTTTCTGCTTAAGCGTTATAAAGGAGATAAAGATGGCGAACTATATGACATTTGGAGAAATCATGCTTCGGTTAAAAGCAACCGGGCATGAGTGCTTATTTCAAAGTCCCTCACTGGAAGCGACCTTTGGCGGTGGTGAGGCAAATGTATCCGTTTCCCTTGCAAACTATGGATTGGATACAGGCTTTATCACGGTACTGCCGAATAATGTGATCGGTGATGCCTGCATGAGGGAATTGCGCGCATTTTCTGTTGATGTGAGCAGAATAATTAGAAGTGCGGGACGCATGGGAGTTTATTATCTGGAGGCAGGTGCAAATCAAAGACCAAGCAAGGTTGTATATGACAGAGACGGATCTGCTGCCGCACTTGCGAAAAAAGGAGATATTGACTGGGATCAAGCATTGGAAGGAACGAAGTGGTTTCATATTACGGGCATTACCCCTGCAATCTCCGAAAGTGCTAAGGAATTGTCTCTGGAAAGCGTAAAAAAAGCAAAAGAAAAGGGGATTACCGTTTCCTGCGACTTGAACTATCGAAAAAATCTTTGGAAATACGGAAAAAAAGCCTCGGAAGTGATGCCTGAATTGATGCAGTATGTTGATGTTGCCATCGCAAATGAAGAAGATTTTCAGAAAGCATTAGCCATACAGGCAGACGTTGATGTGGAAAGCGGCAGTCTTGACTACTCCAAGTATGAGAAGCTATCCGATTCCGTTTTGGAACAATATCCCGGATTAAAGATGACAGCAATCACGCTCAGAGAGAGCGTGAGTGCGGATATCAACGGCTGGGCTGCCTGTATCAACGACAGGAAGCAGTTTTATGTGAGCCGCAGATATGAAATCAAAGACATCGTCGATCGGGTAGGTGGCGGAGATTCCTTTGCAGCGGGACTGATTTATGGTTTGAATACCTATGATGATAATACCGAAGCCTTGGAATTTGCTGTTGCAGCAAGCTGCCTGAAGCATTCAATCCCAGGGGATTTCAACAGGGTAAATGTGGAAGACATAGAAAAGCTTAAAAATGGTGATGCATCCGGCCGGGTACAAAGATAACAAAATACTTTCTCCTCTTACTGCTGGCAAGTTTTTTACTTGACAGCAGTTTCTATTTATGATAATTTAAATAAGGCGTCAAGTTTATTAACTTGGCAGCTCCGCGAAAAAGAGGCTGATAGCAGATGTTTGAGAAGATGATAGAAATTAGCATGCTATATGATTTTTATGGTCAGTTACTCACTGCAAAGCAGCAGGAACTGCTGAAGCTTTATCATGAGGACAATTATTCACTTTCGGAAATCGCTGAGGAATACGGAATCAGTCGGCAGGGCGTTCACGACACAGTTAAGAAAGCGGAAAAGGCATTACATGAGTATGAAAGCAAGCTAGGTTTGATCAGCAAATTTACAGCTACAGAAGAAGCTGTTGTTGCGATCGATTCGGAAATCGACTTGCTCATGTTGGAAAACCGTCAAAACAATCAGTTGACGGAACGATTGAAGCAGATCAAATCCATTATAGATAAAATCAACATATGAGGAGAGCCGGATATGGCATTTGAAGGACTATCGGAAAAACTGCAAGGCGTTTTTAAAAAGCTGAAGGGCAAGGGAATTCTCACAGAAGCGGATATCAATGAGGCGATGCGTGAGGTAAAGCTTGCTTTATTGGAGGCGGACGTCAACTTCAAGGTTGTGAAGCAGTTTGTGGACAGCGTGAAGGAAAAGGCACTGGGACAGGATGTTCTGGCAAGCTTGACGCCGGCACAGCAGGTAATCAAAATTGTAAATGATGAACTTGTAGCCCTTATGGGAGGAACCAACAGCAAGCTCACCTATTCCCCAAGAGGCTTTACAGTGATCCTGATGGCGGGACTGCAAGGTACCGGAAAAACGACAACCTGCGGAAAACTGGCCAATTATCTGAAAAAAAACGGAAAAAAACCAATGCTTGCTGCCTGCGACGTTTATCGGCCTGCTGCCATCGATCAGCTTGAAATTGTAGGAAAAAGTGTAGACGTCCCCGTTTTCACCATGCGTGACTGCAAGGAGCCGGAGATCATCGCAGAAAAGGCGATGAAGGAGGCGGAATATAAAGGCTATGACGTGCTCATACTCGATACATCAGGGCGACTACATATCGATGACGAACTGATGGAGGAGCTTGTCAGAATCAAGCAGAAAACAAAGCCCCATGAAATCCTTCTCGTCGTGGATGCCATGACAGGGCAGGATGCCGTCAATGCGGCCACCGGCTTCAATGAGAGACTTGGGATCGATGGCATTATCATGACAAAGCTGGATGGTGACACCAGAGGTGGTGCCGCATTATCAGCAAAGTCCGTTACCGGAAAGCCGATCAAATTCATCGGTATGGGCGAAAAGCTTGATGCTTTGGAACCATTCCATCCGGAGCGAATGGCATCCAGAATCCTGGGCATGGGCGATATGATGAGTCTCATCGAAAAGGCTCAGGAAAACTTTGATGATGAGAAGGCAGCTGAACTCGAACGAAAGATGAAGAAAAACGAGTTCACGCTGGAAGACTTTCTGGACCAGATCGGCCAGATAAAAAAGATGGGTGGCCTTTCAAAGCTCATGGATATGATGCCGGGCATGAACAGCAAGGCAATGAAAGAGGTGGATCTAGACAGCGGTGAAAAGGAATTCATCCAGATGGAAGCGATTATCCAATCCATGACCAAGGAAGAGAGAAAGAACCCTTCCTTGCTGAACGCCAGCAGGAGAAAAAGAATCGCCGCCGGAAGCGGACAGCACGTCAGCAAAATTAATAATTTAATCAAGAAATACGAAGACGCGAAAAAGATGATGAAGCAGTTCTCCGGCGCGTCGAAATTCAAAAAAAACAAAATGTTTCGAGGCTTTTAACCCGGAATGGAAAAACGGATTCATATAGAGTCCAATCGATAGCGGTGATAAATTCAGAAAAAACTGAGTTTAACATATAATGATTTATTAAGCTAATGCTAATTTTCTAAATGCAGGGAAATAGCAAGCAAAGAAGGAGGTGGAACAGATGGCAGTAAAAATAAGACTAAAGAGAATGGGCGCGCATAAGAAACCTTTTTATAGAGTAGTTGTTGCAGATTCCCGTTCACCGAGAGATGGAAAGTTTATTGAGGAGATAGGTTACTATAATCCTTTAACGAATCCTGCTGACATTAAAATTGACGGCGAAAAGGCAAAGAAATGGCTTTCTAACGGAGCACAGCCTACCGAAACTGTTAGAAGTCTTTTCAGAAGATCAGGAATTATAGGATAAGGAAAGCGGTGAAAACATATGGTAGAACTGGTTGAAGCTATTGCAAAATCACTTGTTGATAATCCTGATGCGGTTGAAGTCAAAGAGGTAGAAGGAAGACAGGCTATTGTTATAGAGCTGAAGGTAGCCCCGGAAGATATGGGGAAAGTCATCGGCAAACAGGGAAGAATCGCCAAAGCGCTTCGTACTGTCGTGAAAGCCGCAGCGACCAAAGCAAATAAAAAAGTGGTAGTAGAAATCGTTCAATAGAGATTCTGCAATACTGCGTTTGTGGCACATATATTCGTATATGTGCCTATGTTTTATCTAATAGGCAAGTACCGACTTCCTATTGGAGCGGAAGTGGCGTAGCCACGGGTTTAATGATAAGAGGAAATCATGGATAAGATTAAAGTTGGACAAGCAGTCAATGCGGTAGGACTTAAGGGTGAGCTTAAGGTCTACCATTACTCGGATTATAAAGAACGTTTTGAAGAACTGTCAAAGGTTTATTTGGAAAACACCTTGTACAAAATTAACGGCGTTAGATATATGAAGGATATGGTGATTCTGAAATTACAGGGTATTGATGACCGTACAGAAGCCGAAAAACACAAGGGCGAAGATATTTTCTTCGATAAAGAAGACATGAGGATATTGCCGGAGGACACTTATTATATTACTGATTTGATCGGACTCTCGGTGGTTGATGAAAAAGGAGACAAGATTGGAACGATCAGCGATGTGATCCAAAACAGTGCTCAGGATCTTTATGAAGTTGAAAGAGAGTATAATAGTAAATTTTTGATTCCCGCTGTGGAAGAATTTATCTTAAAGATAGACATGAACAGCAGAACCATGACGGTAAAGCTGATTGAAGGTTTGATGGTATGAAAATTGATGTACTGACACTATTCCCGGAAATGTTCAAACCGGTGACCGAAGAGAGCATTCTGGGAAGGGCTAGAGAAAATGGTATTCTGGATATCAGGCTAACGGATATCAGGGAATACAGTCAGGATAAGCACAAGAAAGCCGACGACTACCCATTTGGAGGCGGTGCGGGGATGGTGATGCTTGCCGATCCGATTTTTCGTGCGCTGAACGCAGTCAATGCAAAGAACAAAAAGATCATTTATATGTCGCCAAGAGGGCGAATCCTCAATAAAGAGATCATATCAGAGCTGTCCCAAAGGGAGGAGCTCGTGATTCTATGCGGGCATTACGAAGGCATCGATCAGAGGGTTATCGATGGCTGGGAGATGGAAGAGATTTCGGTAGGAGACTATATTCTCACCGGTGGAGAACTGCCGGCCATGATCCTGATCGATGCGGTGGCCAGAATGATCCCGGAAGTACTTGGGAGCAGCGATGCTCACAATGAAGAATCAATTTACTCGGGACTGCTGGAGTATCCTCAGTATACCAAGCCGAGGAATTACGTGGATATGGATGTCCCTGAGGTGCTGATATCCGGAAATCATAAGCTGATCCATCTTTGGCAGTTTGAGAAGTCTCTGGAATTGACAAAGGAAAGAAGACCGGATCTTTGGGAGGATTTCCTCGTAAAAGAAAAAAACCTCACAAAGGATGAGAAAAAAATACTCCAGAAAATTATGAATGAGGATGGGTGATGATGGCTGTTATTTACTGCTGACAGTTGTAATTGCGCGGATATTCCTATATAATTAGGGTCTGAAGAACAAAAAAATGAAAAGAAAAAATGATTTGTTCTGGACAAATAGAATCGGGCAAAAGGTTTGCGGAGGTAGAGACCGATCATGAGAAACAAAAAAAGAATTGTAATATTATTCTGCACAACCTTAGCCATCCTTTTTATCATAATCTATGTATTCCCCCACGTTACCGGTGCGCTGAAAAAGACGGAGATCATCGAATACGGCAGTCTGCAGGTAACCGATCAGGTTACGGCTTATATTATAAGGAATGAGACAGTTTTTTTTGCAAATAAATCTGGCAGCATTCATTATTATGTACAAGAGGGGGAGCAGGTCAGAAAAGGCGTGATGATCCTTGATATCACTTCAGGAGTCCAGAGTGAGAAAGAAAGCAGCTACCAAAAGATATTGGAACGGATCTCCCGATTCAACGGCGGGGATAGCCTTTTCAGTGATGATATCAAGAAAATCAGAACGCAGATTGCAAAGCTGCTAAATGATCGTGATGTCGCTATGAAAGCGGGAGAGACGGAGCTGGCGGGTAGAATGGAGCAGCAGATACAAAGGCTTAACCAAAAGAAGGATTACATAGAGGCAACCGACCAAAACGCAAAAGAGGAAATCATCAAACAGAACAAATCCGTTAACGCGTCGGGTATTATGCCGGAAAATTATATCAGTCAGACAAATGGAATCATCAGCTATTATGTTGACGGTTATGAGTCGGAATTTTCTCCCGAAAACATGGCGCTGTTGAGCAGAGATAAGGTTCAGGGATTGAATATCGAGGTTCAGAATATAGCCAGAGATACGACACTGTCAACGGAACCCTTATATAAAATTGTAGATAACAAGAAATGGTATGCTGCATTCTGGGTTGCACCGGAGAATATCGTGAAATATGAAAAAGGAAAAAAGGCGACGATTAATCTTCCCTTGGGGCAGGTTGACGGGATGATTTATGATATCCATGATGACAATGGCCGATGGCTGGTCATTATGGAATTTAACAGATACTATGAGGAGTTCGCCCAGATTAGAGTAATTGACGCAGAAGTGATTACCTCTGACTACAGTGGCCTGATCATTGAAAATGAAAGCATTACATCAAAGGACGGTCAGCCAGGAGTTTTTGTCAAGGATAAAAGTGGTGAGTACGTCTTTAAGCCTGTAAAAATTGTTACGAGTGATGGAGAATGGTCCTTGGTTGAGGTTTCTTACTTCTACACCGATGACGGTGCTGCCAAGGTCGAGACGGTGAACATCTATGATGAAATATTAAAAAAACCGAATTAAACTTCAAAAAGCATTTTCAGTGGGATTTGAGAATACTCTCGGCACGGTGCTACCGATTGATTTCAAATCGGTTTTATAGAATATTAGGGGAGGGGAAAGGCAGAAGGCAATGGGTATGATCAAGGAAAATATAGAAGCGATCAATAGGAATAAGGATGAAATTGCAGGTAAAGTCGGAGGTCGGCCCGGGGAAGTCCTTTTGGTTGCAGTGACGAAAACAAGAATGGTGGATGAAATCAATGAAGCCATCGACGCAGGGATCACTGATATCGGGGAAAATAAGGTTCAGGAGATCATGGACAAGTTTGAAGCCGTAAAACCAGTTCGCTGGCATATGATTGGACATTTGCAGAGAAATAAGGTAAAATATATTATTGATAAGGTGTCGATGATTCATTCCGTTGACTCCTTCAAGCTGGCTGAGGAGATCGACCGGCGTGCCGCTCAACATGGAGCAGGAATGGATATTCTAGTTCAGGTCAATGCGGCCCGGGAAGAAAGTAAATTCGGAATTACTACGGAAGAAACGGGAAAACTAATCGAAGACATAGTGAAGCACTGCCCGAATATCAGAATCAGAGGGCTAATGTGTATCGCACCCTTTGAGGATAATCAGGAAGATGTACGAGTGTATTTCCGCGAGGTAAAAGCGCTATATGATAAATATGCGTTGCTTTCACACCCCAAAATGGATTTCAAATATCTATCCATGGGAATGTCACACGATTATGAGGCTGCGATTCTAGAAGGTTCCAATTTGATTCGGGTTGGGACTGCAATCTTTGGAGAAAGAAATAACAATAAACAGGTTTAATAGAAAAGAATACGAAACGGAAGATTAATAAATTGAGGAACGATAAGAGGAGGAAGGAAAATGGGAGAAGGTTTATTTTATAAACTGAAAACATTAATTGGTATTGAAGAAATAGAAGAGGATGAGCAGCCGGACGATGTTCCTGCAGCATCTTCATCGCTGGAGAGAAAGCCGATGGATCCGAGAGGTTCCTACTTGTCATCTAGGAACGACAGCAAAGATAGCAAGGACGGAAGGGACAACAGAGTCCTGCCGATACAAAACAAGAGCACCACGCCAAATGCGAACCAGTTTAAAATGGTTGTCATTGAGCCAAAAAGCTTTGATGAATGTCCGAAGCTTGTGGATAATTTAAAAGCAAAAAAACCCGTTATTATTAACCTTGAAAAAGTGGAATCAGACAATGCCAGAAAAATTTTCGACTTTCTGAGCGGAGCTACATATGCATTAAACGGCAATGTTCAAAAGGTTGCTAATAATATATTTATATTTGCACCGGAGAATGTCGATGTATCAGCAAATATAGACCAAAAGGGCATCGATTTCAGTGGATCACCTAAGAATGTTTGGAGATAATAAATATGATAATCTTAATGAATGCGATCAATACATTTTTTCAAATTCTGGTATACCTAATTCTGGGCAGAGCGATTCTGAGTTGGTTTGTAAGAAATCCTTACAGCGGCTTATATAAGGTATATTCTGCAATCATCCAGATTACGGACCCGATTCTCTCACCCTGCAGAAATCTGCTTACCAGATTCGGCATGGGAGGAACCATAGATTTCTCTCCGATTTTAGCAATTATCGGATTATCCGTGATCAATAGTATCATCATAAATATTTTAAGGATGCTTATGTTCTAGATGTGTCGATGAGAAATCGGCTAAATCCATACGCTAGGAGGCAAAAAAATGATTACTCCTTTAGATATCCAAAACAAACAATTTCCGAAAGTTGTACGGGGATACAAGGAAGAAGAGGTTGATGGTTTTCTTGATCTTTTGACTCTGGACTTGGAAAAAATGCTTGAAGAAAACCGCAGGTTGAAGGACCAGGTGAAGAGCCTTTCCACGGAAGTGGAGCGATATCGAAATTCGGAAGGGACTGTGCTGAAAACTCTTGAAGCAGCAAAGGCTCTGATGGGTGATATTTCCACCAGCGCAGAAAAACGAGCTGAGATTCTATTGAAAAATGCAGAGCTGGATGCCCAGCTGATTCAGAGAGAGGCCAAGGATTCCATTGAGCGGCTGAACGAAGAAATGGTAAACACAAGAAACCGGTTGAATATATTTCGTACCAGATACAGAAGCTTGCTGGAATCGGAGCTTGAGAAATTCGATAGTTTAAGCGCAGAGCTTTTTGCCGACCGGGATATGGATGAACTGAAAAATTATACAGACGGGAAAACCTACACAGAAACTAGGGTCATAGCACAAGAAAAGGTTACTTATGGGAAGGCAACCATTGCAAATTTAAGAGAATGAGAAGGGGTTAAAGATTGTTTTTTATCATCATTGCTGTCATCGTGGCACTTGATCAACTGGTCAAATATCTGATTCAGGCCAACTTTGAGTTGAATCGTTCCATTCCTTTGATTGATGGAATACTTCATATCACATATATCCATAACAGCGGAGCTGCCTTCAGTCTGTTTCAGAATAAAACCATATTTTTAATTACAATGCAGCTCATCGTCATTACTGTCGTTTTAATCTATTTAATTAAAAAACATAAAAAGGATCATTGGTGCTTGCTTCTGAGCCTTTCGCTCATCGTTGCCGGCGGGATTGGGAACCTGATTGACCGAGCCATGAACGGGTATGTTGTTGATTTCTTGGATATTCGTATCTGGCCCATTTTTAACGTGGCGGACATTTCTGTCTGCGTAGGGTGTGGCTTACTGGTGCTTTACATGTTTTTGATTGAACCGAAGCTCAGCAGGGAGAAACAGCAAAATTTGATCCTGGACGGAGGATCAAAAGAAATTGATAGTTCCGAGGAATAGGGAAATGGAAAAGGATCATAATACATTTGAATTTATCGTTGAAGAAGAACAGAAGGGGACCAGACTTGATGTGGTCCTCTCTCTCATTATAGAAGAAGTCTCCCGGAGCCACATCCAGAAGCTCATCGATATCGGCCGGGTTGAGGTCAACGGAGCGATTGCTGGTTCAAAAAAATATAAGGTGAAGACCGGCGATACGATCAAGATCACGATTCCGGAACCGGTCCATTTAAATGTAATCCCAGAGGATATTCCAATTGATATCGTTTATGAGGATGAGGATGTTCTGGTGGTCAACAAACCAAAGGGCATGGTGGTGCATCCTGCCGCCGGCAATTACACAGGAACCCTGGTCAATGCCATCCTGTATCACTGCAGGAGCCTTTCCTCCATCAACGGAGTGATCCGACCCGGCATTGTCCATCGGATCGATAAGGATACCAGCGGCTTGCTGATGATCGCGAAAAACGACGCTGCCCACCGCAGTCTGGCGGAGCAGCTTGCTGCCCACAGCATCACGCGGGCCTATCGCGCCATCGTATACCATAATTTCCAACAGGATGAGGGGACAGTGAATGCCCCCATCGGAAGAGACCCCAAAAATAGAATGAAGATGGCCGTAACCCAGCTGAACAGCAAGGTAGCGGTCACCCATTACAAGGTATTGCAGCGGTTTGGATCATTTACCTATATTGAGGCCCGTTTAGAGACGGGAAGAACCCATCAAATCAGGGTTCATATGAATCATATCAACCACCCTCTCCTGGGTGACGCTGTTTACGGTCCGAAGAAAATGATTCTGGGTGTAGAAACGCAGATGCTCCATGCAAAACTACTGGGCTTTCATCATCCGAAAACGGGTAAGTATATGGAATTTGAAAGCCCTCTGCCTCAAGAATTCATCAATGTGATCAAGAAGCTTGGAGGTACGATCAATGAATAAAGTAACCTTTAAACCGGGAACGATGGTAAATCCGGTTCCCGTCGTCATGGTCTCCTGCGGCGAGACGGAAGCGGAGTATAATATTATCACCATTGCCTGGACCGGAATCGTGAATTCCGAACCTCCGATGACCTATATCTCTGTGAGAAAATCAAGACATTCCCACGGGATCATTGAAAAGAGTGGTGAGTTTGTCATCAATCTCAGCAATGAAAAGCTTGCACAAATCACCGATTACTGTGGGGTAAAATCAGGACGTGATATCAATAAATTCAAGGATCAAAAGGTAACCCCTGTGCCTGGTCAGTTTGTAAAGTGCCCAATGATACAAGAGGCACCGGTCAATATCGAATGCAGAGTAAAGGAAGTGCACCACTATCCTTCCCACGATATGTTTGTCGCTGATATTCTGGCAGTGCATGCCGATGACGCTCTTCTGAACGAAAAGGGAAAGTTGGAGTTGGAAAGAGCGGGCCTGATCTGCTATAATCATGGAGATTATTTCGGACTGCAAAAAAAGCCTCTCGGGAAATTCGGTTTTTCAGTCATGAAGCCAAAAACGAAGAAAAGAATTGCTGCCGAGGCCCAAAAAGGTGCCGGAATCAATAAAAAAGGCTGACGCCGCTTCTGGATAATAAAAGACTGATACGTGTGCGTATCAGCCTTTTCCACAGCCGGATTTCATTGCCTTATGAGAAAAACGAGACAAAAAAATGGTTTACCGAGAGAAAGGGATTCCACTATAAATGTAATTTAACGTACTGCAAGCAGCTGTTACAGATATATCCGTTTTTAAAACGGGTAATGTTGACCAGCCCGCCGCAAATTGCGCAGCTAAATTCTCCTGTTTTGTTCATCTGATATCGAACTATCTTATTACTCTTAACCTTCATCTAACCCACTTCCTTTTTATAGGAGAATTCGTTTATGCCTCACAATGAAATCAGACCGTGTTTTGTAGGAGCAATTCCATTTTATGTCTTTGTTTTACAAAAATCAACAGCTAGTTGATGAATTGTAAGAAGTAGTGCTTAAAATGTAATAATTTATGTAATTTTTATCATAATGGAGGGATTTTGTCTATATGTATCGAAATTTTCAACTGGATAGGGGAGATCATCTTATAGGATATGAATGGAAAGGAGCCCGGCCAAAGGCTGTCGTCTGTCTGGTACACGGAATCGGTGAACACGCCGGAAGGTACGACCGGATTGGAGAAGCTTTCAAGGAGAATGAAATCGCAATGGTCGGCATGGATTTGCGAGGGCATGGGCTTTCCTTGGGAAAAAGAGGGCATACATCACCCAGAGAATTGATTTTCAAGGACATCGATCTTCTCATAAAATTCACCCAAGACGAATATCCTGATCTGCCGATTTTCATCTACGGACACAGTATGGGCGGGAATATCACGCTGGATTACAGGAAAAGGGGGTTTCACCGAACCGTACCTCAAAGTTTTATTGTAACATCACCATGGATCCTCCTGCAGCGAAAGATTCCGAGATATTTGTATCTGTTTTCCAAAATGATGGCAACGGTAAAGCCCGATTTTCTAATGAATTCTGAAATAAAAGATGAAGCCTTGGGGAATAGGAATATCATAGATCTTCAGCCGAATCATCATTTGAGACATGGGAAAATTTCGGTTAAAACCGCACTGGAGGGTATCGAAATTGGAGCAGCCTTATTGGACGACAGTTTGAAAATAAGGGGAAGCGGTCCTCTTAGACCGTTTTTACTTATGCAGGGAGATGCTGATAAAATCTGTGATCCCGAAGGCAGCAGAAGGATTGCTGCGCTGGAACAGGAGCTCTGCACCTATATCGAATGGGAAGGCTTATACCATGAAATCCATAACGGCAGTCAAACATCTGATGGCATGGATGTGATTAGAACTATGATCGACTGGGTGAAAAACTCCCTCCAGGGCAGAAACGAAACAATTTAGTATTTTGATCACAGGATCAAAATATATTTTCTAACAGCTTATTTACGGTATTGACAGCTTCTTTTGCTTCAGCTGTTGATATATCAAATTCCGTATCATTTATGATGCAATCTGCAAAGTGAGAGAGTTCCTCAAAATAGGGGTTGACATCTGCATATTTGGAATGGTATTCCTTGGTCATG
>CAKMKG010000011.1 GCA_927441425.1 uncultured Bacillota bacterium | reverse complement strand
TTTCATAAACATCGATCCAGCCCGCATCGATACCTTCATTCATTTTTCCGATATAATGGTCACCTAAAGGAGTCAGCCCTTCCCGCATCAAATCAAGGGCTTTTTCATAAGGGATTTCTTCCGACGGCATCTCAACAAGCGGTACGTACATATCGTACATATGAACCTCGTCAACCTTAAGCAATTTCCGTCTAACCTCTACATAGCGGTGCAGCAGATCGAGCCTGCTGTTTACCGTATCAATGAGATTATCATAAACCTCTGTTGGCACATTGTCTCCGGAAAGCGCCGCTTCCCGTGCAGAGTTATATTTTCTGATTCTTGCTGTGATCACATCCGTTTTCGTGTTGTAGTTATAGGTTGTAGCCAAGGTATTTTTCAAATCTCCAAAAGCTTTGTACATATGCTCGAAGGCATCCTTGCGAACTCGTCGGTCATGAGATTCCATAAAACCGATGTATCTGCCGTGGGTGACCTCCACTTCATCTCCGTCTTCATCAATAATGGTTCCAAACTTGATATCGGCATTGTTGATCATGGAGAATACATCGTTGGTAGCCCCAGCGATTTCACTGAACTGCGCCATAAGATTCTCTTCCGCTTTGGAAAGAACGTGCGCCTTTTCTCTCAGAAGGTCGTTGATCGCATGCTTATAGAGCCCTAGACCCTCAGACGTTTCCAAATAGCCCTTTAATTTTTCCTCCGGGATTTCCAGCAGTTCCGGTGTAAAAAAGGATAGATATGAGGAGGCTTTCGCAATCAAAGATCCGGCTTTGTCGCTCATGGCCTGATATCGAGTGACTCGGTTATCCTCGTCCTTTTTCATTCTTGCATAGGTATAGACCTTCTCCAGGATCAGCCAGATCGTATCCTTCTTTTGCAGTGCTTCTAAAAGAACCTGTGGGCTTTCGCCCAATCTGCCCGAGTAGGCAGCAAAGTCCTTTGCTTTATCTTCCACCGTTTTATAATCTACTTTCCATTGTTCTTCATCCGAGTACATTTCTTCAATTTTCCATTTATATTTCGGATCGATCTGATCTCTCGTCTTTATTTCTTTTCCCATTCTATATCTCCTTTTTTTCTTTTTTCTATTTACATTTTATCCTTTATTAATTAATATTATTATATCATGTAACATGATACTGTAAACATGATTCAATGGTTCTTACCTTACAGCAACGCTGCATCTCAATATTAAGAACCATTATACCAGTAAATCATTTTACTTCAACAACGAAAGGACACTTAATTTTTATGGATAATCGACCGATCGGGTTTTTTGACTCAGGTCTTGGCGGACTCACATGCATACCCTATTTAATGAAAGCTTTACCAAAGGAGCGCATCATCTATTTCGGTGACACCGCTCGTACACCTTACGGCTCAAAAGCACCATCTACCATCCGTCTCTTTTCTATGCAGATTGCAGATTTTCTCGTCAAAGAAAACGTAAAAATGATCGTCATCGCATGTAACACTGTCAGTTCAACATGCCTGACGGAGTTACAACAAAAATATCCCGCAATTCCCATCGTCGGTATCATTGAACCAACTGCAGAGGTTGTAGCGAGCACCTGCTTTGACGAGGATCAGATCGGAATCATCGGCACAAAAGTGACAATTAAAAGCAAAGCATATGAGGATCTGATACATAAAAGGAATGCCAAGCTTAATTTATATACGACCCCTTGCCCGACCTTCGTACCTCTTATAGAAGAAGGTATCATACAAAATGAAATCATGGATCTATCTATTCGATATTACCTAGATCACTTTATTTCCTACAATAAGATTAATACCCTCGTATTGGGCTGTACCCATTATCCGTTGATTAGAAGAAACTTAGAAAAAATATATCCCGGTTTACGAATTATTGATCCATCGGAGGAAATCATACAAAATATCACAACCCAATTGAAACGTTATAAGCTTCTTTCCGAAGAACCGATTTTTGACAATACCTTCTATGCCAGTGACTTGTCAGAGAACTTTGTCAATATGATTAATCGAATCTTCGAAAACTCTGAGTTTAAGGTCGCTTTTAAAAGCTTTGACCTGGATACTTACAAATGAGGTGACGAAATGGATTTGAATGAACTTCTGGATTTATTAGAAATAGAATCGTCCGATGAGTTCGGATATTTTGAACACTTTGCCGCACTAATCGAGTGTGACGAAGAGATTCCTTATGATCTCTTTTATAAAATACTGGCTGATGTAGATTCCGATACGCTGATCGATCTGACTGACAGTTACTTTGAAGACATTCTGCAGGGAATGCCTGAAGATGCTATCGAGATCTACACATTATTGAGCACGATCAAACAAGCCCTCGTCGGTCTTGCTAAGAATGCAACAAATCAGGAAGAACATATTGCCTATGTGGATGAATTGTTCAAATTTAGAACTTGGTATATTTTTGACAGTGCAGTACATCTGAAACGACTCAGCGATAATGTTAAAAGAAATGACACTGTTTTTGAAGCGCTTTCTCTCTATCGACTGGAAAAGCTCAACGAGGATCATTACCGCTATGATTTTTCCGATTGTCTAGATTATGAAATCGACGAGTACGCTATCTCTATCGATGCAACACTGGATGAAGAATACGAAGAAATAATAGAAGAAGACGAAGACCTCTATGAAGAAGGCCTTATCGACAAAGAATTCCCTGTCATTGACGGTGACTTTGGAGAAGAAGAGGAAGAGGCATACTAGAATGCATAAATAAAATATGGCCATTGCCCTCCAATGTCTTTGGGAAGCAATGGCTATTATTTATCTTGAATGACTGAATTAATTTGTAGGAGAGTAGCAAATGGAAAAACAGGATTTAATTCGAATTGCAGAGAATTTTATACAACATTCGCAGGACAACTGGATATCAGAGGAGACCGCCATTTCAAAACAGGTTGCCGGTTTAAAACTTTTTGATGCTCCAATTTTTGCTTTTGGTGCTGCCGACGATGAATATTTTGCATTATTGAAGCAGCCGCCAGCTATCGGCAGTCACTTTATGCTTCCAAAAGAATGGCTTTCCCAAGCCACGACCGTCATATCCTATTTCTTGCCCTTCAGCGAGGAAGTCAGAATAGGAAACAGCAAAAATATGACTTACCCTTCCGAAGAATGGCTTCATGCTAGAATTGAAGGTCAGGTCCTGTTAAATAAACTGAGTATGCATTTAAAATCCGAATTGAGCAATGCTGGCTATGAAAGTCTTGTACCTACTATGGAAGAAAGACTTTGGTCCAATGCCGCCGGCCCAGAGCATGAGATTAAATTTACATCGAATTGGTCCGAAAGACATGTCGCGTTCGTATGCGGGCTTGGAACCTTCGGCCTTTCCAAAGGATTGATCACAAAAAAAGGAATGGCCGGTAGGTTTGGTAGCATCATCACGGAGCTGTATCTGCCGCCGGACGCGAGAGAATATCAAGATATTTACGAATACTGCTCCATGTGCGGAATATGTGCGAAGAATTGTCCTGTGAATGCTATTTCCAGGGAAAACGGGAAGAATCATACGATCTGCTCTGCGTTTTTAGACGAAACTATGGTAAAATACTATCCCAGATATGGCTGCGGAAAATGTCAGGTACATGTGCCCTGCGAAACTAAAATACCGCATCATCGATAACGATAAATGAAAGGAGTAGATTATGTTGATTGATTTAGAACAGTATAAGCTAATCGTTGAATCTTCTCCCACTATGATTTGGAGATCAAATCTCAGTACTGAATGTGATTGTCACCGTCAGTATCGGTTTGAAATGCCTGGAAAAGGAACAAACACTTGACGAGCTGATCAATAATGCTGATAAAAAACTATATGAAGCGAAAAAAGAGGGGAAAAATTTCGTGAAAGCATAGTTAATTTCATAAAAAAATCCTGTTTGGTTATATGATCAAACAGGTTTTTCTTTATTTTTATTGTTATTTCCCAAGATATTTTTGAACATATTCCACATCTGATGGTGTATCGATGTATTTTGTGCCGCGTTTCTGCCGGGTTTCTCTTCCCTTCCCGGTGATCAGAATGATCGTATTATCGTCAGCATTTGCGATGGCTTCGCGGATTGCCTCTTCTCTGTCCGGTATGATGGCATAACTGCACGCCTGCTTTTCGACGTGCTGAGCAATCTCTTCACATATCTTCAACACCGGCTCTTCTCCGGCATCCTCTTCAGTAATATATACCTGATCTGAGTATTTCCCCGCAATCTCTCCCAGCTCTTTTCTCCTTCCTAATGCCTTCTTCCCAGGGCAGCCGAAGACGATGGTAATCTTCTTGTTTGGATATTCCTTCAATGTGGATTGAAACAGCGTTTCAAAGCTTAGCTTATTATGGGCGTAATCTACGATGACTTGAAGGTTTCTGCTCTTGCTTGCATAAACCTCCATCCTGCCGCTGACTCTGGCCTTTTTCAAACCTGCTGCCACATAGGACATGGGAATCTCAAGGCATTGGGAAATGGAGATGGCAGCCAGAGCATTCTGTACATTGAACAGTCCCGCCATAGTGATCTTAAACTCTTTCACAAAGTCCTTTGTTCTCACCGTAAAACTGATGCTCTTGCCCGACTTGACAATATCATAACCGTAAACATCCGCCTTATCATCCAGACCGAAGGTCACAACATGAGGGCAAGACTTCGAGGCTTCTAAAACCCTATCAATCTGGTCACTGTTAATATTCACACATGCCTTCCTGCATTGGCCGAAAAGTCTTAGTTTTGATTCCAGATAATCCTCGAAGCTACTATGCTCAATATCGCTGATATGGTCCTCCCCAATATTTAAGAAGCACCCCACGTCAAAGGTGACTCCAAGTGTTCTGTCATATTTTAAAGCCTGGCTGGAAACCTCCATGCTGAGATATTCGATCCCACTGCTCACCGCATTGCTGAAATGCTTATGAAGCTCCATGGCCTCCGGCGTGGTCAAATGGGATTCCTCATTGATCACACCATCGTAGTTATCGATTCCTGAGATAATCGCGCTGAGAGGCTTTTTCCTTTCCTTCAAATATTCATCCAGAATGAATTTCATAAAATAGGCTGTCGTTGACTTCCCTTTCGTACCTGTAATCCCAATGGTCTTCAGGTCTTTCCATATCTGATTATAGTAGTAGTCAGCGATCAAGGCCATCGCTTTGCGGATTTCACTGACGATGATATAGGAATCACTCCCCTCCGCTTTGCCCAGATCATATTTCCTTTCGCTGATGTAGCAGATGGCTCCTTTTTCTAACGCTGACTTCAAATAATCAATGGAAAAATGGCTGCCCTTGCAAACAAACAACGTATCCTTCATGATATCCATGGAGCTATAGGAAATATAACGAATCAGACTGTTCTGATTATGCGTCCCGATATTAAAGTCCCTCACCAGATGGTGATCTTCCAAAAGCTTTAAATACCCGGTCAGACTGTGAAGTGTTTTATCCATCGCTTTTTACTCCTTATTTGATTTTTCCGCCGCAGGTAAGAATCGATAGATCCGTCAGAATCTCCATGGCGTCTATGTAAAAATGGGGCAGATGGTATAATTCTTTAAAGCAGGATAGCTCTGTACAGGCAAGAATCGCCGCCTGACAGCCTTGTCCGAGAATCTCCTCCTGTACTGTTAAGAATTCGGAAAAATCGATTTCTCCGCCGTTTTTCACGCCGTCATAGATGATCTTCATCACCAGCTTTTGTGAATCGGCGCTTGGAATGACAGGTGTGATTCCTGCTTTTTCCAGCGCCTTTTGATATAAGCCTGTCCGGATGGTTCCATCGGTAGCCAAAACAGCAATCCGTAGCTCCGGCTCACGAAACGTATCGGCGATATGGGCTGCCGTTTCCTCAACCATATTAATAATCGGGATACCAATGCTCTCCTGAAGCCTGTCCATCAGCACATGGGAAGTATTGCACGGTATGGCGATTACTCCTGCACCACCCTGCTCCAACATCTGCGCATCCTTTAAAAGCAGATGAAACAGTTCCTCTGTACGCCCCCCTAGTATCTCCCCGGTGCGATCCGGCATGGTTGCATGGCTGAGAATGATCATATTCAGATGCTCCTGGTCACAGTTGGCATCAGTCTTTTCAATGATCCTTTTATAAAAGAGCTGCGTAGCCAGAGGTCCCATCCCTCCCAACACGCCTAAAACCTTTCTGTCGTCTATCCACATAAATCCTTATCCCCCACTATTGCCTTCCTAGATACTTCCAGTATTTGTAATACTCGCCCAGTTGAGATTTGTATAACCGCAACATTCTGATGAAAGCGGTATCTTTTTTATAAAATAACGGATTCACATATTTCCCGGACTGTATTAACGCTCTCATTTCCTTTCGGTATTCCTCCGGTCTGATATATCGGAAGGCAACACCTTTCGGCACGACGAGCCATAGTGATTTTTCCGTGATGATTTTCAATTCTATTTCGTTCTGTTCTATATAATCTTCCACAAGGTACTTTGCAATATTCTGTCCCGCGCCAGTGACATAAAAATTGCTTCTTCCTTGCCGCGTATTGATTTCAAAGACCTTAAATTTTCCATCCCTTTGATCGTACTTGATGTCAAAATTAGAAAACCCGATATAATGCATATCTTCCAGTAGATTTTTGAACTTTTCCGTCACCTCTTCGTTGTGCTCCGTGATAATGACCGCATGATTTCCAATGCCATGTGGCGTATGTACCTCCAGCAGCACATGGCCCAGTGACATCAGTTTCACCTTGCCGTTCTGATCGGAATAATTGGTCAGAACTCTCATATAGGTATCATCCCCGGGAATAAAATCCTGAATGATGATGGAGTCGTTATAACCGGCACCATAGATATCGTTAAGAATGCTCTGGAGTTCTTTTCTGTCTTTTGCCTTGTACACCTTTTTCTGTGTTGCAAAGGGATGTCTCCAATATGCGATCCCGTTGGAAGGCTTGACGATATACGGAGCATCAAAGGGCAGTTCAAACACCGGTCCCATTTCCTCACGATGTACAAAGGTGTTAGGATAATCTACACCAATTTCCTCGCACATCATGTAAAATTTTTCTTTATGGATCAGATCATTCATCCTATCGATGTCAATATAGGGTGCAATGACATTTTCAGGAAGGTTGTCCTTGTTCTGGCTGAGCAGTTGTACATAGCTGTCTCCGCAGCCGACGGCAAGGATGGTCTTGTCTTGATGCTCTTTTGCAAATTCTATTATTACTGCTAGGAATGTATCTTGCTCATCAATATAAGGATTCGAAAAATAATTCATGATTTTGCTGTCAAAACATGGACCTGTCTTATATTTTCCGAAAACACTCGACTTGATATCATATTGCTCGTGGAAGGCTCTCGCAACACTGTAAACGTTGATATCTCCTGCAAAGAGAAGGGGAATAAAATTCTGGCTCATCTGCATCTCCTTCGAATCCTAATCATTAGGATGCTGAATGTATAAACTTTAATTATTATAATACTTTTCCCTTCGTTTATCAATGTCTAAATGGGCTGTAAGCAGTCGAATCACAGGAGTAGAAAAAGGCCGTATTGTTTAAAAAGGGACATGGGATCAGGTATTTCGATATCACCGAAAGCCTCCCTCCTGCATATCATGAAAGGAAATGCTATGGAAAGGAAGATGTGTATGGCGGGAGTCGAAAGACATATGTACCCTGGCAACAACACCCCCGAGGGTTTTTTTTCGTATTATCAATATATACTTGGCCAAAGGGAGGCAGACAAAATCATTTGTATTAAAGGCGGTCCGGGTGTCGGGAAGTCGACCTTTATGAAAAAAATAGGCGATACCATGCTTCAGGAAGGTCATGATGTGGATTTTATGCACTGTTCCTCAGACAATCATTCTCTGGATGGCGTCGTCATCCGCGATAAAAAGATTGCAATGATAGATGGTACCTCTCCTCATATTGTGGATCCCATTAATCCGGGGGCGGTTGATTCCATCATCCATTTGGGAGATTACTGGAATGAAGAAGGGATCAGAAAGAATAAGGAAGCATTGATCAACAACAACGAACGAATTAAAAGCATATTCAGCAGAGTTTACAATTATCTGGCTGCTGCCGGAAAAATGTATGATAACCTTTGCAGTATTTACGAATCCGCCATTAAGCACGAAGAGCTTTACAAAATATCAGCGAAGATCATCGGCGATGAATTGGCACATAGAGAGATCAGTTCAATACAGGGTAATATCAAGAAATTTTTTGCGAGCGCGATTACACCCAACGGTTTTGAACATTACTTAGATTCCCTGCTGAAAGGCTGTGAAAAAGTGTATCTGATCCATGCTCCTGTGGGTGTCAGCAGTGAAAGAATGCTGAATTTGTTTATGGAAGGAGCAGTTTACAGAGGGTATTCGGTGGAAGGTTACTATTGCCCGATGAAACCGTCAACCAAGCTTGAGCATCTACTCATCCCGGAATTGCGTTTGGCCTTTATTACATGCAACCAATATCATACCATTGATCAGTCAGGGCTGGAAATGGAGCTTATTCCGATTCATCTGGAAAACATCATCCGTTATGATGGGATTCAATACCAGGAATCGATCCTTGCGGACAGTAAAAAGAAGATGGAGGAGCTCCTTGAGAAAGGAATCTTTTGTCTCGGTCAGGCAAAGAAAGAACACGATGAGCTGGAAAAATACTATGTTCCTAACATGGATTTTTTGAAAATAGATGCACTCAGACAGGATTTAACCTTGAAGTTCAGCCAACGATAGATCAATTCATCTCTCCCAAAGAAATAAAAAGCACCGTGCCCATTTTTGTACTTGAGTAAGGCTTGGTGCTTTATTCGTATAAGGTGTTTTTTCACTTATATTGGAATTATTCTTCGATTTTTGTCTCTTCCTTATATACCGTGATCGGATCCTCAACGGTTCTTTCGCCTGCTGCCACATCTCCTTCAATTCTTCTGACCGATCTCAGACTGCCGTTTGCAATATCGTAAAATGCGATAATGGTTACTTCCATGTATGGTCCAAGCCATAGAAAGCCGATTCCCATCGTAAACAGGCATAAAATGCCCCAACCGAGAAAGGAAAGGTTCAGACAGAAAAATTTCCACTTGTTGCCTCTCATCATGCGCTTGCTTTCGTTGATGGCTTCCATGATTCCCATTTCTGGGTGATCAGCCAAAATATAAAAGCTCATACTGTATCGGAATACGGCAATGATCCCCGGAATAATTAACAGCAGCGTCCAGAGCAAAATAAATATGGACATGACGATATATAATCCGAACGCTTTTCCAAAACGTTCAAATCCATAAAACACTTCTGCCGGCGAGGTCTCCCTTTTTCTGAAAATCGCAATGGCAAACATAGCATAACCAAGGGTCATCGGTCCCGTTATCAACAGGCTGTAAATACTGGAAATTCCCGTAGACGACATATCCCCGTCTCCAAAAATCGCATTTAAAATAATGACCGGGACTGTGGTCAACAAGGCGAACAACAAGGTCCCAATCACTCCCATGCTCCATTTCCCCATGAGGGCATCTCGGCCAAGGGCTCTCAGATTTTGACTGCTTTCATTTACAATAATATTCTGATCCATTTCTTTCTCTCTCTTTCATTTCCATTTCAATACACACACTCATTTTATTATATTCCATTTTTATCAGATTGCAATAATTTGTTGAATTTTGTTTCTTTTGGACCAAATCCTTTCCATAACGAATTTGCTTCTTATTCCCAATTGGTGTATACTATCTATTACTATTATGATTTTCATCGAAACATGAACGAAATATGCAGTTACGAATATAATCCTCGCATCTTAGTAAGGATAAATGATTGGAGGTTTTCATATGAAATATAATTTAGCGATCAACATGAAAAGCAGAAAATATCCGGTAACAATCGAAAGTGGTTTGTTCCGAACCATCGGTACTATTCTGGGTGAGCATTTTTCGGGGAAAAAAATAGCCTTGATCACAGATGAAAACATAGAAAAAACCTATGGAGATTTTTTAGAAAAGCAACTGAACGCTTCCCATTGTGAATGGGTCATCATTAGCCTGCCCGCCGGAGATACCAGCAAATCCTTTGATACCTTGACGGTAATTTATAAAAGATTAGTCGACTTTCAACTCTCCCGTGATGATGTAATCGTTTCGCTGGGAGGAGGCGTAGTCGGCGACATCTCGGGATTCGTCGCTGCAACCTTTTTAAGAGGGGTGGATTTTGTGCAGATTCCAACCACTTTGATTGGTCAAGTTGACAGCAGCATAGGCGGTAAGAACGGAGTTAATTTGCCGGAAGGCAAAAATCTCGTTGGAACCTTTTATCAGCCATCCTATGTATTTATTGATCCGGATTTTGTCAAAACACTGTCTGATTATCATATGGCTGACGGGATGGCGGAAATCATTAAATATGCCTGTGTTGCCGATGCCGATCTTTTCTCTGACCTGATCAGAATGAACAACCATCGCGACGCACAGCTGATTGAGTCCATTATTTACCGCTGTTGTCTTATTAAAAAGCAGATGATTGAGCAGGATGAAAAAGATCAGGGTATCCGAATGCTTACCAATTTCGGCCATACCATCGGCCATGCGATTGAGAACCTTTCTGATTATAGGCACTTCGGACATGGTCAAGCGGTTGCTATCGGAATGCAAACCATCACCGAACATAGTGAAGCTATGGGACTGACCGGGATCAACACCTCCGCCATGCTGAAAGAATTACTTCTTGAATACGGACTTCCGGCGGAACTTCCTCAAGGCATTGATAAGAATCTTCTGGCACAGACAGCCATGCGAGATAAAAAACGCCGCGGGAATAAGATGAATCTTGTCCTCCTTGAAAAAATAGGAAATGGTTATCTCTACCCCATCGAAAAATCGGATATTCGTAAGTTTATCGATTAAATATACATTTTATGCTATAATGATTTCACAGATGCTAGGAATCATTGAATCATACGCAGACGTTGCATGTATGATAAAATGAAAACAGTTGGAGGTCAAAGTAAATGATGAAATTGGGTCTCGTAGGTGAAAAGCTAGCCCATAGCCTCTCCCCTCAAATACACGATGAAATTATGAAACAAAGAGGGATAAACGGTATTTATGAAATACTGGAATTTTCAAAGGATACTTTTGCCCAAGACTTTATCGCATTAAAAAATTCTGATTACCGAGGAGTCAATGTCACGATTCCATACAAAGAGTCTGTGATTCCCCTGTTGGATGGTATTTCACAACAAGCGAAATATATCGGTGCAGTCAATACGGTCTTATTTGATAATGGTAAGGCTACGGGTTTCAATACTGACTACGACGGATTCCTTTCATTGCTTGGCCATAACAACATTACAGTAAAGGGAAAAGCAGCTGTAATTCTAGGCTCAGGCGGTGTTGCAAAGGCGGTTGTAAAAGGACTTCTTGATCTAGGAATATATGATCTTACGATTGTAAGCAGAGGGAAGCAGAACTTCCATGGAAATTATACTGTGTCCTATGAGTTCTTTAAGGAAGCAGTTGTAAAAAGCGACCTTCTGATCAACTGCACCCCGGTAGGCATGTACCCCAATGTGGACGCATCACCAATTCCCAAGGAATCCATCCATACTGAGATAGTCATCGATATGGTTTACAATCCGCCAAAAACCCTTCTTCTGCAATATGCCGAAGAGCTTGGTATCAAAGGAATCAATGGAAGCTACATGCTGAAGGAGCAGGCGGTGAAAGCGCAGGAAATCTGGAATCAAATTTAAAATAAGTGCACCGGATCGGTGCACTTATTTTTATGGTTATAAAAGAATCACTTAGTATAGATTTGCAAAGATCTCTCTGATTTCTGCATCTGTCAGATAAACGTAGTTGTTTCCTAATAGTCGCTGCTGGTTATCAACTGTTGACTTGGTAAATTCGTCAATCTGCGCTTCAACCATTCCATATTCTCTTAATGGTTTTTTCAAGATCAATTTATTCAGGAATTTTTCCAGCTCGCCGTATACATCGCCGTTTGGATCAACGCCAAGGGCATCTGCGAATATCTTTGTAGCCTGCTTAATTTTTCCGTCCGGATTCTTTCTGGTATACATCTTGAATACTTCAGTAAAAAACTGATAATTCGCTTCCCCGTGAGGTACATGGAATGCTCCCCCGATGGAGTAGGAAAGCGCATGAACAGCCGCACAGCCTGCATTTCCAAAAGCAATACCGGCATAACAGGATGCCAGCACGAATTCCTTTAGATATTTGAACCTTTCCTCTTCACCCTTCTCAACGACTTCCTTATATCCATCCATAATCATCTGAATCGCTTGGAGGGAATACATTTCTGTAAACGGGGAAGCCTTTGGTGACAGATAGGATTCAATCGCATGGATCAAAGCGTCCACGGAGCTTGTTACAAAGAACTTGTACGGCAATCCTTTCACTGTCTCAGGAACCAGCACTGCATAATCAGCATAAGTTTGATCTACAGCTAGGCCCTTTTTTGTATGTAAAGATTTCAGCTCAGCAATGGTAACATTGGTTACTTCGCTTCCTGTTCCACAAGTTGTCGGAACGACTACAAGCTCTTTTACCTTCTTCGGTGCAACAGCACCGGTGAAAAGATCCACTGATTTTTCAGGAACATCCAGTGCAAGGATCTTGCAGATATCTACGATTGTACCGCCGCCAAAGGCAACGATTCTCTTAAAATCGTATTTCTTCATTTCTACTGCGATGGCATCGATCATTTCATCGGAAGGTTCGCCTGCGCCGAACTTTTCCTGAAAGATTACGTTGGTTTCAATTCCGAGGGGCTTCATGTACGGAGTATACATCCATTCATTTGTCAGAACCAGATCGTCTTTGCCAACCTTGAATTCATCATTGAATTCTTTGAACGTATCAAAATAAAACACTTTTGGAACTACTCTTAATGCTTGCATTTTTATTCCTCCTTCATTAGGTCCTATGAACCCATATAACGATACTGTCGATGGGATAGATTAAAATTTTGCGCAGAATCTTTTTTCAAATTCTGCCTTCAATTCTTCTCTGAAATCCGGATGAGCAATATTGATCAAATTTCTTGCTCTTTCTTTTAAGGTTTTACCCTTTAATTCTGCGATACCATACTCTGTAACGATGTAATCCACATCATTTCTTGAAGTAGTAACTGCTGCGCCGTGATCTATGTAAGGTGTGATCTTTGATACCATAGATCCGTCCTTCTTCGTTGCAACGGAAGGCATCGCAATAATTGCTTTTCCTTTTCCGTCAAGTGACATTGCTGCGCCTCTTACAAAGTCAACCTGCCCTCCTACACCACTAAACTGTTTGATCCCGATGCTGTCGGATACAACCTGACCCATGAAATCAACCGCAAGGCAGGAATTGATACATACCATATTCGTATTTTGAGCGATTACCACAGGATTATTAACATAATCAACAGGTCGCATTTCAATTGCCGGATTTTCTCTGGCAAAGTCGTAAAGTCTCTTTGATCCCATTAAGAACGTTACGATCATCTTATTCTTATTTAAACCTTTTTTTGAATTATTGACTACACCGGCTTCAAATAAATCTACCACACCGTCGGAAATCATTTCCGAATGGATTCCGAGATCCTTCTTATCCTTCAGTGATTGAAGAACTGCATCAGGAATCGCACCGATCCCCAATTGTAGGGTTGAGCCATCTTCTACCAACTCAGCACAGTGCTTCCCAATCTCCAGTTCCACTTCACCGATCTTAGGCAGACCTAATTCAAAAAGTGGGTGCGAAGATTCGACAAATTTATCAATCTTGCTGACGTGGACAAAGGTATCTCCAAATACGACCGGCACCTGATCATTTACCTGCGCAAGGACAATCTTTGCGGATTCGATGCCCTGCATCGTATAGTCTGCAGAAACGCCTACACAACAGTAACCGTGTTCATCCGGCGGTGAAACCATGACCATGAATACATCAAGGGCGAAGATCCCTTTGCGAATATAATTGGGTACTTCATGGAAAAAGACAGGTGTAAAATCACCGGAACCATCCGCGATGCACCCTCGCGTTGAAGGGCTTGTAAACCAGCCGTTGAAGTGAAAGTTTTCTTGATACTCCGGCTTTGTATATTCACCCTTGCCCAGAGTTACCATATGACAAACCTCAACATCCTTGTATTCGGCGGCATTTGCAACCATGGCATTTACCAGCACCGCCGGTTCAGCAACCGCATGTGCAAACGCAACTCTGTCGCCTGACTGAATGCTTTTTACCGCTTCCTCGGCAGTACATAATCTGCTGCTATATATTTCTTTCCAGTTCAAGTGTCATTCCTCCCATTTTTTATTATCTGAACGGTATTGTCTATGTGGCTTTCATCCCACATGCGTATTGTATCATTTTTTGACTTATATTGGCAATATGAGGCACAGCAATTTGTGCATCCTCCGATTATTAGTAGCGTATCGTATTCCCCACCCTCTTCGGCAATGACGAACTCGGATTCTTCCCGGGTCTGCCTTTTGATCGCCTCGAGCGCCTTACCTCTATCGTATCTGGGATTGCAGCCTCCGCAGAATTTTACACCGACTAGCATTGGTCGCTCTCCTTTTCGTTTATACACAGAACCGCCGAAAAAGTTCCGACGGTTCCTTGCATATTAATTTCAGGTAAATGATTACTCCTTGATTCCAGCGATAGCCTTTGCAAGTTCCTTTTTCTGATTGATATTTCCCTGACGGGCAATCATGATTCTCTGCGCTTGCGGTGATCCCGCACCATGCATAGACTCAGTTCTATAACCAACTGCAGATGAACCAAGACAGATATTTTCAAGGAATCTTAAAACTCGCATCCTGTTTTCAGTGGAAACTCCAGGAGCCGCTGCAAAGAACTTATTACACCATTCTCCGATGGTTTTTCCGCTCTGTCCAACCTCTAAATCAGAATTGAAGTCCTTCTGAGAAGGCATAGTTACCATTAATCCGCCTGCAATATCTTCAGCAAGTCTTACAATTTCATAAGGGAATCTGGTAACATTCTGCTTACATACATTGGCAAGCAGCAGATCGATCTGATAATTTCCTGCTTCTGTAGGATAACCCTCTGCGGAGCATGCGATACCGCAGCAGTATAATGTCTCATTCAGATGCGTCATTTCAATGAGCTTATCTTTGATGTGGGAAGCCTTGTGTGCTCCATTGTAATCCGCAGCAAGTGCGGCTGCACCGATGATAACATCACCAACACCAACTTTACATCCGCCGTAAGACTGTCTGTGGTATCCTGCAAATCGTTCTACCATCATTCCGGCAAAATCATACTCTTCGCATAAGAATACTCTTTCATTTGGAATGAATACGTCGTCAAATACTACCAATGCTTCCTGTCCGCCAAACTTCTTGTTTCCAAGATCGATATCAGCGTTCTCTTCTAATTTTCTTGTATCACAGGACTGTCTTCCATAAATCATAAAGATTCCGGGAACGTCCGACTGGATCGAAAAGGATACGGCAAATTGCTTGTCAGCCTCTGTCATTGCGATAGTAGGCATGATTAGGTGCTCGTGGGAGTTAATGGAGCCGGTCTGATGAACTTTAGCGCCTCTGACTACGATACCGTCTTCTCTCTTTTCGACAATACGCAGGAACATATCCAGATCAGACTGCTGGCTAGGAGCCAAGCCTCTGTCGCCCTTCGGGTCGGTCATAGCACCGTCTACTACCAGATCGTTTTCCTGTATGTATTCAAGATACTTCGTAAATCTTTCATGATAGTTTGTACCGTATTTTTTATCTATTTCATAAGTAGTCGAAAATACTGCATTGAAGGCATCCATTCCTACGCATCTCTGGAAGCAGGAAGCTGTTTTTTGCCCGAGCAATCTTTGCATTTTAACTTTTTTGATCAAGTCATGAGTCCCTTGATGTAAATGTGAAAATCTGTTTACAGTATTACCGGTCAAATTGGATTTTGCAGTCATTAAATCAGCATATTGAGGATCCTGTGCCAATTCATACGTCATTGCCAAACAATCAATGGAAGGTCTGATCATTGGATGATCTACCCAATCTTTCACTTCTTCTCCGAATAAATACACCTTCGTGTCAAGTTTTTTTAAGCTCTCGATATACTGAGCTCCAGTCATTAATGCCATACTACAACCACTCCTTACATGTAAAATATATTCAGGCCATATGGCGACAGAACAGCCCTATTGCTCTACCGCACCATATCGTCTATTGAAACTATCTAAATAAATAAGCAATATTTATGCCAAAAAACAAGCCAGTCACGAATCATTCCTTATTATAATCGGGTTTCATCAATCCTTGTTTAATATCTTTCTGGCCATATCAATCAGATCCGAACTGACAGATGTATCCAATACGACATCTTCCACTTCAGGAATTTCTTCCAGCACGATCCCCTTTACCACATCTTCAATGGTATATTGTGCGGACGGACAGGTGCTGCAGGATCCGGTAAGCTTTACATATGCAATCCCGTTTTCGAAAGAAGTCAGCATGACTCCGCCAAAATGAGCTTCAAGCAAAGGATCTACCTTTTCAGCAAGTACTTTTTTAATTTTCTCATCCATAATGACATTCCCTACTCTTTCCGTATACAATATCCTAATTTTAGTATAATCATTGGAATGGCAGTTGACAAGTGCAAAGTGGCTGTTTTACAATACACGGAATTTTTAGAATTTTGATGTTTTTCAATAGATAAATATATGGTATAATGAACGCTAACATTGAGATGCAGCGTTTCTGCAAGGAAGCGTTCATTGCATCATCCTTGTAGACATGGCGATGATTAAATCTTCAATAAAATTTCAAGCTGTTTCAAAAGAAATCAATTTGATGTTAATATTATATAATTCGAGATTAGGAGAGCAACGAATATGAAAAAATTTCACTTTAATACGAATTGCGTTCAAGGTACTTACCGTCCAAAGCCTGGAGAACCAAGAGTGCTTCCAATTGTCCAAAGTACCACCTTCTCATACGATGATTCCGACTATGTTGCGGATCTGTTCGATCTGAAGGCAGAGGGTTCCTTCTATACAAGGCTTGGAAATCCGACAACGGATGCCTTTGAAGGTAAAATGAATCTTCTCGAAGGCGGAGTCGGTGCGCTGGCCCTTTCTTCAGGACAAAGTGCAAGCATGTTTGCCATCCTTAATATCTGTCAGGCAGGGGATCATGTCATCGCCTCCTCCAATCTTTACGGTGGTACCTTTAATTTATTTGATGTTTCGCTGCGAAAGCTTGGAATCGATTTTACCTTCGTTGACCCCAATTCCAGTGTGGAATCGATCTTGTCCTGTGCGAAACCGAACACAAAGGCAATCTTTGGCGAGACCATTGCCAACCCCGGAATGATTGTTCTCGATTTTGAGAAATTTTCTTCCGCTGCCCAAAAACTCGATATCCCTTTTCTCGTTGACAATACCCTTGCTACCCCATATCTTTGCAGGCCCTTTGCCCATGGCGCGAATATTGTGATTCATTCGGCAACAAAATATACGGATGGACATGCGACCAGCCTGGGCGGGGTTCTCATCGATGGCGGAAATTTCAATTGGGACAATGGAAAGTTTCCGGGTCTGGTGGAACCTGATGCGAGTTATCACGGATTAAAATATTTTGAAACCTTCGGACCTTCTGCCTATATTATAAAAGCCCGGGTACAGCTACTGCGGGATTATGGCTGCACGCCAAGTCCTTTCAATTCATTCCTGTTCCATCTTGGCTTGGAAACACTGCATTTAAGAATGGACCGTCATAGTGAAAATGCGCTAAAGCTAGCAGAGTTTCTAAGCGCTCATCCTTGTGTTGAATGGGTAAAGTACCCCGGACTAAAAAGCGATCCCTATTATGAATTAGGTCAAAAATATATGCCAAAGGGAGCCAGCGGTATCCTGAGTTTTGGAATCAAGGGAGGTGCAAAAGCAGGCAAAGACTTAATCAAGCATCTCGACCTTGTGCATTTGGTTGTTCATCTTGGCGATTTGCGTTCCAGTATTCTTCATCCGGCAAGCACAACACACCGACAGCTGAACGAGCAGCAGCAGATTGAGTCCGGTATTTACCCTGAAATGATACGCGTATCCGTCGGTATTGAGGATATTGAGGATATCATTCAAGATTTCGACAAGGCACTGCACGCTGCTGCAAATAAATAATACGAAGGATTTTTCTGCATGATAAAATGAGGTGATTTTGCTGAAACGATGTATTATCATAACTTCCTATCAATCTGCTTTATTAAACGAATCCTATCATTTTCTGGAGGATGATAGGATCATATGCGCCGATGGCGGTTATTTGCATGCCCGTGGGTCTGGAATCTGTCCCGACGTGGTTATCGGTGATTTTGACTCCGTCGATTATGACTTTATAGTAAAAGACCTAATGGATTCCGGTCTGAGTGACTGCTGCCGGGTCTTGAAGTATGCAGTGGAAAAAGATGATACTGACACGATGATCTGCTTGAAATATGCAATCGAACAGGGCTTTGATGAGGTTACGATCCTTGGGGGCCTCGGCGGACGTCTGGATCATACCATAGCAAATCTTCAGACAATGTCCTATGCCGTTGATGCCGAAAAAACGATCTGGATTCTGGACGGAACAAATAGAGCGACCCTTAGAAATCCGGGGAAGCTTTCAATACACAAATCAGAGCAATATAAAATTTCTCTCTTTTCTTACGGAGATTTCTGTGAAGGGGTTTCTATTCATGGTGTAAAATATCCGTTGGAAAATTGTATATTGAATCATAGTTTTCCTCTGGGCATAAGCAATGAATTTATTCAAGAAAAAGCTGAAATTAGTCATTCGGCAGGGAAATTGTTGATCATACTATCTCACGATTGAGACTTTTTGGGACCTGTATTCTCAAAAAAAGTATTTGACACTGCAACTAGCCCAGTATAAAATAACTTTTATCAATTTAATATCTTTTGCTAGGGGAGCTTTTAGCTGAGAGTTTTTCGACCCTCATTACCTGATCCGGGCAATACCGGCGTAGGGAAGCATTTTTGATTGATTTCGATGTACCTTTTACGGGTGCATTGTATTTCCGATCAAACAGATCCCCTCCTGCAAAGCGGACACTTTTGTGTTTAAAGGAGGTTTTTTTATGTCTTCAGAACAATTACAGGTTTTTTTTGAATCCACATCAGGTCAAGTTACAACGGTACTCGTCATCGTGCTGCTTTTTCTCGGCATCCTCATTTCCGGACGGGGGAAAAAAGCGGATACGAAAGCAATGGTAACATCCGCGGTTCTCGTCGCACTTTCCATTGCACTCAATCAAATCATCCTGTTCCGTATGCCTCAGGGTGGTTCCATCACAGCCTTCTGCATGCTTCCCATCGTCGTATGCGCATACCTATACGGAGTTCGCAGAGGTATGATGGCAGGAATGTGCGTCGGTCTGCTTGACCTTATTTTCAATCCCTATGTCATCCACCCAATCCAAATGCTTTTGGATTACCCCCTCGCCTTTGGCGCATTGGCATTTGCAGGCTTGATGAGAACTAGAAAATTCGGCCTGATCTCCGGATATGTTGTCGGTCTGCTTGGCCGTTATATCTGTTCTGTACTCTCCGGCGTTATTTTCTTCGGACAGTATGCCCCAGAAGGCTTTAGTGCCTTTACATGGTCCATTTATTACAATATTACCTATTTGGGAGTGGAAGGCGCATTAACAATTATCATTCTAAGTGTACCTGCTGTCAGAAAATCCATTGAGCAGCTGAAAAATCAAATTGTAAAATAAATTGAAAGAAGAGGCTACCCAATGCCTATCCGACTTAACGATCTGTCATTGGGAACGCCTCTTCTTTTTTTATTTCTTCTATTTTAATCGCTTTTCTAACACTTGCAGTCTTCCGGCTTATCCCAGAGCTTCTTATAAAGCTCCATGATGTCATCCTTGTTCGGCGTACGTCTTGTATTTAGCGGACTTCCGCTGATCAGAGCATCCTCTGCCATTTTCGGGATCTGCTTGAAGAATTCTTCTTTGTCGATGCCGAAATCTTCCGGAGACTTAATACTCAGGGTGCGCAGCAGTGCCTTGGTTGCTACAACGAAGGCATGGGCCCCTTCATCCGGCGTCATACCAGGGCGGTATACACCGATCGTCTTCGCAAGCTGATTCAGTCTTGCCACAGCACCCGGCTGCAGATAGTCAAGGCAAACATTCAGAAGCATTGCATTAGAAAGCCCGTGAGGAACATGGAACAAGGCGCCGATTGGCCGGCTCATACCATGAACGATGGTTACAGAAGCATTACTGAATGCAATCCCTGCCTCCAGTGCGGCAATCGCCATTTCTCTTCTGGCTTCCACGTTGGATCCGTTTGTATAAACTTCATAGATGTTATCAAAGATTCTCTTTACAGCGGATATCGCATAAATATCACTCATCGAAAATGCTTTTAAGGATGTATATGCCTCGATTGCATGAGTCAAAGCATCAACACCTGTTGCAGCGGTTACTCCCGGCGGTACAGTCAATGTAAATAATGGATCGACTACAGCGATGGTTGCCATCAGTTTAGGATCATTTAACAGCATCTTAACGCCTGTATTGGTATTCGTAATGATGGATACTTTTGTAGCCTCAGATCCGGTTCCTGCTGTAGTAGGAATTGCACAAGTCGGCGGGAGGGTGTGCAGAATCTTTTTACCCATATAATCGCAGATGCTGCCGCCGTTAGCCACAACTGCTCCGATTGCTTTCATGGAATCCAGAGGACTACCTCCACCGATCCCGATCAGGAAGTCGCAGCCTTCCTTTTTGTAAATTTCAACGCCATCATCAATCATGGTGTGAGTAGGTTCGCTATTAATATCAGAATATATTATATAGGAAACTTGAATCTCATCAAGAGCATCTGTCAATTTTTTAACATTGCCGAGTTTCACCATGATATCGTCTGTTACGATCAGGGCTTTCTCTCCGAATGCTTTAAAATACTCTGTGCTCATCTTTAAAGCGTTCTCACCTGAGATGATGTATTGAGGAATAAAGAATAAATTAGCCATTTTTTTACCTCCAAAACACTATGCTATTTACTTATTAGGCACATGATAGCATAAGAAAAAATCAAATACAACCTGTTTGTGATAATTATTTAACGTTAATTGTCTGACAATTTCCAAACCCATTGATTATTGTTTTTCATAGTGATAATATGGTTTCAAATCATTAATTAATTCATGTTGAGAGAAAAATATAAGTGACAGGAAGGAAGAAATATTATGTATCAAAATTTGATTTACGAAGTAAAAGACGGTATTGCTTATGTTACAGTAAACAGGCCGAAATCCTTGAATGCGTTAAGCAATGAGGTGCTGGATGAATTATATGCGGCCTTTACCGCTGTGAATAATGACCCTGAAGTACAAGTTGCAATTCTAACCGGAGAAGGAAAAGCTTTTGTGGCCGGTGCCGACATCTCCGAAATGGTAAATCTTACTACTCTGGAAGGCCGTGCCATGATGATCAAGGGGCAGAATGTCATGAATCTGATTGAAGGCATTGATAAGCCGGTTATCGGTGCCATCAACGGTTTTGCTCTCGGCGGCGGATGCGAGCTTGCAATGGCCTGCGATATGAGAATCGCATCGGAAAAAGCTAAGTTCGGTCAACCTGAAGTAAATCTGGGAATCATACCGGGATTTGGCGGAACCCAGAGACTTCCAAGACTGGTTGGCAAAGGTATGGGCAAATACCTGATCATGACTGCGGAGATGATCGATGCGCAGGAAGCATACAGAATCGGTCTTGTTGAGAAGGTTGTTCCAGCAGAAGAATTGATGGGCGCAGCGGAGAAAGTAGCAAAAATGATTCTATCCAAGGCTCCAATTGCAATTAAAGCTGCTAAAATTGCTGTTAACAATGGAATCAGTCTGGATATCAAGACAGGCGTTGCCTTTGAGGGAGAAGCTCTTGTTGCTCCGTTCAGCTCCGAAGATAGAGCGGAAGGAATGGCTGCATTTCTGGAAAAGAGACCTGCCGTATTCAAAAATAAATAGTTTATTAAATCTTTTAGCCCCTGCCACAGGTAAAAAAAGATACTTTAATGCGCCGTGTTGTGGGTATTCTCCAAGGAAAACGTGAAACCGATCACCGTCTTTATGCGAAGCATAGGAAGACGGCGATTTCCGGGAGAGTGCCCCAATAGGCGCCTTTTTATATGCTATTTTTTATTTTCGCAGGCTTTCTCCACCTCACCTGCCGGGTCTTTCTCATTCATGTGCAGCATAACTGTTGCCAGAACAATAAGAACAATGCCAAAGAGCTGCAGCGGCCTCATTTGTTCTTTCAGGATCGTAAATGCCATAATCAAAGTCAGAGGCAATTCGATAGAGGAGATGACAGAAACCTTCTCCGACCCGATATAATGCAACGCTTTTAAAAAGCAATATGCAGGGAGCACGCCAGAAAAAACTGCTAGAAAAAAGACAGACGGCAGAGCGGGCAGAGCAACTGAAAAGCCGGTGCCATTGGAAATCATTATCCCCATAGTAAACAATAGTGCCGCTATGCAGGCATAAAAATTAATAATATTGGGGTCTTCTTCTTTCAGCTTTAAATCAGCAAAGATGTTATAGAATCCATAGGTTAAGCCGCTTAATATCCCAAAGGTGATTCCAATTAAGGAAAAGTGCGAAGAATCAGAAAAGAGATCCAACACGATCGCCGTGCCGCATGCAGCGCTGAGAACACAAAAATAATTGATCGGCTTCATTGTTTTTATTCTGGTGACAGCAAAAAAAACAGTAATAAATACAGGATGCAGAAACAAAAGCATTGAGGATACGCCTGCATCAAGATATTGAAGTGCAGAATAGAAAAGCAAATTGGTTGCCCCACCCCCGAAGACTCCTAGCAATGCAAAGGAACCTACCTTTTTCAAATTACAGCGAAATGCGCCCCGGTTCCGAACAGAAATCCAGATTCCCAGAATTAAGATTGTAAATAAATATTGGTAGAATGTGATCTGAAACGGGTGGGTACCGCCCATAACGAGAGGCTTGGCAACGATTGCCACCAACGCATAAAAAAATGCGGCAAGGATGCCATATATATATCCGTATGTATGATGCTTCATCATATCTCCCTTATTTATTCACTATGTTAGTCTGATACCATATTACAACAAATTTTGGAAAATGAAAAGAGAGACCATGAAATGGAAAAGGCATCTCAGGTCTCTCTGATCGTTTCTATTATTTCAATCCCATCGGTTCGTCGCAGAAGATCCGTCTGTCCATCTGCTTTGGTTCTCCATCCATTTTCGGCATAAAGTCCATCAAATCAAGTACCTGTGTCTGAAGATCAATGCCCGGAGCAATTTCCGTCAGATATACCCCGTCCTGCCTCAACTCAAATACAGCTCTTTCCGTAATGTACATAACCGGCTGTCCGATTTTTGCAGCATACTCACCGCTGAAGGTGATCTGTTCCACTTCGTTGATGAATTTCTTTTCGCAGCCCTCCTGCAGGATTTTTATTTCTCCGTCACGAATATCCGCCTTCAGTCCTCCGGCAGTAAATGTTCCGCAGTAAAACACTTTTTTTGCATTTTGCGTGATATTGATAAACCCGCCGCAGCCGGCTATTCTCGGACCGAATTTACTTACATTGATATTTCCCTGCTGATCCGCCTGGGCCAGACCTAAAAATGCCAAATCTACTCCTCCGCCATCATAGAAATCAAACTGAACATGCTGATCCAGGATGCATTCGGGATTGACGGATGCGCCAAACTGGGATCCGCCGCACGGTACACCACCGATGGGTCCCGCCTCAACAGTCAGGGTCATATAGTCGCCGATCCCTTCTTCGTTGGCAACGCAAGAGATGTACTCAGGGATTCCGATTCCGAGGTTGACAACGGTATTTTCGGTTAGCTCCATTGCCGCTCTGCGTCCGATCACCTTCTTCGCACTCAAAGGCGGTACTTCCAGTCCATCAACAGGAACAGTGATTTCTCCGGTCAGGGACGGATCAAATTCGCGGTCAAAGGATTGCTGATGATCATATGGCTCGGAGATGACAAGTGCATCCACATAGATTCTCGGAATCTTCACAAGTCTCGGATCCAGTGTCCCGGCCTTTACAATTTTCTCTACCTGAACGAATACCTTACCACCGCTGTTCTTTGCGGCCTGCGCTATGGCGGTTACCTCATGGGTTCCGACTTCTCGTTCCATCGTTACATTTCCAAGCTCATCAGCGTAGGAACCTCTGATAAATGCAATATGGATTGGAAAAGCCTTGTAAAGGAGCTTTTCTTCACCTAATATTTCTACTACTTCAACCATATCCTCGGTGGTAATTTCATTGAGCTTTCCGCCCTGCTTTCTCGGGTCCACAAAGGTATTTAATCCCACATGGGTGATCGTTCCAATCTTATGGGCGGCAATATCCCTGCAAAGCTGGGATAAGGTACCTTGAGGAAGATTATAGCCTTCTATCTCATTATTTAAAATGCACTTTCCAAGTGTCGGAGCCGTATTATAATGACCTGCAATCACTCTTTTCGTCATTCCTTTGTGTGCAAAATGATCGGCACCTCTACCATCTCTGTTTCCTTGGGCAGCTGCGTAAAAATACGTCAGGTTTTTAGGCGAGCCGGTTTCTAAAAACCTTTTTTCCAATGCCTTTGAAAGAGATTCGGGAATTGCACTTCCAACGAATCCACTGGATGCCAGCGTCTGTCCATCCTCTACAAAATTAGCCACCTCTTCGGCGGTCAAAACCTTCATGTTTCTCATCCGGGGTCCCTCCAATATATATTATTCTATTATAACTGCTATGAAAAATATGATGCCCTCAGCTATTTGGCTCACGGTAATCATCTTAGCATTTCGTTATATATTTGTCAATATCAAGAATCCATGTATACATCGTGAATTGACTGACAATTTCAATCTACTGAATTAAGTGTAAGGAAGGTTACATATGAGAACCCAAAGTTTGTTATATTTGAATCAAACTATTTCCTAATTCTAAATGCGAAAACACAATAAAGCAGAAAAACAGAGGTTACTCACATTGAATAACCTCTGTTCTTATGTTGTTTTTTATACAGGTTTTGGCAATCTTTGTGAGATCACATTCATCAGATTGTCGGTTGAATCCATCGGATTTACAAATTCCACATCTCCTACAGTCTGTAATGCTGTTTTTTCAGGGACAAGTACGCCTCCTAAGATTTCTCCGATTTCCGCATATTTATATTTGTATAAAAGGTCATCCATTTCCACGGAAATATCATAGGTGTCGTCAAATGGCATTTCCACTTCAAATACATGGGCAAGCTCTGCCGCGATTTCCCAGTTGCTGAAGGATACTTCTTCATTCACTGCTTGGCGAACCGGCTGCAATCTTCTTTCCGTATTGGTATAGGTTCCTTCAGTTGACGCAAACGCAGTACCCGGAATGATGACATCGGCTTTCTTTGCCGTCTCGGTCATATGGGTATCGGAAACCATCAGGAATTCCAAACCGGTTAGGTCTGCCTTCACATCCTCTCCGAATATCAGAAGTGCTTTCACACCATCCATTGCTTCCGCTCCGGCTCTAATACCAAGATCGATGAGGCCCTGGCTGTTGTTCTTTGCCTTAACCAACAGAATACCATCTCGCGGGCTTCCGATATGTCCGGAAACAACAGCGATATCAGCAATCAGGGCAGCAGCATCTGTGGTTACGAAATTCTGCTGAAGTACGATCATCGCTTTCTTGGCGTTTCCATACAATGCGGCAACATCTTTTGCAGTATCGCTTACCGTAACCTTTGAGAGGCTGGCAGCGAACTCATCAAAGCCCTCAGCCTTTGAGGCCTTACCCATATCCAGAAGTGCTTTCCCTATTTCTTTCAGGAAGCTGACGTCATTCTTGACATAAAGAACCTTGGCAGCGAATTCGAAGTGCTGTTCATATCCCACAGGATTGATCAGAACTACCTTGGCGCCGGCTTCCGCAGCCTGCTTAAGTTTTATCTGAATAACCGGATTAAGCACAGCGTTAAACCCGGTAACCAGGATCACTTCTGTTGCAAGAAGCTCATCAATGGTGTTTGGAGAAGCATCGAAGCCCAATACCTTGGCCAAACCGTTTTCTCTGTTATTGAAGCAAAGCGTCTTGGCGCCGATGGTGTCTGCAAACTTCTTGATCGCATAGGCTTCTTCGTTTGTATATCTGTCGGAAACCGCTACTGCTACCGCATCCTTGCCATACTTGGCTGCGATGGACTGGGCCTTCTTTGCAGTCAGTACAAATGCTTCATGATAGTCTACTTCTTCAAGCCCATGTTCCTTCTTGATCATCGGATCCAGCAGTTTGCCTTCCAGCTCAGAACAGTCAAATCCAAATTTGCCTTTTCCGCAGAGAAGCCCTTTGTTGACTGCACCTTCCTTATCAGGTACAGCCTTGATCAACATATCACCGTAGGTTTCGAGGTGCAGGCTGCAGCCAACAGAACAGTAGGAACAGGTTGTATCTGTCTCTTCGGTATCCAGAGGAACAGATTTTGCAATCGTAAGTCTTTCCCCTAATGCACCGGTTGGGCATACACTGACGCATTGACCGCAGGATACACATCCGGATTCAATCAGCGGTTTTTCCAAGGTTGGCTTCACAACGGTGTCAAAGCCTCTGTCCACCAAACCCAGAGCTCCTACGCCCATAACTTCATCGCAGACACGAACACACAATCCGCAAAGGATACACTTGTTCGGATCTCTCACGATAAACGGATGGTTGTCTTCAAACTCGATCTTATTTACGTCTCCAGCAAAGCGCTCCGGTTTTACATTATATTCATTTGCAAAGTCGATGAGCTTACATTCAAAATAATCATGGCATCCGCATTCCAGACAACGATTGGCATCCGCCATCGCCTGATCTTCGTCATAGCCGAATACGACTTCCGTAAAGTTGTCGCTTCTTTCTTCTGCATGCAGATGATCCATCTTCGGTCTGCATTCTCTTTCCCGATCTTCGAAGGTCTTTTCTGTGATGTCGTGTCTTTCAACAGAGTAAGCCTTTTCGTACTTGATGGTTTCACCTGCCAGGTATGCATCGATGATATTAGAAGCCTTCTTTGCGTCTGCTATTGCTTCGATTGCGATGGAAATCTTATCATTTCCGCAGTCTCCACCTGCAAATACGCCTTCCATGCTGGTCATGAATGTCTCCGGATCATATGCTATGCCCTTCTTCTTAGTAAGGTCTAGCCCTTCAAAGCCCTTTGGATCCACTGCCTGACCGATTGCCAAGATTACCGTATCAACATCGATTGTTTCTGTTTTTCCTTCGATTGGCCTAGGTGCTCTTCTTCCGCTTGCATCCGGTTCACCAAGCTCCATAACCTGAAGCAGAACTTGTTTCACATGTCCGTTTGCATCCTTGATCACTTCGATCGGATTCGTCAGATTCTTGAAGATAACACCTTCTTCATCTGCTTCCACGATTTCTACCATGTCAGCGGGCATTTCGTCTTTTGTACGTCTGTATATATTGTAGACTTTATTCGCACCAAGTCTTACTGCCGTTCTGCAAGCGTCCATGGCGGTATTACCGCCTCCAACGATCGCAACATTTTCACCAAGCTTGATTTCTTCATTTCGAACAACTTTTCGGAGGAAGTCGATCCCGCCGATGACGCCGTCTGCATCTTCGCCCTTGCATCCCACTCCGGTGGAAACCCAAGCGCCGATTCCGACAAGCACTGCATCAAAGTCTTTTTTGATGGAATCAAAGGAAAGGTCTGCACCAATCTTTGTATTCGGCATCAATGTCACGCCCATCTTTTCGATGAGGTAAATTTCTTCATCCAATACTTCCTTTGGAAGTCGGTATTCAGGAATACCATATCTCAGCATACCACCAAGTTTCGGCATTGCTTCAAAGATTGTAACATCATGTCCCATGATTTTGAGGAAGTACGCTGCAGAAAGACCCATCGGGCCTCCACCGATTACCGCAACTGATTTTCCGGTAGCAGGAGCCATATCCGGCATGAATGGATCATCACCGGACAAGTCCATATCGGATGCAAATCGCTTCAACCAAGCGATTGAAATCGGTTCATCGATGAGTTTTCTTCTGCAGTTGTCTTCGCAGGGATGTGGACATACTCTTCCGATTGATCCGGGAAGCGGAATCTTATTCTTGATCAATTCTATGGCTTTCTCAAATTCCCCGTTTGCGATCAATCCAACATATCCCTGGCAGTCAGTCTGCCCCGGACATGCCAATACGCACGGAGGTCTGCAGTCTCCAACATGGTTGGATAGCAGAAGCTCAAGATTTGTTTTCCTGGATTCCTTTACTCTCTCAGTCGTGGTTTTAATGATCATGTTCGGAGCGATTTCTGTAGCACAGGCCTTCACCATTTTAGGGTTGCCTTCCACTTCTACTACGCAGATTCCGCAGGAACCATAGATTTCTGTTCGTTCATCAAAGCAGAGAGTTGGGATGTAGATATCATTTTCTTTTGCAACGTCCAGGATCGTTTGACCCGGAAGGCCGAAAACTTCTTTTCCGTCGATATTTAATCTAAATTTTTTCATCTTTCTTCACCTCTCTCCCTTAGTCTCTGATGATCGCGTTGAATCTGCAAGTTTCCTCGCATTTTCCGCACTTGATGCAAATGTTCTGATCGATTTCATGATGTTTCTTCAATTCACCCTTAATCGCGTCAACAGGACATTTTCTGGAACAGAGCGTACATCCTGTACATTTTTCGTTAATGGTAAAAGTTAATAACGGTTTACATGAGTGAGCAGTACACTTCTTATTATAAATATGATCCTCGTATTCATTTCTGAAGTATTTGATCGTAGTAAGTACAGGATTTGGTGCTGTCTGACCCAAGCCGCACATGGAACCATCCTTGATTTTCATTGCAAGCTCTTCCAGAAGCTCGATGTCTCCATCTTTTCCTTCTCCACTTGTGATGCGTTCCAGAATCTCAAGCATTCTCTTTGTTCCGACACGACAGTAGTTACACTTACCGCAGGACTCTTTTCTCGTGAAATCGAGGAAATATCGAGCCATATCTACCATGCAGGTCGTTTCATCCATAACGATCATACCGCCAGAGCCTACGATAGCCCCTGTTTTATTGATGTTTTCATAATCTACCGGGGTATCGATCAATGAAGCCGGAATACATCCACCGGATGGTCCACCCATCTGAACGGCTTTGAATGGTATATCATTCTTAATACCGTCACCGATACCGTAGATAACATCCTTAAGAGGCAATCCCATTGGAACCTCGACGAGTCCACCCTTCTTGATCTTTCCTGCCAGAGCGAATACCTTGGTACCCTTGCTTTGTGGAGTTCCAAATGCACCAAAAGCTTCTCCGCCATTGGAGATGATCCAAGGTACGTTGGCAAATGTTTCTACATTATTGATATTGGTTGGTTTCTGCCAATATCCCTTCTGCGCAGGGAAAGGAGGCTTCAGTCTAGGCATGCCTCTTTCTCCTTCCAGAGAAGCGATCAAGGCAGTTTCTTCCCCACATACGAAAGCGCCGGCTCCCGCTTTGATTCTGAGATCAAAGCTGAAATCTGTACCGAACAGATTCTTGCCAAGGAGGCCTTTCTCTCTGGCCTGAGCCATTGCGATCTCAAGCCGGTGAATCGCAAGGGGATATTCCGCACGAACGTAAATAACACCCTCTGTAGCGCCCATGGCGAATCCGCCGATGATCATTCCTTCGATGAGGGAATGAGGGTCACCCTCCAGTACGCTTCTGTCCATGAATGCGCCCGGATCTCCTTCATCGGCATTACATACCATATACTTTTCTTTTCCAGGGGAAGCCTTTGCAGCATTCCATTTGAACCACGTCGGAAAGCCGGCGCCACCGCGTCCTCTCAAACCGGATACTTTTATTTCTTCGATTACTTCATCAGGTGACATGGAAGTTACAACCTTTTTCGTTGCTTCATATCCTCCTGTAGCTATGTACTCATCGATATTTTCCGGATTGATCAATCCACAGTTTCTTAGTACGATTCTCTCCTGTTTGTCGATAAATGTTTTGTCAACCACGGAAATTTCCTGATCTGCTGCAACTGCTCCGCCTATCAGGTGCTTCTCAACGATTTCCGTTACTTTATCGGGCTGAACTTTTACATATCTGGTTAAGCCGCCCTTGTCATCATATACGTCAACGATCGGTTCCAAATAGCAATTCCCGACACATCCGGTCAAATCAACTGAAATATTCAGGCCTTTTTCTTTGATCTGCTTTTCAAATTCTGCAGCAGTTTTCTTAGCACCAGAAGCTACTCCGCAGCTTCCCTGTCCTACAACAACCTTCATACTATTTTTCACCCCCTACGCCTCTCTCTGTCTGATTTCACTCAGAGCCTTCTTTGCGCTATCCTTTGTTAAATTACCATACGTCTCATCGCTGGAAGCGCTCTTGATCATCATGACCGGAGCAAGACTGCAGCAGCCCAGACAGGCTACGTTGTTCAGAGTAAAGAGTCCATCCTCTGTTGTTTCTCCATCCTTGATATTTAATTCCTCACTGATTGCTTCCTCTATCATATCCGCACCGTTTACATGGCAAGCCGTTCCCTTGCATAGCATGATGAGATACTTGCCGATGGGCTTCAGTCTGAACTGAGAATAGAATGTCGCAACGCCGTAAATCTTTGCAGGCTTGATCCCTGTCTGTTCAGAAATGTAGTTGATCGCGTCCATGGACAAATATCCATAAATATCCTGGGCTTTTTGTAAAATTGTTATCAAGCTGCCAGGTGTTTTCGCGTACTTTTCCATAACCGGAGCAAGTTCTGTAAAGTCAGGTGTATTGCAATTACATTGGCAATCACTGTTTTTACATGTCATAATTTTTTCCTCCCATAATACTAATTCGGTTTTATTGGTCTCCTTTTCAATTACATACAACAACTCCAATATAACAAAAAACCTTTCATAACACAAGCTGTTTCAAAGGTTAAACGTCGTTTTTTAGCTGAAAAACCAGAAGTTCCAATATTCAGTTTTTTCCAAAATCTTTCATTTCTCTTGAATGAGTTTTGCGAAACCAGTTACAAGCTTCTTAATATCCAGTTCCATGATAAACAAACTGGATACCAGCAGCGCCGCGCCGACATACGCCCGGCCAGAAAGAATTTCCCCTGCCAGAAAAAATGCGACAATTCCGGCAAATACCGGTTCCAGCGAAAAAATGACTCCCACATGAGATGCGCTGGTGTATTGCTGTGCTAACGCCTGAGCAATAAATGCCAGCCCCGTGCAGAAAATGGAAAGGAATAACACTGCTGCCCAAGTATTTGTAGAGTGGGGCAATGTTGGTGTTTCAGTAATAAACGAGAGAAATAAATTGAACAATCCGGTGAATCCCAGCTGGAACACGCCTAACTGGAATGCATTGACCTCTTCCTTATTGACTGCGATTTCTGTCAACAGCAAATCAACTGCATAGGCAAATGCTGCCATAATGCAGAAGAGGTCTCCCAAGGCAGGCTTTAAATTCTCTTTCAGTGTAAGCAGCGCAATTCCGATGAGACATAGGACAACCACAACCGACAGCTTCTTTTCCGGTTTCTGTTTCAGTATGACAAAGGCCAGAATCGGAGTGATGACTACCGTCAAGGCACAAAGAAAGCCCGCATTGGATAAGGAGGTATGCTTAACCCCAAAGGTAGCGCCGATATATACAAAAAGAAGCACAAACCCTATCACCGCACTATATTGTAAGGTTGTTTTGTTTACCGTTTTCAGTTTTGGAAAGGCAAATATAACTGCTGCAAAAAAGGCGATCAAAAACCGTAATGCATTTAATGTAAATGGCTCAACCTCTGCAAGGCTTATATCGATGAGCCAGTAGGATATACCCCAAAAAAGGGTTACCATCACCAGCATAATATCTGCTCTCATTTGTTTTGTCATTCATTCTCTCCGCTTATATTCCAAGCCATAGCGTCCGATTCACGGTTACAGTTCAGCTTATATCTCTGCTATAAACAGTTCAAGCGCTAAGGAAGACTCCATAAGGCCTGTCTTGATGTTCTTATCGATTTCATAGGTCTTCTGCAGAATTTTCCGCAGATGAGCAGGCGTGTATTTTTCCGCAAAGGAAGCCGCTTTTTTAATCCGGAATTCGTGGATACCCAAGATATCCTTCATTTCTGAGAAAGATTTCCCTTCCTCCTTCATTTCCTTAACCGACAGGATGATCTCAAAATTGGAGCAAAGCAAAGCCAGAAGCTTGTATACCTGCTCACCGGAAACCAGTAGGTTATGGAGCATCTGATAGGCTTCGTCCTTCCGGTCTCTCCCGAGGGAGTCGATCATGGCAAAGACGTTGGTATCCATATTTCCGGAAACAGTGTTCTCCACCGTGTCCATTCCGATTTCAGTACCTTCATTGTAAGCGATGGCCTTCTTAATGTCGTTCTCCAGGTTGTATAAGGTGTAATCTGTGTCTTTATCGTAATATCCCGAAGCTGCAATCAGTTCTGCAATTACAGTTGGTCTGGCCGTCTTGCCCGCTTCTTTAAATCTCTTTTCAATATATGATTTTAAGGACTTTTCATCCAGTTCTCCAAATTCATAAATACCGCCGTATTCGGTGATGCTCTTGAATATCTTTTTTCTTTTATCCGCACCAGAGGCTGTGATGATCAGCATACAGTTTCCCGGAATGGTTTTTAGATACTCTGCCAGCAGCTTTTCCCCTTCCTCGTCCATTCCTTTGGTTTTTCCACCCTCGATCAGCTTGAAATCTGAGATCAGTACTACCCGCCGCTCGGAAAGGAAAGGCAAAGTTTCACAGTCATTTCTGATCTGCTCGAAAGTGACAGCGGTACCGTCCAGTCGGGAAAAGTCCATATCCCGGCATGCCTCATTCACATACTTCTTTCCCAGTGTGTCAACAACCCAGTGAATCAGAAAATCTTCTCTGCCGAATAAAAGCAACAGATTCTTTACATTGTTGCTCTTCATATCCTTATCTATTCTTTTATATGCATGTTCCCCTGCAGCAGAACTTTTGTATGCCATTGTCGCCCCTCTTCTGTAAGAATGATTGCTCCATCGAAATCGTTTCTATGAATCATTATACCTTTTTCTGTACATTTTTCAATGACCGATGGATGAGGATGCCCAAAATTATTTTTCCCTACTTGAAATACGGCTATTTTCGGGTTTACCGCTTCGAGAAACTGATTCCCCGTTGAATACTTGCTTCCGTGATGGCCAACTTTTAACACATCCACATCCAGTATTTTCGGATCATTATGATAGTAATCCATAATTTCTTCTTCCCCTTCCATACCAATATCACCGGTCATCATGACAGTAAGCCCTTTATAATAAACCTTCATGAAAAGGCAGCTGTTATTCTCCTCCTCCTCGTTCATAATAATAGCCATATAGTCCTCAGCTGATTTTTCTTCCGGATAGAGTACATCGATCCATATATCCTTTTCCATTCGGATTCGGTCTCCTTCGGCAAGATAGAGCAGATTTTCGCTTTTTAGTCCGGTATCGTCCAGAAGCTCCTTTTCTCTAAGTCGGTTCGCATCATAAATTCCAAGCTTTTTAATTTCCATCTTTCCGGCAAGCTCTTTTATGCCCAGATAATGATCATCATGCAAATGCGTCACAATGGCAAGATCGATGGACTTCACTCCGTTTTTCAACAGATATGGAAACAAGATTTTCTCTCCCACCTTGTAATGCTGACTGCCTCCCCCGTCAATGAGAATATTCCTGCCCTCGGGCGTCCGAATGTGAAGACAGTCGCCCTGTCCTACGTCCAAGAATATGAGTTCTGCATCATGGTATCCATTATCGACTGTCATAGAAATCAACAAGGAAAAGATCAAGATCAGGACGCAATAGACTGGAATGGCTTTCTTTCGCTTTCTCTGATATAAAATGCGAAAAAATTCGGAAGAAAGAAAAAAGAAAAAACCATAAAAGATTAACAGGAACAGAATTGATGGACTTACCACATTAAAAAAACCGATTCCCGGAAAAAAGAATAGCTCGTTAAGCCAAAGCATGATACGAATCAGTAATTCCGCCGCTCCTGCACCTACTCCAAAGAGAGGTCCTCCAAGAAAAGAGATCGGGATCAGGCAGATACCCAAAGGGATGATTAGGCCCGCTATTGCAATAATGGGGATATTTATGAAAAAGGCGGTGATGGAAAAGTAATTGAACAGATATGCAGTCATCGGTGCCATTCCCCCCTGTATGATAAGCAGCGGCGAAAGATAACGAAGGCCTGCCGTGATCCGTTCGCTTTTTCCCCTTTCCTCCATGCGCGCAAGCTTCCGATTCATCCAGGGAAGCATAGCGGCAAGACAGAACACTGCCATAAAGGAGAGCTGAAAACCAGTATTGAAGAGATAGAACGGATTGAGAAGCAGCATTCCCAATGCACTGGTAGCGGTACAGGAAATAAAATCATACCGTCGGTATGATACCTTTGAAAACATATGAATATAAATCATAACAACCGCCCGCACAACAGAGGGTGAAAACTCGGACAATGCAGCGTAAGAAAAAAGAATAAGTGCGACAAACACATAAAAGGTCCGGGTCTTCCGATTGCCGAACAGCCGGCTGATAAACAGGTAGACAATGCCGACATGGATGCCCGAGACACTCAAAATGTGAGCGATTCCATTCTTCTGAAAGACTTCGTAGGTGTCGTCACCAATGAAACTGCGATCACCGAACAGCATCCCAACCATCAGTCCAAAGGCTTCCGGCGCCACCGCAGCTTTCAGCTTGTTCTGAAAGCCATATTTTAAACGAGCTAAGGATGAGAATAGAGCAGATGCATTTCTCTGCTCTATTACGATCTGTGAGTAATCGCTTTGCAGAATCACCCTTACTCCTTTTGTTTTCAAATATAGGCGGTAATCGAACAGTCCGGGATTTCGCTGCTCCGATGGCAGCGTGACTTTTCCTTTGATTACAGCCCATTTTCCGATTGAATCCGCGGGGTGTTCCATGAATCCTTTTACCTGTACCAGCCGTTTTCTTCCACTCTGCGTTGTGATTAGCATTTTGTATGAAGTATCGTCTTTGATTTGGACGGTGATGATACGTCCTTTCACTGTGCAGTATTTCCCCTCCGCCGCTTCCAAAGGATCCTGATGATGCTCCGCCAGATAAAAATACAGACTGCCCATCAGCATGGCCACTAAAAAAAGACAGATAATCTCTACTCTGCCCGTCTGCCAGCCTACTATCTTGGACAAGAAACAGACAGCGGAAAGAATCCCTGTTAATATCCAAAAATGGAATGGGGCAAGCATCAGCTGATACTCCAGCGCAATTCCGAATGCAAAAAAAAGAAAAAGAAAAATAATTGGCCTTCTCATGATAAACTCCGAAAACCGATCCTCTTTCTCTCTTTTATACTTTACCATATTATGTTATTAATGTCAATTATTATTTCAGTCGGCAGGAAGGGAACGATGTCCCAAACCGATGACGACTTCGTTAAGATGCAACAGTCCAATGCTCATAAAGATACAGACACTAAGATGCTCCTTATGTCTGCAGATTGCGACCTTTCCACCCCCGTTGAGACCGGTAGCTTTTGCCGCGATCTGCATAATCGCTTCTCGGGACGCTCCTGCGATGGCCCCATCCTGAACGTGGCATTCTCTTATTACCCCACTCTTTCTGGAAGCGATGATTGCTCTTTCGATTACGACATGAATAGAATTTACAATGTCTCCGCCGATATCCACAGCTGCACCGTAAATTTCCTTCTCCTTCATCTTCTCAATCAATTGCTCCTCTGAGCTTCTGTTTGAGGTTATCGCCAGCTTGATTGCCGCTCTTGCCACATCCATGCTATCGTACATATCTCTTTCCCTCCATGCCTTTCATCATTACCTCATCTCCGACTAATCACATTGATTTAATTGTATTTTACTATTACAAGTCGTAAAAAGCCACTAAATATTATAAGGATAAATATTACAAATGTATGTCTTTCAAATAATTCGATTAACACCATCGAGGCATTATGCTATAATAGATTGGGATTAAATTAGTTCTTTCTGAATAACCGGATTCCCGTTATTCAAATACTAAATTAATGAGGCAGGTGATACTATGACAGATGAATTTGATAAAGAAGACAAACAAAAAGAAATTGATGAATTCTTTGATAGATTTGATAGAATCAGCAACGTTTTCGATAAGAGCATTGATCAAATGGACCAACACAGCACTGAATCGAAGAATAAAGAAACGAGTCTTGAGGCTTTCGACAATCCCGAAGCCCCATCGGAGCTATCATCAGAACCGAATAATAATAAAACACGAATGGAGCGGCTTACCGAATCAAAGCCGCAAAATATTTTTACTTCATTTAACGATAAACTGGGTTCCTCGCGAAAGGTTGATCCTTCCCCGAGTATAGCGAGCGGCAGTAGTAATGGCAGCACGCAAACCCACAGTGAGGAGCCAATGGCAAAAAATAGGAAAACAAAAAAGTACAATATTAATAAAAAGCAACTATTTAAGTTTATCTCCCTGGTTTTACTCGGAATCATGGTTGTGCTGGGAGGGATTGTTGTTTCAATCATCGTAACAACAGAACCCATAGAGCCTGATAATATTTATGAACGTCTGTCTGAGAATTCTGTTCTATATGACGATGAGGAGAATATTGTGGACAGCCTTCTGACCTCAGACGGACTACGTACCAATATATCCTTTACAGACCTGCCCCAGGATCTTGTTGACGCTTTTGTTTCCATCGAAGATAAAACCTTCTGGGATCATAACGGATTTAATGTGGTACGAATTCTCGGCGCGATAAAGGAAGGCGTTTTTGAAGGAGATGGCTTTAGCGGGACCAGCACCATCACCCAGCAGCTGGCAAGAAATGTCTACCTGGCAGAGACCAAATCGGATTATTCTCTGACAAGAAAAATCAAGGAAGCTTATTATACCGTACTGCTGGAACGGCATTTATCAAAAAAGCAAATTTTAGAAGCATATATGAATACCATCTTTTTAGGTTATGGAACCAACGGTGTCCAAGCAGCCTCCCAAGCATATTTTTCAAAGGATGTTCAGGAGCTGACCCTGCCCGAATGCGTGGCTTTGGCAAGTTTGCCTCAGGCACCGGATCGCTTCGCTCTGGTGAAAAGGTATGAGAGCGAGAAGGTCACACCCGATGATCCGAATATTATCCGAAAAGGTGAAACCTACACGCTGGTATACAACGATGCTCATCTTGACAGAAAAAATCTTGTGCTATCCTTCATGCTTGCACAGGATAAGATCACCCAGACGGAGTATGATGAAGCCAAAGCAGCTGATCTGAGAGCTTTCATCAATCCAAGTCAGGATACCACCGATGAAATCTCAGCATACTTTGCCGATTACGCAATCAAACAAGTTGTTGCGGACCTGATGGAGGAATTGAATCTAAAAGAAGATGAAGCCAAGCAAATGATTTATAACAACGGCTTAAAAATTTACTCCACAATGAATTCCAGAATGCAGAAGATCGCAGAAGAAGAGTTTACAAATAACAACAACTTTCCAAAAGTTACCGGTTTGAAGAAAGATGTCTCAGGAAACATTGTCGGAGCCAACGGGAAAATCCTGCTATATAATTATGATTACTATTTCAATACGGAAGGTACCTTCCTGCTTACTCCTGAAGAGTATCAGGCAGCTGACGACGGCGGAATCATATTGACAAAAGGAAAGCGCCTGAATTTCTATAAGACCGAAGTCCAAGGCAAGACTGACTATAGCATCGAGTTTAAAGATATGTACGTTGTCACAGATGGCGTTTTCTATGTCATCAAGGGCGGTGTGATCAATATTCCTCAGCAGTATAAAAGCAGAGATGATGAAGGTAACCTGATCATCAACGGGCAGTTCTTTACGGATCAGCAGGGTTTCTTCGAATTCGTCTCAGAAGGCATTGCTCTGAAAAACAACACCTATACACTGAAACAGAAAGTGATACAGCCTCAATCAGCAATCGTGATTTTCGACTATTCGTACGGTGGGATCAAAGCGATGGTTGGTGGCAGAAATACCGAGGGGCGCCTTCTTTTTAATCGTTCCACAAGTCCGCGGCAGCCCGGTTCTGCAATCAAACCCATGGGCGTGTACGGTCCTGCCCTTCAAAGCGGATTGGAAAAAGCAAACGCCGGCATGACGAATACCCCATCAGAGGGAAATAGCTATGGGTCTCTCTGGACAGCTGGTAGTGTCATTGACGATGCGCCTTTGACCATTCAAGGCAAGTTGTGGCCGAAGAACTGGTACAGCGGCTATCGCGGCTTGAATACTCTGCGTCAGTCCATCGAACAATCCATCAATGTAAATGCTGTGAAAGTGTTTTCTGATATCGGTGTACAAACTTCCGTAAATTTCTTAAAAAAATGTGGAATAACAACGGTAGTGGAGTCAGGCGACATCAATGATATGAATGCAGCCGCACTGGCATTAGGAGGAATGAGCGAAGGGGTTTCCCCTCTTGAAATGGTTGCAGGCTATGGCTCTTTTGCCAACAAGGGAAATTATATAGAACCAATTGCATATACAAAAGTTACAAATAAAAATGGGGAAGTGATTCTGGAAAATACAGCGAATGAAACCAAGATTATGGACCCAGGGGTGGCTTTCATCGTACAGGATATGCTACGAACGACAGTCTCCAACGGAATAGCAGGTTCGGCAGCCATCGGCAGCCAGCCTGTGGCAGGAAAAACCGGAACGACCTCTGACAACTACGATGCCTGGTTTGTAGGATTTACTCCTCAATATGCAGCATCGGTATGGATCGGGAATGATGTGAACGTCGAACTGAGTCAAGGAAGCGTTTCCGCTGCCAAGCTCTGGAGCAAAATCATGAAACGGGTGCATGAAGGAGTTGCCCCTGGCAGCTTCCCGTCCGCACCGAGTAATGTGATCAGTGTGGCAATCGATACAATGTCCGGACGACTTCCATCGGAGCTGAGCGCTCTTGATTTGAGAGGTACCGTAAGAAATGAATATTTTATCAAAGGTACGGAACCAGTGACAACGGATAATGTCCACGTATCAGCTCAAATTTGCAGTGACAGTAACTATCTCGCCACTCCATACTGCCCGAATGCTGTCAGCAGAGTATTTGTAAAAAGACCGTATGTTGCAAATCCTACGGTTGGCGATTATGCATATGAACTGCCGTCTTATTATTGTAACTTGCATAATCCGGATGTCACACTATATCCCATCGATCCAAACGTTACGTTAAGCCCTGATTATAGCTGGGACGGTGGTGGCGGAAATCCGGACGGCGGAGGAATCCTTCCGATTGAACCCGGAAACGGCAACGGAAATAATGGCAACGGCAACGGCAACGGTGGTCAGGATGATGGGAACGAGCCGCCTGACTGGCTGAACTTCCTAAATTAGCAATCTGATATTACCGTTTTGATTTCGGTGAAAAAATCAAGGATACGATATATCCGAATACGACTGCTGCGGTTAAACCTGCAGCAGTATTTTTTAATCCTCCGGAAAGAGCCGCCAGAAAGCCTTCTTTTGCTCCATCCATAGCACCCTTGGCCAAGCTATATCCAAAACCCGGGAGCGGCACTGTCGCTCCGTTTTTTGCCAATTGAACAAGAGGCTCATAAAGACCCAAGCCGGTAAGTACCGCTCCTGCAACGACGAATATGACCAAAATCCTTGGTGTCGTAAGCTTTGTTGTATCCATCAATACCTGTCCGATGACGCAAATCCCGCCGCCGATTAAAAACGCATAGAGGTAATCCATCTATATTACTCCTTTCGTCGTTACTGCTACCGCATGTGCGATACCTGGAATCGATTCTCCCTGTTGTGAGCTTATGGTTGAAAGTAAAGCACCGGTTGAAATCAGCAGCGCGTTATTTATTTTACCCAACCTCATTTCATCATACACATAACCGCAAAAGATTGATGCCGAACAACCGCAGCCACTGCCGCCGCTATGAGTATCCTGTTTCTTATCATACAGCATAGCACCGCAGTCATTATAAATAGCGGTCAAATCAACACCTCTTCCGCTCAGCAGATCCAGCGCAATATCCTTGCCAATCAAACCCAGATCTCCTGTTAAGATCAGATCATAAAAATCAGGCCCCCTACCTGTATCTGATAAATGTCGCAGGATGGTATCCACCGCTGCCGGAACCATCGCAGCGCCCATTTGATTTACATCCTTAATTCCCGTATCAATGATTTTACCGACTGTCGCATGAGAGAGATACACCTCTTTCATCTCCTGTCCATGCTGTTGCTTCTTTCCCTGTTTTACTGCAGCATCTCCCTTGTCGGTTGCAGATAGAACCATTGCGCCTGCTGCTGTGGCTGTCCATTGAGCCGAAGGCGGCCGTTGGTTTCCGTGCTCCAAAGGCATGCGGAACTGCCTTTCCGCCGTACAGTAATGACTGGAAGCGCCCACAAGGATATTGGAGGCATACTCTCCATCGATCATGAGGGCGCCTAAAATCATTGATTCTGTCATGGTTGAACAAGCTCCGTAAAGCCCCAGAAACGGGATCGATAAATCTCTTGCCATAAATGAGGACGACATGATTTGGTTGATCAGATCTCCGCTCAATACCGTATCAATATTCTCCTTCTCACGACCGGACTTTTGCAGCGCCTGCAACATTGCCTGCTTCAGCATTTTACTCTCGGCTTTTTCCCAGGTCTTTTCTCCATAGGTATCCTCTTCCAATACCATATCAAACCATTTCGCCATCGGTCCCTTCCCTTCTTTTTCACCGACAATGGAATAGGAACCTACGATTCTCGGCAGAAGCGGAAATTGCAGTGTTTGTTTACCTAGCTTGTTTTTCATCATTGCCTCCTATTTCATTAAGTAATAAATTACTCCGATAATGGTTCCTGCAGAAATACCGCAAACCAATACCGGACCGGCAAGGCTAAAGAGCTTTGCTCCGACCCCCATTACCGGCCCTTCTTTTTTATACTCAATGGCCGGCGCTACCATGGAATTGGCAAAGCCGGTGATTGGGACAAAGATTCCCGCACCGGCAAACTTCCCGATACTGTCAAATACGCCGAAGCCGGTGAGCAATTGAGCAGAACATATTAAAATCACAGTCACAAAGGCCCCCGCATTCTTTTCGCTCATACCATCCTTCATCAGTAAGTTTTGTATATAAAGTGCAGCCATACAGATAAGCCCGCCAACGACAAAAGCCTTTGCGCAGTTTGTAAAGTATTTGGGCCGCGGCGTAAACTGCTTTACATATTGCTCATACTGCTTCGTCACTTCTTTTTTCGGCTTTTTCGCCTGTTGCTGCTGCTGCTGTTGTTGTTGTTTTGCCATTTTGTAGCCTCCTTTTCAATTATTGTTTCCAGCGGGGTTGAAAATAATTTATCAATTATTTCCGTTATATTCTTTTTTTTCGTGGTAGAATATAGTTATCCTGATATTGAATTACAATATTATTTATGCAATAATACCTTTTGCATAGAAAGACGCATATACAGCAGGCAAAGGAGAAATTTTATGAGCGAGCACATCCTTGCGATCAATCCGGGCTCTACCTCAACAAAAATCGCTTTATACAAAGGGGAAACCCTAATCTTTTTTGAACAAGCAGAACATTCAGATGAAGATTTTGCAGCATTTACAGATATCCTTGATCAGCTGGAATTTCGTTTGGAGATTATCCGCACCATACTGAGCAAGCATCAGGTCTCGTTGTTAACCCTCGATGCCGTCGTTGGACGGGGCGGTCTTCTGCCGCCGGTAAATGCCGGAGGCTATTTGGTCAATGCAAAGCTGAAGAATGCGATTCTCAGTGGAACGTTGTCGCCCCACGCCTCAAATCTAGGTGCATTACTGGCAGATGAAATAGCATCACCCCTTAATATCCCCGCCTATATCTATGATTCGGTTTCCTCTCATGAGTTCCGAGAGATCGCCATGATTACAGGCATACCCGAATTCCTTCGACACAGCCAGTGTCACGTTCTAAATTCAAAAGCCATGGGGCGAAAGGTAGCGGAAAAACATGGCAAGCGATATGAGGATCTGAATCTTATTGTTGCACATCTTGGCGGCGGCATTTCCATCGGTGTTCACGAAAAAGGCAAAATTGTTGATGCCATCGGTGATGACTCGGGTCCATTCTCCCCCGAAAGAACCGGCAGCCTGCCCTTGTTATATATTGTTGATTTGTGTTTTTCTGGCCAATATACAAAGAGAGAGATGGTCCGTAAAATACGCGGAATGGGTGGCATCAAGGCTCATCTAGGGACCCACGACTGCCGTCAAGTAGAAAAAATGATCGCTGAGGGAGATGAAAAAGCAAAGCTAATCTACGAAGCCGAAGCATACCAGATAGCCAAGGGAATCGGAGAGTTGTCTCCCGTTTTAAATGGAGAGATCGATTTTATTATTCTAACCGGAGGAATTGCTTATTCTGAAATGATGACCGGAATGATTGCCGAGCGGGTCAAATCCATTGCACCGGTTGAGATCATGCCGGGAGAAGTGGAAATGGAAGCTCTTGTACTCGGCACACTGCGCATTCTTAGAGGCGAGGAATTCCCTTCCATCTTTACAGATTGAATGAAACGAAGGAGAGATACGATGGGAAATAAAAATGTGAATACAATCGACGAATATATCGCTCAGTTTTCTCCTGAGATTCAGGAAAAGCTCCAGTCCCTGAGAAAGGTTATCAGGGAAATCGCACCGGATGCCGGTGAAAAGATCAGCTGGCAAATGCCGACTTTCATCTTGAACGGAAATCTGGTACATTTTGCCGCGAATAAAAATCATATCGGATTCTATCCCGGCCCCAGTGGGATTGAAGCATTCAAGGAAAGACTGCCGGAATTCAAATATTCAAAGGGAGCCATCCAATTCCCTTATAACAAACCTATGCCCTTTGATCTGATCAGAGAAATTGTTGCATTTAGGATATCAGAGAATATGAAATAGCAACTTCAATGTTTTTTAGTATTATTCATGTTTAGGAGGTGCATATGCACATTGTAACAAGACAGATCGTTGAAATTCCACTTGAGCAGCTGAGCGATATTGATCGAATGTTTGGACGTATGCTAAGCTTGGATCTTGAAAACTTGCCCGGAAAATTCCAGACTGCATTTGATCAGACGAGAGAGGCCTCATTTCAAAATTTCACTATGAAAGGTGTTTATGAAGCCTTTGAAATCGACAGCATTGATGAAGAATCCATCCGGCTAAAGAATGGTATTATTTTAGAATCAAAGCTCATGACAGAACTGTTTCGGAACGCCTTTTCCCTCGTTATCCTAGTTGTCACCCTACATGGATATGATGAGCTGGATGCCGCTGAAGATAACATGTTTCGCAAGCTCTTTTTAGACAATTGGGGCACCGCCTTCATCGAATGTGCTAATCGCTGGACAGAGCAATCCATCGCAATGGAGTTGGAAGAGAAGGGAGTCTATTGTACTCATTCCTTCAGCCCCGGGCAAAATGACATCCCCATTGAGATGCAGACACAGATCTTCCAAGCTCTTAAGCCAGAAGAAATCGGAGTCGTTTTAAACAATAAATATATGATGCATCCCAAAAAATCGGTCTCTGGAATTTTCGGCATACAGACCGAACAGCTCGAAAATCGAATACGTCCCTGTGATTTATGCGAACGAAAAGCCACTTGCCCGAACGCATATTCCAAAAAATAAAACAAGTGGTTGTTTATCGCTTTATTTTGCTTTTCTGCCATTAAAATAGGACGACTGACTATAGTACTTCATATCCTCTTTCCATAGCTTTTTATATTGCGTTTCTTTTTCTCTTATTGATTTGACCGGTTTTCTTATGGTTTCAATCAAGAAACCGATCTGCTCCGAGGGATCCCTAAAGCATTCCCAGTCACAGGCTTTGCAGGATGGTTTCTGGTCTATTCTTTTTAGATCCAAATCATAGAATTTTCCCAGATTCTCATTTCCCCGGTAGCCGCATGGATACGTATTTCCTTCCTTGGCATCAATGTAAAAGAAATCGATTCCTCCCCTGCAGGGCATTGAAAAGTCACCCTGCCCTTCATATTGTTTGATCAAGGAATAAAGGGATACCAGAGGGGTAAATATTCTTATCCGGGATCTGAATTTCGGTATCGTATCCATTAAAGCTTGAAATAGTAAAGCTTTTTCTTTCTTCGAGAACGTCACGAGGGAGCTTCCGGATGCTGCTCCGTAGACAGCGGTATCTTCCCGTTTTTCGGTATCGTCAGTGCTCATAGGATAGCAGGCGTTTGTCATCGTAAAACCAAGATCGATAACGAAACGATAAAACTTTTCAAAAGAATCCTTAAACGCCTCATAAAAGGCTGCCTTATCCGTCATTTTCATCGGGATCTTTCCAAATCCCCCGATGTTTCTGTTGATTCCCAAATTTGCAGCGGGATAGATACCATATTCATGAAAAATAGGCAAAGCTATTTCAATTCCTTTTATTACTCCACGTAAACCTCTCATCTGCTCATGTGTTTCCGCATCCGCAGAATCGATACTGATCCATAAATTTCTCAGGTTTGTTCTTGACAGCCTTTCCGCAAGGGTATGAACCTCATATAGAAATTCTTGACTCCGCCAAGGGGTAAACATATATCCGTTGGTTCCGGTCCGTATAAACGGGATTCCCTTATCGGATGCATATTGAATCAAATTAATCAATTCGTCTTTGAATAAGAACGGCTCACCGCCGGTAAAGGAAATCGCCTGTATTTTCTGTTCTGCAGCAGAATCAATTATTTTACAGATTTCATCTTCTGACAGTTTAGAACGCTGAAAGTCTTTCGTTACTCTCATACTGCACTGCGGACATCGAGCATTGCATATGTCAGTATATTGAATGATCAGTTGTCCTGGAATCCTTCCGTTAAATAAAGGAGTTACATTCTCCAATTTAAAAATTGAATTGTTTGTTCCAATCATCATTCACCTCAAAGTCAGGATCGGCCTACAGAAAAATACTGAAACCCTTTTTCCGCCATTGTTTCATTGCTGTATATATTTCTTAAGTCAAAAAAATAATTGCCCTTCATGCCGGATTTAATATGATCAATATCCATACTCCTAAATTGGTTCCATTCCGTCATCAGAATGACTGCATCCGTATCCTCCGAAGCATCATATTCATCATCACAATATTTCATAATATGGATATCGAGTTCCGAAAAATAAGAGGAAGCCTTCTCCATGGCTTTTGGATCATAAACTTTAAACTGTGCTCCGTTCAGAGACAACTCCTTTAAAATGGACAATGCGGGTGCTTCTCTCATATCATCTGTATTATTTTTAAAAGACAAGCCTAGAACACCAAATTTTTTCCCCTCCAAAGATCCCATCTCTGTTTTGATTTTATCTGCCAGCCGCTTTTTCTGTTTCTCATTTGCTTGTATCGTCGCTCTTACAATCTCAAGATTGCATTGATGATTCTCTCCAAGAGTGACAAGCGCCTTTGTATCCTTAGGAAAACAGCTGCCTCCAAATCCGGGCCCTGCATGGAGAAACTTCGAGCCGATTCTTCCGTCCATTCCCATTCCCTTGGCGACCTGCTGAATATTCGCTCCCGTCTTCTCACACAATTCGGAGAGCTCATTGACAAAGGATATTTTCGTAGCCAGAAAAGCATTCGAAGCATACTTTACCAACTCGGCCGTTTCGATATTTACGATCAGAAAGGGGGTTTCATTAATATATAAAACCCGATATACTTCTTTCATGACATCAATTGCGTGCTGCGATTCTGCTCCGATGACAACGCGGTCCGCATGGGTAAAATCCTGAATGGCAGATCCCTGCCGTAAGAATTCCGGGTTTGAAACCAGATCAAATTCGATATTTAAATTCCTTGTTTCCAACTCCTCTCGGATGATTTTTTTTATCATCTGCCCTGTTCCCACAGGCACCGTTGATTTATCTACAATGATTTTAGAGCCATTCATAGAACGACCTATTTGATGCGCCGCCTCATAGATATTCGTCAGATCCGCACTTCCATCCGGATTTTGCGGGGTTCCTACGGCGATAAAGATAACGTCACTATCATCGACAACTTCCTCTAATTCTGTTGTAAAGCGGACTCTTTTATAATAGGCATTTCTCTGCAGTAAATCCTCTAAACCGGGTTCATAGATCGTTGCTTTTCCCTTATTTAGCTGCCGGATGATTTCTTCATTTTGATCTACACATGATACCTGCCAGCCAAAGTCCGACAGGCAGACCCCTGTTACCAAACCGACATAACCGGTTCCGATGATACCAATTTTAATCATTCATAACCCCTTTACGCACTAATCGTAACTCTTTCATCAATAACGTCTCTATACATAAAGATCAGTTTGCTGATGATCTCATCCCATGACCTGCTTTTACTGTATTTGATTCCATTAATGCTTAAAAAATCACCTAGACTTTTATTTTCGATCAGCTCTGTCATGCAATTAGTCATCCCGCTTGCGTCCCTTGGCTTGAACTTCAGTCCGTTTTTTCTGTGAGTAATGATTTCTTTCAGTCCGCCTGCATCGGCCCCGATCACAGGTAGCCCGGATGCCATCGCTTCTAATGCAACATTTCCAAAAGTTTCCGTTGAAGAAGGACATACAAATATGTCCGCGGAAGCATAAATCTCAGATAGCTCTTTTCCCTTTTTAAAACCCGTAAATATGGAGTCGGCAGGAAGTGCAGCTTTGCACTTTTCAAGATAGGGACCATCACCAGTTAGGATCAGAGTAATTCTATCTTTATATTTCTCTTTTACTGCTTTATAGCTATTGCATAATACATCCAAATCTTTTTCAATCGACACTCTTCCAACGTACAAAAATACAATTTTATTTTCAATGCCGAGCTCCCTTCGCAAGTTGTCATTTCTGTAACCGGGATGAAATTTCTGCATATCGATTCCCCTTGAAAAGATTCCTGTATTTCCAATATCATGCTGTTTCAATAACTTTTGAGCTTCCTGGGAGGGGCACAGGGTGATGCTGTTTTGGTTATGAAACCATCTCATGTAATCCCATATGCCTTGTTTTAGAAAGTCCAGTTTATAATAATCGGTATATTGAGAGAAGTTGGTGCAATAACTTGAAATCGTCGGAATATCATATTTTTTCCCGTAGTGAAGACCGGTTAACCCCATATTGAATTCGGTCATCAGGTGGATGAGATCCGGTTTGAAATCCGACAGCGTCTGAGATATCCGGAATACGTTTGGAAGTGCTATCCGGCAGTCCGGATATAGAAAGAACTTTAGACTGTAAAACCTCTCTGCGGATAAATCGGTATGGTCATCATATCTTGGTGCGAAAATTTTATATTCTATATTCTCCCTTTCGAAATACTTCGTTATTTTTCCCAGCGTGTTAGTGACCCCATTGATTTGTGGATAAAACGTATCGGTAAAAATTGCAATCTTCATAATTACTCCTTTCCCCGGAAGGCATCCTGATATAGTTATACTATATTCCTTGAATATAAAATTGTTTTTAACAGGAGGTTAAATTTATGTGAAAGTTGTGTAGGACTCCTTTAACATTATAAAAAAGACCGCCTCAATTTTACTTGAGTCGGTCTCTTCTGTCTTCTATCAGGTTATTTATGCTATTATCACGGAAGTCTTCCGAATGAGCTTTGGCAACGTTCCGTTCCGGAACTCCGAGTCGCTTCGCTCCCTGCTGTCCGTTTTGCCAATCCAAGCGAGCTTGGGGAAAAAAGGCAGCATTCTGCACCGTAAGGGGCAGCTTAATGATGCGATTCGCCACCGGCGAATGAAGAAGACTAGGGTGATATTTATTTTGTTGTTGCATCATACAGTGCTTCTGCATCATCCCACTGTTCAATGATCTGAGGGATCACCTTGTACAGATCACCAACAATTCCGTAATCGGCCACTTCAAAGATCGGAGCATCCGGATCCTTGTTGATGGCTATGATGATATCTGAGGTCTGCATGCCAGCCAGATGCTGAATTGCTCCGGAAATACCGCAGGCAAAGTAGATCTTAGGCTTAACGGTTGTTCCTGTCTGCCCAACCTGATGGGAATGATCGATCCAACCGGAATCTACCGCAGCTCTGGAAGAGCCAACAACCCCCCCAACCTTATCTGCAAGCTTTTTGATCAGCTCGAATCCAGAAGGATCACCAAGACCACGGCCGCCGGAGCAGATGATTTCGGCATCAGTCAATGATACGATTTCTTTCGCTGATTTCACGATGTCAAGGATTTCGATTTTGATATCACTCTTGGCGATAACAGGCTTAACTTTAACCAATTCACCGGCAGCACCGATTTTTCTTTCTCTCTTCTGCATAACGCCAGGTCTTACCGTTGACATTTGAGGTCTTGTCTTCGGACAGATGATCGTTGCCATCAGGTTTCCGCCGAAAGCAGGACGAGTCTGTTTCAATCCCTTATCCTCTGAGTTTGGATCCAGTGAGGATACATCCAAAGTAGTGTTTTTCACTGCATAATCGATATAACTGGAAACCTTAACGTCAAGTCTGGTACAGTCTGCTGTCAACCCGGTGTTCAATCTGGCAGCTACTCTCGGAGCGAGGTCTCTCCCGATATGAGTCGCACCGTAAATAACGATTTCCGGCTTGTATTCCTTAACCGCATCTACGATAACCTTTGTATATCCATCTGTTGTGTAATTCTCAAGAAGAGGATCTTCTATGAGATATACGGAGTCTGCCCCGTATTCAAAACATTCTTTTGCAATATGTTCGACGTTATTTCCAACGATGAGAGCACAAACCTTAGCATCATCACTGATTTCTCTTGATAATCTATGGCCTTCCCCGATCAGTTCCAATGCAACATTTAAAAGCTTTCCTTTTCTCTGTTCTGCATAAACCCAAATGTTTTTGTATGCGGAAAGATCCACCGGACCGTCTTCCGACTCTGTCTTTATGATCGCATCGAATTTACAGGAAGGGATACACTGGTTACAGGCAGTACATTTTTCATTGATGACGGCCAGCTTACCATCCATGTCGATTGCTTCAAATGGACAGGCCTTGATGCATAGTTTACATCCTTTACATTTATCTTTAATAACTATAATTGCCATTTCAATTCCTCCTCCTTCTTAGATTACATGCTTCGCTTTTAAGTTGATTAAAAGCGACTGCGCAGCTTCTTTTTCTGTGTCCGCCTCGATCATCTTCCCTTTTCCCTTCGGAGCAGGTGTAAATGAGCGATAAACGTTCGTTGGAGAAGCGTCAAGACCTACAGTTGCAAGGTCAACCTCGATGTCCTTCGCATTCCAAACCTTAATTTCTTTGTTCTTTAAGCCAAAGATGCCGTTGATGGACATATATCTTGGTTTATTCAGTTCTTTGATTGCAGTAAGCATGCAAGGAGTCTGGATCTTGATCAACTCATACCCGTCTTCCATGGCTCTTTTTACTGTGATGTCTTTCATATTTTTGTCGATTTTAAATTCTGTCACATAAGTTACCTGCGGTAATCCCAGTTTTTCTGCAAGCTGAGGTCCAACCTGTGCAGTATCTCCGTCAATGGCCTGTCTTCCTGCAAACAAGAGGTCACAATCTCCGAGTTTAAGGATCGCAGCAGCAAGTGCATTGGAAGTTGCCCATGTATCAGATCCTCCAACTGCTCTGTCACTGACGAGAACCCCTTCGTCTGCTCCCTTCGCAAGACATTCCATCAACATATCCTTTGCCTGTGGAGGTCCCATAGTTACAACTGTAATATGGGTATCAGGATACATATCTTTTATTTTTAATGCTTCTTCCAGCGCGTTTGCATCGTCGTGGTTTAAAATGCTTGGAACGCCTTCTCTAATTAAAGTCTTTTTAACCGGATCGATCTTGATTTCGTTCGTATCAGGAACCTGCTTTGCGCAGACAATAATTTTAAATGCCATTGTTATATCCTCCTTCTTAATTATTTACCAAATACTGATGCTGCGATAACGATCTTCTGAACTTCTGAAGTACCTTCATAAATTTCAGTGATTTTAGCGTCTCTCATCATTCTCTCAACCGGATAATCCTTGGTATATCCATAACCACCGTGAAGCTGTACAGCCTTGGTAGTGACATACATCGCGGTTTCCGCAGCATATAATTTGGCCATAGCAGAAGCAGGACCATAAGCAAGGTGCTTATCCTTCATGTCTGCAGCCTTATAAATCAATAATCTGGAAGCTTCAATTCTGGTTTTCATGTCAGCAATTTCAAACTGAAGCGCTTCCATTTGAGAAAGCTTTTTTCCAAACTGTTTTCTAGATTTCATGTACTCAACTGTAACGTCAAATGCACCCTGTGCAATACCAAGCGCCTGAGATGCAATCCCGATACGGCCGCCATCTAGAGTAGACATAGCAACCTTAAAGCCTTCCCCGACCTTGCCAAGCAGATTTTCCTTCGGAACTTTACAATTCTGAAAGATCAATTCTGTTGTGGAGGATCCACAGATACCCATCTTATCTTCTGTCTTTCCAATGGAGAATCCTTCAAAGCCCTTCTCAACGATAAAAGCGCTGATTCCGCCTTTTGTACCCTTTGCCTTGTCAGTCATTGCCAATACAACGAATGTCTCGGCATAGCCGCCATTCGTAATAAATACTTTCGCACCGTTGATTAACCAGTGATCTCCCATATCAATGGCTCTTGTCTGCTGTCCACCGGCATCAGTACCTGCATTAGGCTCTGTTAATCCGAATGCGCCGAGCTTTTCACCCTTGGCTAATGGAATCATGTACTTCTGTTTCTGTTCCTCCGTACCCCATGCCCAAATTGGCCATGCACAGAGGGATGTATGAGCGGAACAGATTACACCTGTTGATGCGCACACTCTTGACAATTCTTCAACGGTGATCGCATAGGAGATATGATCTCCACCTGCTCCACCAAGCTCAGTAGGAAATGGTACGCCAAGCAAACCATATTCCCCCATCTTTTTCACATTCTCAACAGGGAATCTGTGTTCTTTGTCAATGTCAGCAGCGATCGGCTCCACGTCATTCACAGCAAACTCTCTTACCATTTTTCTTACTAATTCTTGTTCTTTCGTTAGTTGAAAGTTCATGTTTAGCCTCCTTAAATTAAATTTATCACGTCTCTTTTAGGATCGTTACGACTTATTGTTATAATGCTTCTGTAGAACATCTTAGAAAGTAGAAAAAGTTCTAACATCTGCATTTCAACGAGGCGGTGGGGACCTCCTGCGCTTCGTTATAAAAATAACACTATACATTACAAGTAAACAACATTTTAAATCGTTTTGCAACCTTTTCTTGACTTATTTCTTTGTTTTTTTTAGGATACGTAAATACCCTGAATATACTGAAAATTCAGATGTTTTGGCCTTTTCTTCGCAGCATTGCACATTGGGATTCTGATGGTCTAATTACCAAAAAATGAATCTAATATTACCAATAAATATTGATCGCTTTCCCAAGGTTTTCTGTTAAAAAAATCCTTTCCGAACTCTTATTTTATAAGCACATCATTGACGAAACTTGTTATGTTTGTTAAAATAAGTTAATCAATTTTATCTTGTTATTATTTCTAAAGGAGGAATAATATGAAAAAAAACTCAAGATGGTTTGTTATTTTCCTAGCAGTAAGTCTTATCCTGGCAACCTTTGCCGGATGCGGCGGTCAAGAACCCGCTGAGCCAGAACAAGAAGGTTCCGAAACTCCTGCAGAGGTGCAGGCAGTTATGGATAAGGTTACCGATCTTGCAGTCGGTTATGCAGCTCAGCTTGACGGCGAATTTGGTGATCAGCATGTTGCTCTGATGGATTCCGGAATAGCCAGAGATTTTGAGGGATATGATGCTATGAAGGCAACTCTTGATGGATTTAGAGAAGAATGTGGTGCATATTATGTTTATTGCTTGATTGATGTAGACCCTGAAGATGGTTTCTTTGATATTACGGTAGATGGGTCTGTAGAACCGGATGACTGGCTGAATCAATACGAAACGGAAGCTCAGTTTGTCGCCGCGATGGAGGGAACTCCTACCCCTGCACCATCCGCATGGGACAATGATGTGGATGATCCTGTCTGGTCGTCTTTCGCACCGATCCACGACAGCAAAGGCAATGTAGTTGCAATCCTCGGAATAGATTATCCGGCTCCCGAAATCCTTGATTTCCCAGAGTGGAACAGAGATTCAGAAGAATTTCAAGGTGAATAGGAATAGATTGAAAAAGCGGAACAATTAATTATAAAAAGAAAAAAGCGTTGAGATGTAACCATCACTACGCTTTTTTTGTATCATCACCTGACCGGAACCATAGTCTATATCATTTCCTCTCTCAGTGTCGTCAGCACCCGTTTTTCGATCCTTGATACCTGCACCTGTGAAATCCCCATTAAATCTGCCACCTGTTGCTGCGTCATATCTTTGAAGTATCTCAATACAATAATCTGTCTTTCTTTGTTTGATAATTTTCCGATCATACTCTTCAAATGGATCATATCGATATTTCGCTGTTCCGTATCGGTATATGGTTCTCCTCCTTGACGCTCCTGTCGGTCCGGATCATCCAGACTTTCAAGATTTGTCAATGCGTCGCTTGCTTCCATCAAGTTGAGGATTTGCTCTGTTTCCATCTCCATTAAATCAGCCAGCTCACTCACTTTCGGATACCGTCCATTCTCATTATAAAACGCTTCCTGCATGTGCTTCATATTCTTAATACTCTGCTTGACCTGTCTTCCGACTTTGATTCTTCCGTCATCCCTGAGATATCGTCTGATTTCCCCCAGGATCATGGGTACTGCGTAAGTGGAAAACATCACCCCATAGCTACTGTCGAACCGATCAACGGCTTTCAAAAGACCAATATACCCAATTTGAAGCAAATCATCCAGTTCATATCCGGTTCCTATGAATTTTAATGCTATATTTTTAACCAATCCTGTGTTTTGCTTGATCAATTCTTCTCTGGCCCATTCATTTCCGCCTTTTGCGAGTTCAATCAGATCGTATGTATCCTCTTTACTTCTTGTCACGTAATTGGAGCTCATAGGACATAATCCAGATTTTTAATCATTGTGATCCTGGTGCCCTTATCAGGAGCAGACTCCACCTCCAGCTTATCCATAAAGCTCTCCATGACGGTAAAACCCATACCCGAACGTTCCTCCCCAGGCTTTGAAGTGTAAAGAGGCTCTCTTGCCCGTACTACATCTTCGATTCCTATTCCGGTGTCTGTAACAATAATGGTAACCCTTCTGTCCCCACTGATCATGCACTCGACGGTGACCGTTCCGTCCTCAGCCTCTGCGTATGCGTGGATGATCGCATTGCTTACCGCTTCGGACACCGCAGTTTTTATTTCTGTCAGTTCCTCGACGGTTGGATCCAAAGGTGCTGCAAATGCTGCTACCGCAACCCGCGCAAAGCTTTCATTTTCGGATCTGCTTAAAAATTCCAGCTTCATTCGATTTAAAATGATATCTTTTCCGTTTTTATTATTCATTGCTGCCTTCTGCCTCCTCATCATTCGTTTCCGATGCTAGTTTTTCAATGGACTCAGCAACAGTATCGATTCTGAGCGTTATCGTATAGATTCCTGCCATATCCAGAATCCTGTCAATATATTCATTGCAGCCCGTTATCACCAGCCTGCCGCCTAATAGTGAAATTTTATTATATCGACCCATAATAACGCCGATTCCAGAGCTATCCATGAAGGTAACTTTTTCAAAATTAAATATGAGATGTTTTGAATGAAAGGCATCTACAGTCTTATCGATCTCTTCTCTGATAACTGCCGAGGTATGGTGGTCCAACTCACCATCTAGATCCGCAATCAAAATATCATCGATCATTTCAAATTCTATCTGCATAAAAAAACCCCCTCTTCTCCGATTATACAGGCTTGTCTGCATCCTGTCGCTAAGAGATTCAGGGGATTTGGTTCTATTTTTGTCGAAATACAGAAAAAAGTATTTTCAACGTTCCGTGAACGGAACTCCTACGCAAGCGAAGCTTGCTACGCATTGAAAGACGGCGGCTCCTAAGAGAACACACGCGGCAGGCGCTATCATTATTCCACTGGGTAAATGGTGACTGTTTCTTTGGAGGCAACGGCGTTTGCGACCAATTGTTCTACTTCCAGTCTGCCTTCCGATTCCAGAATCTTTGTCAACTTAGGTTTTGTTGTCGGATGCTTGGGAAGAAAAACGGTACAGCAATCCTCATAAGGCAGGATGGATGTTTCAAAGGTTCCGATCATTTTCGCCATGTCCATGATATCAACCTTATCCATGGCAATGAGGGGTCTCATGACCGGCATTTGTACGGAATGGTCGGTTACCACAAGTGCTTCCGCAGTCTGACTTGCAACCTGCCCCAGGTTTTCACCGGTGATCAGCATACAGCAGTCGGTTTCCTGAGCGACCTTTTCCGCGATCTTCATCATGAATCGTCGCACTAGGATCGTCGTTTCTTCCTCCGGACAGTTTTGAACGATCAATTCTTGAATTGGCAGAAGATTGATGATATGCATCTTAAATCTGCCACAATAACCTGCAACGATACCGGCCAGATCCATGACCTTTTCCCGAGCTCTTTCGCTGGTATAGGGGTAGGAATGGAAATGAACGGCCTCAATAAGCATACCTCGTTTTGCCATCATCCAAGCTGCTACAGGGCTATCAATTCCGCCGGACAGCAGGATCATCCCTTTTCCGTTGGTGCCAAGAGGAAGACCGCCGAAGCCAGAGATCTTCTGTTCATAAATATAGGACTTATCTTTTCTTACATCGACAAAAAGCAAACAGTCGGGATTGTGTACATCCACCTTTAGCACCTTGCAGCCGATTAAAACCTTGGCGCCGATGATCTTCGCAATATCCGGAGATTTGACAGGGAAGTTCTTGTCAGCGCGTTTCGCATCGACCTTGAAGGTTTTTACTCCCTTTTTTTCAATCAGTCGCAACATATATTCCACTGCTGCCTGCCCGATTTCATCCATATCGGAAGCTGTTTCAACAGCAGGGCTGATGGAAGCCACACCGAACACCCTTGAAATGTCAGCGATAATCAGATCGGGATCAAGTTCTTTTTGTGCCCTTACGAAAATAAGGCCCTCATTCCGTTTGACTTCCACTCCGACATGCTTCTTTAGCGAACGCTTAATTCTGTCAACCAGCATTCTCTCAAAGTATGGTTTATTCAGGCCTTTCAGCGCCACCTCGCCGCATCTTACGATAAACGTATTTCTTTCTTCTATCATCTGAAACTACCTAACTTTCTATATTTCTGTACTGCAACTTTCAACTGAACCAGAACATAATCCATTTCTTCTATCGTATTGAATTCGCTAAAGCTGAATCGGATCGCTCCTTCTATTTCCTTATCGGAAAGCCCCATGGCTTTCAGGACATGACTTTGCCCTTTTTTGTTTGAGGAGCAGGCTGATCCAGTTGAAACATAAATCTCTGATTGTTCCAGTGAATGGAGCAGCACTTCACCTCGAACACCCAGAAAACTTACGTTGAGAATAGCCGGGCTGCCTTCCTCCAAACTGTTAAAACGGATATCCGGAACCTCAGCACGAATTCCTTCTGTCAGGTAAGTTTTTACCGATCTCATCGATTCTATTCGACTTTCCATATTCCTGCAGCTTACTTCTGCTGCGGTTCCAAGTCCGGCGATGGCAGGTACATTTTCGGTACCGGACCGCAATCCACGTTCCTGACCACCACCGAAATGATAAGGTGGAATGTTGAGTCCCTTTCTTATATAAAGGGCTCCGACACCCTTCGGTCCATGGATCTTATGGCCGCTGACGGACAACAAGTCGATTCCATTGATTTGCATAGGCAGCTTGCCATAGGACTGAACTGCATCGGTATGTAGCAGAATTTCCGTTCCCAGCTGATTTCCGACACTTCTTTTTAATTCAATCAACTCTGAAATGGGCTGAATCGATCCGACTTCATTATTTACTTGCATAACTGAAATCAGAATGGTTTGATCATCCAGTGCACTTTCCAGTGCATGTATATTGATCATACCATTACGATCCACAGGGATGTATTCTATTCGGAAGCCTAATTCTTCTAGCTTTCTGCAGCTTTCCAAAACAGCTGGGTGTTCAATTTGAGAAGTGACAATTTTATTGCCTCTTCTTTTTCTGGCTTGTACCGCCCCGAACAGAGCCATATTGTCGGCCTCAGTTCCACCTGAAGTGAAATAGACTTCGTCGTCCCTTGCTCCCAATGAGAAAGCCATGCGTTTTCTAGCCTCCTTGATGGCCTTTTCGGCAATGATTCCCATTCGATGCAAAGAAGATGGATTCCCATAATCGGTTTCCATATATTTCACAGACTCCGAGATTACTTCATCGTATGGTCTCGTTGTTGCGCTGTTGTCCAGATACACAAACATGTTGTCCTCCACCTGACCAACCAATTGGATTTTCTTCCTTGTAATTGGTTAATTAATTGATTGAAAGAAGTATTTACTTAGGAAACCGTGAAACCTCTTACCGCATTAATGCGAAGCATTCAAAGGCGGCGGTTTTCGTGCCTTTTTGCCGCAGCTTTAGCTGCAACGGCAAAACGGACAGCGTAGCAAGCTTCGCTTGCGTAGGAGTTCCGTTCACGGAACGTTGTAAATACTTTTTCATTTGCATGAAAGAAGAGGCATAAGCCTCTTCTTTATTTTGCATATTCGATTGCTCTTGTTTCTCTGATTACGTTGACCTTGATTTGTCCCGGATATTCCAGCTCGCTTTCGATCTTCTTGCTGATCTCTCTCGCCAGGAATACGATTTCTTCATCATTCATCTCTTCCGGTCTGGCTAAGATTCTGATTTCACGTCCGGCTTGAATTGCGAAGGATCGCTCAACTCCAGGTGTTGTATTTGCGATTTCCTCTAGCTTCTGCAGTCTTTTGATATACGTTTCAAGGGTTTCTCTTCTTGCGCCAGGTCTTGCTGCCGATAATGCATCCGCTGCCGCGATCAGAACCGCTTCCATGCTCTTTGCTTCGTAGTCGCCGTGGTGAGCTGCCATACCATTGATGATCGTTTCCGATTCCTTGTATTTTCTCAAAAGATCGATTCCGATATCAACGTGGGTTCCCTCTACCTCGTGGTCAATGGATTTTCCGATATCATGGAGTAATCCGGCTCTCTTGGCTGTCTTGATATCAAGTCCCAATTCTCCAGCCATCAAACCTGCCAGATGAGCCACCTCCACCGAATGCTTCAAGACATTTTGTCCATAACTTGTTCTGTATTTTAATCTTCCAAGAAGTTTAATCAATTCCGGATGAAGATTATGTATGCCGACCTCAAATGTTGCCTGCTCACCCTCTTCCTTAATGATGTTGTTCACTTCTTTTTCTGCTTTTTCCACCATCTCTTCAATTCTTGCCGGATGAATTCTACCATCCACGATTAGCTTTTCAAGAGACAGTCTGGCAATTTCTCTTCTCACAGGATCAAATCCGGATAAAATAACTGCTTCCGGTGTATCGTCGATAATTAAATCAATTCCGGTCAAGGTTTCTATCGCTCTGATATTTCTTCCTTCTCTTCCGATGATACGTCCCTTCATTTCGTCATTTGGAAGCTGTACCACCGAAACAGTGCTCTCTGCAACATGATCTGCAGCGCATCGCTGTATTGCTCCGGTTATGATTTCTTTCGCCTTTTTATCGGCCTCTTCCTTTGCTTTGGACTCAATATCCTTGATCATTACAGATGCTTCGTATCTGATCTCTTTTTCAATGTTGGACAGCAAAACATTTTTTGCCTCCTCCACTGTGTACCCGGAGATTCTTTCCAGCTCCTCTATTTGTCTGGAGATAAAACCATCCAGTTCATGTTGTTTCTCAATTAATGCTTGTTCTTTTTGTGTAATGCCTTCTTCTTTCTTTTCTAAATTCTCTGTTTTTCGATCTATGGCTTCTTCCTTCTGGATCAGTCGTTTTTCCGATCTTTGGATTTCAGCTCTTCTTTCTCTGATTTCGCGCTCAACTTCACTTCGCATTCTGTGCGCTTCTTCTTTTGCTTCAATGGTTATTTCCTTCTTAATGGTTTCCGATCTGTTTTCAGCATCGAGGATCATATTCTTTGCTTTCTGTTCCGCGCTTCCGATCGCTTTTTCTCCGACAGTTTTTCTGAATATATATCCAACCAGCAGCCCAAAGGCTAAGGCAACAATTCCAATGAGTATTCCTATTCCTATTCCTATGTTAACACACCTCCTTCTCCAAATTATTTTTTACTTTTTAACGCCCGTAAAACCTTGGGCAAATTACTAAATATCAGCATTACGTAATTACATATTGATATAACTACACAATATATATTATAATGTTTATCGTGACAGAATGTCAAGTTTAAATAGCCGCCGTATACAGTGATATTTTCCATAAAATCACTATTTCTGGAATTTTGTCCCCAAGGAAGCAAAGAAGGTATCAATCTATGAATTATTTTAAAAATTTACTGAAGAATATGGATAAAGTGCTCCTCTTCCTGCCGGTTTTGTTCGCAATTATCAGCATCGTCATGGTCGGAAGCACTTCTTATGAGGATCAGTTTATCATTACGAAGGATATTACGGTGCAATTTTCTGCCTATTGCCTTGGTACTGCAGCACTTTTTATCGTTCTATTATTTAATTATAAAACCTTTGAAAGCTTGGAAAAGCTCATCTATGCCGCTTCAATCCTTTTTCTTTTGATGGTCTATATTCCCGGCTTGGGGGTGGAGCATTATGGTGCCCGTGCTTGGGTGGATCTTGGGCCCATCGATATGCAGCCCTCGGAGCTTGTTAAAATTTCTTTTGTTCTTGTCTTTGCAAGTTATCTGACAAGGAATCGAGGTTCTTTAAATACCATGAAGGGCATCGGATTGGCACTTCTTTATGCGGCCCCGTTTATTGGCATTATCCTGAAAGAAGACCTTGGCACTGCAGTTGTTATGTGTTTTATGACTGTAATTATGGTTTTCTCTGCGGGAATTGATTATAAGCTGTTTGCGAAGCTGGGTGGAGTTTTCTTGATCTCCATTCCGATCATGTACCGTTTTATGGCTTCCCACCAAAAGGAACGAATTGACGCATTCCTTCATCCGGACAACCATTCCCTCGCTGGGAATTATCAGGTATGGAATTCCAAGATTGCAATCGGCTCGGGAGGGATCTTTGGAAAGGGACTTTTTGAAGGAACGCAAAAGGAATTAAAATTCCTTCCTGTTCAAAAATCAGATTTCATCTTTTCTGTAATTGCGGAAGAGCTTGGAATGATTGGCGGCGCTATCGTTATTCTTTTATATACCGTATTTCTGTTTCGAATGATTAAAATAGCAGATAACGCCAAGGATATGTATGGTTCGCTGATTGTAATCGGCATTCTGGCCATGTTCTGCTTCCAGATATTTGAAAATATTGCCATGGCAATGGGTATTATGCCGGTTACCGGAATCACTCTGCCGTTTATCAGCTACGGGGGCTCCTCTGTTGTCGCCAATATGATCGCTCTGGGCATCGTGCTGAATGTCGGCATAAGAAGCAAGATCATTAATTTCTAAAATAGGATAGCTCAACATAGAAACAATCATGCTTCGTAAAAGCATGATTGTTTCATTTTTATTGCCTTTCAATGATCTACACTATTCGCTTTCCTTTATTCGTCCCAGAGACCGGAAATGATCCTTTTTACGATGCTTCGATGATTCGTTCCAATATCTTTTTGAAGTTCTTTTCTATGTAGGTTCCTTCCCTGTAAACGATAGGCAGGCCGTTGTTCGCCGCAATGAGGATGTTCTCATCATATTGGATGATTCCAGCCATATTGGGTCGCATTGCCTCTGCTATTTCGGCTATGCTAGGAACAAGCCCTGTACAAATCAAATTAGCAATTACTTTGTTAATAACATAGGTTCTCTTTTTGATACCTATTTCAAGAAGGACCTGATCCAACGCATCAGCATCTCTTACTGCAGCATATTCCGGCACGGTTATGATGACTGCCGAATCTGCTCCAGCGCCTGAAATGACAAGGTCTTCACCGATACCTGCAGGTGCATCGATAAGTATAAAATCAAAGTTTCTCTTTAATTTATTGCATAACACCTTCATGTGGAGAGGGGTGATTTCTGCTTTCTGTTTGTTTTGAGGAGCCGACATTAAATAAAGCTCCGGAAACCTCCTATCTTTGATCAATGCCTGTTTGATCCTGCATACACCGGTCAGGACGTCTGCAACATCATACACCACTTTATTCTCCAGACCCAAACAGATGTCAAGGTTTCGAAGACCCATATTCATATCGATCAAGACAACCTTATAGCCTTCCAATGCAAGCTTCGCTCCGGCATTTGACGTAAAAACCGTCTTTCCGACACCACCTTTTCCTGAAGCTACTAAAATAACCTTCCCCATTTTTCTCTCCTCATTGTGTGATTTTCGTGTCTAAGCTATAATCCTGATACGCTTTATCAAGCTGCAGATATTTTCCGATTACTTCTCGTGCTACCGGCGCGGCATACCCCGACGTGCCTCCCTGAAACAACAGTACCGCTACTGCGATTTGAGGATCATCGGCTGGGGCCAGCGTCATGACCCAAGCAAAAGGATCATAGCTGGCCTTAAAAGCATCGATCTTTGCTGTGGTAACCTTTCCGTTGCTCAGATTGATCACCGCCTGTCTAACCGCATAATTTTTCGTTGTATAGATTTCAGGATATTCCTTCATCAGTCTGTTCAATTCCATTTCGACATTAGCCCATACCAAGCTGCTGTTAATTCTAGGAAGATACTGCTTGATATATTCCACCTCGTCGGGAGGATTGATTTTTCCTGCTCTCTCAGCGGTTCCGGTTTTGCCGGCAACTTGAACCGGGAAATTGCCAAACGCTCCTCTTAAGCTACCTTTTGACCCTGTTGCAACCAGCTTCATTCCTTCAATAATATAATCCAGATCACTTTCATTTTTCAGATCTATCTTTTTGCCTGGCTCCTTTACATGGGCGCCTTCCCCTTCGATTGCCTTGATGAGGCTTACCTGATTATGAACACCCTTGTTACCGATTGTCGCAACATAATTGGCCATTTGCAAAGGTGTATAGGCATTCTCTCCCTGACCGATTGAGATATTTAGTTCATCTCCCGTTGTCCATGCTGCCTGATTGAAGTAGGTAAACTTACAGAGGTCGACAACTGTTTCAATCAAATTCTCTTTTACACCTAGGTTTCCAACTCGTGCAATCAATTCGTTTCTGCTCGGGTTCTCTTCTGTCCAGCCTACAATCGTGTTGATATTTTCCGTCAGTTTTGCCTTATCGTCAATGATTGACTTCTTGAAATAGATTTCTGCTCTACCAATCAATACGTTTTTCAACATGGATTTGATCGAAGTAAGCTTTCTTTCCTGGCTGGGCACAGGAACAACCGTCTCCGGAATCTCTATCCCTGTCTCTAAGCCAAGTCCGTATTGCTGCGCGTAGGATGTTATTTTCTCTATATTCATCGGCTCCTTCAAGCCCAGAGAGGTCCTTTTATAAAAGTCGCGTCCCGTTGCGATATCAAAGAAATAATAATTGCATGATACTTCCAGTGCTTCCATTAGGTTGATATATCCGTGGTTTCCTCTGGTTCTGTTCCATATCAAACAACCGTAAGTCCTGTTTCCCAACTTGACATAACCTCCATCCCGCAATTTTCTGTTTGGATCCAAACCGCTATCCAATGCGGCGGTGGCGGTTACCATCTTAAAAGTCGATCCAGGCTGTACAGCTGTTCTGGCTGCTACGTTAAACAATGGCAAGGGTGACAGAGGATCTCTCAGGTTTTCTCCCTGTAGGGCCTTCCAGTCGTCCTTGCTGATTCCTGTTGCAAATAAATTCGGATTGAAATTCGGGTAACTTGCCATAGCAAGCACGTCGCCTGTCTTTACGTCTAGGGCAACGACTGCACCCACATTGGCATTTTTATATGCAGTTCCGTATTTAATATCCCCCCACTGGCTTTGGAATGTTCCGGCTTTTTGAATTTCAGTGAGCGCTTGCTGCAAGGCAGCTTCCGCCGTCTTTTGCAGCTCCAGGTCGATGGTTAAATAAACATCCTTCCCCTTTTGCGGCTCCGTTTCATTAATGACTCGAACCAGCTCTCCGAAGGCATTCACCTCTACGTTCTTTGTACCATCCTGTCCTTTCAGGGTAGATTCATAGGCTTTTTCGATTCCTTCCTGACCAACCATATCAGTGGTCTTGTAGCCTTTTTCATCATAGGAAGCCTTCTCGCTTTCCGAAATCTGCCCCAGATATCCCAAAACATGGGCAGCGGTATTTTCATTGGGATAATATCTTACGGATTCAGCAACTACTTCCACGCCGGGCAGATCAGAATTTTTCTCTTCAATGATCACGATGGTTTTATTTGAAACACCGCCAGCAATTTTTGCAGGCATATATTTCCGGTAACCTTGGGATGACAGCTCGTTTCGCACCACCATAATTTTCCTTGCTTCGGTATCAGACAGTGCAGGTGAGATCTCAAACTTTTCTCTGAGTGCATTGAAAGCTTGTTCCGCAGTTAAATCAGTATCAAGATAATATCTGCCCAAAAAGCTTTCTTTATCCAATTCTTTTAAGAACTTCATGTTCTTAACGGAAATCGGCGGAAAAATATTATATACTGTTTGAAGCTCCACTTGTGCTCCATATTTATCAAGACCTTCTTCTATGTTCTGTCGTCTTCTCATCTCGTCGAATGCCTGCTCTGCCGAATAATCTGTCTGCATTGCTTGCGCGGCAAGCCAATCCTTGATATCTTTATGATAGGTATACACAAAATTGCCGTTCTCGATTAAGATCGGGAAATTGTCATAATACGCATCTCCATTGACCTCCAGAATGTGGATCAGATTTTTTGAGACTGTGTTGATCTGCTCATTGGATAGATCCCCGGCGCTGAACTGAACAGTAAAGCTGGGAATATTGCCCGCCAAGACTCTTCCGTACCGATCCAGAATTTCACCTCTGGGCGCGGAAGAATTGATGCTTTTTATGCTGAGACCGGAAGCAGCTTCATCCCACTGGCTGCCTTCCACTACCGTTAACCCAAAGAGTCTGATCGTCAAGATTGCCATCATAATCATAACCATGGTGAGTATTTGGTTGTTCCTAGATTTTATCCACTTCATGATCGATTCAAGCTCCTTGCCTCTTGCAGGTTTCCCCGGTACATATATCGGTCGCCGCTGTGTTTAATGACACTTCGGCGAATGATCTGATAAATCACCATGGTGATAAAGATATGATAAATCAGCAGTATGGCCTCTTTTTCCATTACATATACAAAGTCAGCGCCCTTCCCGAGTATTCTGTAGACGCTCCAAAAGAATAATGCATACACGACTGTCCCAATGCTGGTTGCAATCATGACGGAAATTCTGCTTTCTTTATAAAAGTATCGCTTCATTTCTATGCAGATCAACGCCACAGCAAAGTTACACATGGCAGTGATTCCAATAATCTCGGCAAAACAGATATCACTGACAAATCCAAAAACAATGCCGAAAACAATTCCGTTGTAGCCCTCATACAAAAATGAAAAAATCACCACCAGGCAAAGGATCAAATTGGGTGACATCTGAAAAATCCCGAAATGATTCATAATTGTGGATTGCAGTATGAATGCCAAAAAAAATATTAAAAATGAGTATCTGTATTTCACAGCTGCCTCCTGATCATTTTTTCACCAATACGGTAACCTTCTGCAAATTTTTAAAATATGCGCTGGGCTCAATGTTTACTGTTTTGAGTAGCGTGTCATTATTCCATTCGACCTTTTTTACTTTGCCGATGGGAATGCCCTCCGGATACATGCCCATACCGGACGTGATGAGAATATCCCCTTCGATTACCGCTGCCTCTGTATCCACCATGTATCCCTTCAGGCTTCCTTTGCCGTCCCCGGACAGAATTCCTAAAAGCTGCATATCTCTGAAGACTTTAAAACTCACTGAGTTGGATTCATCGATTACTGAAATAACCTTTGCCCAGTCGGATCCGGCCTCTAACACTCTGCCGATAAGCCCGTCACCGTTGATGACCACTGCATCTTTATAGACCCCATCCTTTGTTCCTGCATTAATGGTGAAAAGATTGAACCAATTGGAACCGTCCATAGCAACTACGTCTGCCGTCACATAGGAATAATACGGCGTAACATTTTCATATCCTAAAATATTGGACAGATTCTGAAGCTCCGCCAGTTCTGCTTCCGTCATCTTAATCTGGATGATTTCCCTGTTCAGATCAGAAATCTGATCCTTCAGTTCCTCATTCTCCTTCAGGATATTACGAAATTGAAGAATTCCGTATACTCCTGTCTTTACTCCGTTTCCCGCACTGGAAACAGGGCCCTGTATCATGGCAACCACCTTATTGACACTGCGGCCCAAAACTGTACTATTCCCGATATTGCTATATGATATCACGACGACAATAACCAATAGGAAAAATATCGACAATATAACTGTTAAAATTTTATGTTCTCTCAGCCAATTCATACTCTCTTTTTCGTGCCTCTTCCTGCATATTTTTGAATCTTATCAATGCTTAACAAGCTTTTTCCTGTGCCTTCCGCTACCGCCTCCAGCGCATTTTCTGCAATAGTAACCTTCAATCCCGTCGAATACTCGATCAGATCGTCTAAGCCTTTTATTAGCCCTCCGCCGCCGGACAACACCAAACCATTGCTGACAATGTCCGCTGAAATCTCAGGCGGAGTCTTCTCAAGCGTACTTTTAATTCCATCAATAATGATTTTGATTGGTTCCTCTAATGCTTTCATCGCATCGACAGATGTAATGATAATCGTCTTTGGAAGTCCGCTAATGATGTCTCTGCCTCTCGCTTCCATTTGTTTGATACTATCCGGATCCGATTTATCTATGTATGCACATCCGATCGTTTCTTTGATTTCTTCCGCCGTCTTATCTCCAATGAGTAGATCATACTGCTTCCTCATATACGCAACAATTGCATCATTGAGCTTGTCTCCCGCGTGTCTTAAGGAGGTACTCGTTACGATTCCCCCAAGGGCAATAATTGCGATATCGGACGTTCCGCCGCCAATATCGGCAATCATGCAGCCCATTGCACTATCAACAGCAAGGCCTGTCCCGATTGCAGCCGCCATCGGTTCCTCCAGAATATATACTTCTTTCGCTCCCATTTGACGAATTACTTCTTCGACAGCTCTTTTTTCTACTTCCGTCACGCCGGAAGGAACGCCTACGACGATCCTGACCTTGGTAAAGAAAGATGTTTCGGGCATAACCCTTTTTATGTATGTCTTCAGCATGCAGGCAGTCATTTCAAAATCGGAAATAACGCCATCCTGCAGCGGCCTTATAACCCGGATGCTCTCCGGAGTTTTTCCAATCATTCCCTTGGCTTCTTTTCCCGTGGCCAACACACTCTTCGTAAATGCGTCGACCGCAATGACCGAGGGTTCGTTGAGGACGATCCCTTTATTTTTTATATAAATTAAGGTGTTAGCCGTACCCAAATCAATTCCCATGTCTTTCACAAATAAGCACATATTACATCCTCTCCTTTAAATCTATACAATATTATATTAAAAGCATAAACTATAGCAGCATCTTTTCCTTCAAGCTTACATAGATTCCGTCACCGATGATCAAGTGATCCAGTACCTTGATGCCCAATATCTCTCCTGCTTCCACCAGTCTTTTGGTGATATCGATATCAGTCTGGCTCGGCATTGGGTTTCCACTCGGATGATTGTGGACTGCGATCATGGAACAGGCACTTTTTTTAATCGCAGTACAAAAAACCTCTCTGGGATGGACCACAGAGCTGTTCAGACTGCCGATTGAGATGTTCTCGATCATGATAATTTCATTCTTGGTGTTTAAGAGTAAAACCTTAAAATACTCTTTTTTTAAATATCTCATCTCCTCGATAAACAAAGAAGCCACTTCGTTAGGAGACTTGATATTGATCCGTTTCATTTTTGGTTTTGTAGCAATTCGTTTACCAAGTTCTATCGCCGCAATAATCTGACAGGATTTTGCCATGCCCATGCCAGGTATGTCCGACAGCTCCTCGGGTAGGCAGTTTGTTAAATAAGAAATACCCGCTTCCTCTTCAAGGGCAAGAATTCGATTTGCTAGCATGATCGCAGACACTTCCTTTGTCCCTGATCCGATCAAAATGGCAAGAAGCTCCGAATTGGATAAGGTTTCGGCTCCGTATTGAACGAGTTTCTCCCTAGGTCGTTCTTCAAAAGGAAGCTCCTTGATCATAGCCGCTTTTCTTGTGTGATTCATTTTTCCCCCTTAGCTTTTCGCTGATTAGTCCTCCTTTTCCCTTGTTCAATATTACTTGACGTTAAACATCAAGTGCCCCTGATCTCGCGATTCCCATAAGTATCTATTATTTTAACATTCTGCCCGAATTAATACAATTAAAAATGTTAAAAAACCAAAGAAAACCATTTGGTTTCCTTAATTTAAAATACGATTTTAAAATTTACCTAATATATAATTTAATCAGTGAGACATAATAATATCGAAAATAAAATCAACAGGAGGTTAAGATGGACAAGAGTAATAAAAATCACAGTATAAAATGTACCGTTGATTCCTGCAGAAACCATTGTGATAGTGGTGAATACTGCGCATTAAGCCAGATTCAGGTAGGTACCCATGAAAAAAACCCGAAACAGGATCAATGTACTGATTGCCAATCCTTCGAAGTTATGCGTTAACCCCAACCGTTTCTAATTCGCTAATCGGGAATATGGCAGACCAAGGTCATCTGAGTCTAGTGGCTCCGATGGCCTTCCTTTTTCTATCTTGTGCTTTTCATAATCGGATGGTAAAATGTGCTAGATTCATCATATTTGTTTCGATAAAATTGCTGCCTGCTAGCAGCATATAAGTTTGAAAGGATGACAAATGAACAATTGCATTATTTTAGCCTCCTCTTCCCCAAGAAGAATCGAAATGATGAAAAATATAGGAATTGAGCCGATCGTTATGGCTTCCGCAGTAGAGGAAACCCTTCCTTTTGATGTGACGATGGAGCAGGCCGTTATGTTTCTGGCTTTAAAAAAAGCATTGTATGTCGAAAAGCTTCTGCGAAAGGAATCAAACGGGAATCTGGTTTCCTCCGTGATCATTGCAGCGGACACCATCGTCTATAAGGACAGAATGATCGGAAAACCGATTGATGAAAAAGACGCATTAAACACGTTAAAGCTTCTTAGAAATACAAGCCATTTTGTGGCTACCGGTGTGTCATTGGTCAGCCCGAACACTCCCAAACGTTCAATCTTTTTTGATGTCACCGAGGTTTTTTTCAACGACTACAGCGATGATGACATCCTGCGTTATATTAATACCGACGAGCCGTGGGACAAGGCGGGAAGCTACGCAATCCAAGGCACATGGGGAAAACATATTACTCATATCATCGGAAACTATGACAATGTCATCGGTTTTCCTTGGGGAAAAATCAAAACAGAATTGGAAAAAAACTGGCCGGAAATCGCCCTCTAGAACAGCGGTGACCTGCCTATTGTAATGAATTATGGCAGCGCCTCTCCGTGGGTACTCTCAAAAGAAACCGTGAAACCTTTTACCATCTTAATGCGCAGCATTTAAAGATGGCGGTTTCCGAGAGGGTACCCACGGAAGGCGTTTATTTATGTCATAAAGAGACAGGTTCAACTGTCCTCTTTTCAGTCTGACAGGCACTATTCACCATCTCATTGCATATACTTCTAACACATTTGATATCCACGGAAAGGGGTTTATGTATATGAGCATATCATTGATACTCACATCCCTGCTTTTGTCGAATCCACTCGTTTTACTATCCTCTTATGTCTCAATGGGGAATTCCTTCCCGCAGCCGTTGACCGACACCGAAGAAGCCTATTACCTTTCCCTTTACGAACAGGGGGATATGGAAGCGAAGAATATCCTCGTAGAACGAAATTTAAGATTGGTAGCTCATATTGCAAAAAAATATGCAAATACGGGGAAAAATCCAGATGACCTGATTTCCATCGGCACCATTGGATTGATTAAATCCGTCAACACCTATAATAGAAATAAAAGCGTCAGGCTTGCGACCTATGCCGCAAAATGCATTGAAAATGAAATTTTAATGAACATCCGGACAACAAAAAAAACTAAAATCGAAATCTCTCTAAACGATCCCGTGGGTACGGATAAGGATGGCAACGAAATCAATTTCAACGATATTCTTGGTACAGATACTGATGCCATCATCGACGATATCGATAACAAAATGCAGGTAAAAAAGCTCCACGATGCTATCTATCATCTTCTGAAGGACAGGGAAAGGATGGTGATTATTAAACGCTTCGGACTTGCAGGAGAAAATGCCAAGACGCAAAGGGAGGTGGCAAAGGAGCTTGGCATATCACGCTCATATGTTTCAAGAATTGAAAAAAAGGCTATCTTAAAATTAAAAGAAGCCTTTTCCGAAGAGTATGAAATTTAATTGAGGTACTCTACCATTTGACGAAATAGAGGGACGGCAGAACCTCTTCCGGAGCCGCCCGACTCAACAAAAACGGTAATTACATATTCAGGTTCTCCAGCAGGGAAGAATCCGGTAAACCAGCCGTGTACCACCAATTCTCCATGGTAGGACGCTTCTGCTGAGCCGGTCTTCCCCGCAATTGCTACTCCCTCACATAACAAGTTGTTTGCAGTTCCATAATTCACAGTGTCTACCATGAAATCACGGATGAACTCTGCCGTTTCTCTCTTTAAGACACGTTTGGAAGGCTTCTTTTCTAGGTATTCGATTTCGCCCCCCTCTGTGGTTCCCTTGATCAGCGATAGGCCATAATCTACTCCTCCAGAAGCAATAATGGCAGTGATTCTGGCAGCCTGAGCCGGCGTGACCAGCAATTTCCCCTGTCCAATTGACAGATTTCCGATTCCTGCTCCCTGTATATCCCCTGTCCCCGGAAGCAAGCCGATTTTCTCCTCTATCCTTCCCTGAAATGCTCGTTCTCCAACACCGAATGCCTCTGCCATTTTCAGAATCTCTTCTCCCCCGGTCAGAGCACCGAGTTGAATGAATGAAGAATTACAGGATTTAGCAAAAGCATCTCTAAAGCTGATCTCTCCATGTCCCTCTTCCTTTGAACAGTTGATTCTGATTCCGTTGATTTCTTCAAAACCTTTGCATTGAAATAGCGTATCTTCGTTTACAACTTCATTTTCCAGCGCTGCAGCGGCAACAATAATTTTAAAGATAGAGCCTGGCGGATACATGCTTTGGGTTGCCTTGTTTATAAATTCCTCATTGCTGCTGTCTAGATATTCTTCCACCCGGGAAGGATGATAGCAAGGAGCACTGGCTCCTGCCAATACATCACCATTTTTGGCATCCACCACGATAATTGAGCCGCTGTAACCCGAATCCTTCAATACCTGCTCCGCTTTTTTCTGTATCTTGAGGTCCAGCGTTGTAATGACGCCGCAATCGGGATTTTCCACCGTACTGGAAATCCCCAGACCTGGAATGATCATACGCTTCCCGTCCACGGAGGCGTAAACGACCTTCTGTTTCCGGGATAAAATGTTGTTAAACTCCTTTTCGATACCGGAGGCTCCCGTGCCGTCTATCTCATTGATGTATCCGACAAAATGAACCGCAGGCTGATCCTCCTCATAGCGAGTCACCCCTTTGATGATAAAAGCATTGTAGTCCCGCTTCAGCATATAAGATGCTTCTTCGCTGAATATACCGCTGCGATAAACCAGATATCTCGTGTTTTCATTCTCAACCTTTTCCGCACCGATTGCCTGAAAAATCCTTGCAGCGGTGGCGTCCAGCGCATCTTTTTTCAGGATGTAAATATAGCTTTCACCGGCTCCCGTAAGGCGGTTTCCGTTTCTATCGAATATCGTCCCTCTGGTATCCTCCCCATTTAGGGTGATCCGCTGTTGTTTCGCACTCACTGAGGCGTATTTTTCACTTTCTAATATTTGTATCTGTGTCAGTCTGGCTGTCAATACCAAAAGCAGAACAGCAAAACCGATCATTAACAGGATTAATCTTTTTTTCATAATAAAACCCCCTGAAGCTATTTTCCCATAGTCAGAGGGTTTTTATACTTATCATTAGTAGGTCAATTATCCGACTGGAAAAAAGTATTTTATGAGGAAACCGTGAAACCGATTACCGACCTTGATGCGAAGCATCTTAAGGGAGGCGGTTTCCGGGAAAATACTTTTTTATAGTTCGTGCATAAACAGGCCGCTGCCAAGCTTCGGCTCGAACCATGTGGATTTCGGTGGCATAACCATATCCTTATCGGATACCGCCAGCAAATCCGAGATTGAAACGGGATAAAGTGCAAATGCCACATTCATATCCTGTGCCACTCGACCTTCCAGTTCTCCCAGACCTCGGATGCCGCCTACGAAGTCGATGCGCTTATCAGTACGCGGATCGTTGATTCCAAGGATTGGCTGAAGCAGATTATCCTGAAGAATCGAAACGTCGAGGCATTTGATGACGTCTTCATCACAGACGATCTCGGCTTTTGCAGTCAGCTTGTACCATTGGTCCTTCAAATACATCCCGAAATGATGCTTTTCTTTCGGCCGGTAAGGACTGTTTCCCACCGGCTCAACCAGGAATTTCTCGGCAACTTTTTGTAGAAATTCTTCCCTGGAAAGGCCATTCAAATCCTTCACAACCCGGTTATAGTCAAATATTCTTAAATCAACATCTGGGAAGATGACCGCCATGAAGTAATTGAACTCCTCTTCCCCCGTATAACCCGGATGCGCTTCCCTGCGTTTCTGTCCAACCTTTACAGCAGAGGCGGAACGATGATGTCCATCTGCAATATAGAGGGAATCGATTTCATCAAACAGGGCTGTCAGTGTGCCGATTACGTTCTGATCTGTTATTGGCCAAAGGGCGTGGCCGATCCCATCCTCTGTCTTAAATTCATATTCCGGCATATGGCCGTTCATCCAGCCTTCAATCAACATACGCAGTCTCTTATCGTCCCGATAGGTTAAAAAAACTGGTTCCGTATTGGTATTGCAACGGTCAAAATGGTTGATACGATCCAGCTCTTTTTCCACTCTTGTAAACTCATGCTTTTTAATCGTATTGTTCAGGTATTCGTCAATGGAAACACAACCTACAATGCCGACTTGAGAACGTCCGTCCATTTCCTGTTTGTAGATGTACAGCAGCGGCTCCTCCTCCCGGAATAATATCTCATTGATAAGAAAGTCGTCAATATTTATTCTTGCTTTCTCGTAAACCGTCTCCGAATACGGATTTTCCACATGGGGAAGATCAATCTCCGATCTGCAGATATGCAGAAAGCTATATGGATTCCCCTCGGCCATTTTCGCCGCTTCTTCTCTGTTCATTACATCATAAGGTAGAGAAATTACCTTGTCTGCATAATCTTTCGCCGGCCTTACCGCGCGAAATGGCCTTACGATTGCCATTTGACTACCTCCAGTATTTTCTGAGTTACTTCTTCTATGGTCATCCCCGTCGTGTCAAGCTCCATTGCGTCCTCGGCCTTTTTCAGTGGATTGAGTGATCTTGTTGAATCATTATAATCCCTTTGGATAATGTCCGCTTCTACCTGTATCAGGTCTGCAGGCTCACCCTTCTCCATGAGTTCCAGCCACCTGCGCTTTGCCCGCTCGGCTGAGGAAGCAGTCATATAGAATTTATACTCCGCATCCTTCAGTACGTTGGTGCCGATGTCTCTTCCATCCATGACCACGCTCTTGACCTGGCCCATTTTTCTCTGGAGTGCTACAAGCTTTTCCCGAACCTCAGGCAATGCAGAGGCATCTGATGCCATCTTTGATATCTCGGGGGTTCTGATTCTATCATTCACAATTTCACCATCCAATACAATGTTTCCGGCAGTAAAATCGATTTCTGTCTTCGCTAAAAGAAGCTGCAGTGCTTCCTTATCCATCAGACCAATCCGGTTTTGCAGGATCTTATAGCCAATCGCACGGTACATCGCCCCCGTATCGATATAGTCGATTTCCAGCAGCTTTGCCACTCGCTTGGCAATTGTACTTTTACCCGCTCCGGAAGGACCGTCAATGGCAATCCTTATCCTATTGTCCATCCGTCTTTTCCTTTCCAAGCAGTTTCTCAATCTCCGCAACAAAGGTATTCACGTCCTTGAACTGACGGTAAACGGAGGCAAATCTCACATAGGCGACTTCGTCTAAACCCTTAAGATGCTCCATAATAACTTCTCCGATCAGCTTGCTTTCCACTTCTTTTTCCATCATGTTGTTCAGTCCGCGCTCAATATCGTCTACTATTTTTTCAATATCTGCTATTGGCACGGGTCTTTTCTCACAAGCCTTGATGATACCATTCATCACCTTGTTCCTATCAAAAGCCTCTCGGCTCCCGTCTTTTTTAACCACCATAAAAATCATCTCTTCGACCTTTTCATAGGTGGTAAAACGTTTATTGCAGCTGTCACATTCCCGTCTGCGTCTGATAGCATGTCCTTCTTCCGTCGGCCTTGAATCAATTACTCTAGTATCCAAATTTTCACAAAATGGGCATCTCATATTATCCCCTCCATTACACGAATAACTTCACAAACAATGCTAAGCATCGGCCTATACACAATTGCTATTACATCATGGATTTATTTTACCTATATATTGTGGCTTATGCAAGGATTTTTAATCCTATTCAAAGCATCAGAGACGATTCAATCGCCATTCCGTTTCCGATCTTCCTCATAGCTACCGTATCCGACGGGACTTTTCATATGATTTCTTTCATATCCGTTCTCCATCTCAAATATTCCTGCTACATCCACCAGTATAACATCATCGCCGATTCGCTTGATATCCTTCCATTTAATCACATAGTCATTATCCCCTCGCCCAAAAAAGCTGAAAATACTTCGCTGTGCGGGAACAATGATCCCTTCAATGATTCCCTTTTCCAGATTTACCTCAATATCATAAACATAACCCAGACTTTTCCCATCAAAGATATTGATTACCTCTTTATTCCTCAGATCCTGTGTACTTATCATTCCTTTGATCCCCCTTTATCTCCTTCGTTGTTCTCCGCTTTAAATTTATGATCGAAAAAGAAAAAGTATGCCCTTTTGGACATACTTTTTCACTTACTATTCGTTTCTATGCAACGAAAGGATTTTCTGCTAGTTCATATCTTAAATATGATATGCAACTTCCTTGTGTATGGAAACATCTAATCCTTCTTTTTCCTCCGCCTCGGATACTCGGACCGGTACGAAAATATTAACCACTTTTAAGATCAGTAACGTGACGATAAAGGCATAGATTGATGCGATTGCAACTCCTGCGAGCTGCACCAGAAATTGATGTACATCCCCGGCTATCAGTCCGTTAATCCCATTGACGGATTCTACGGCAAATACGCCGACCAAAATACTCCCAAGTATTCCACCTACACCATGTACTCCCCAGACATCAAGGGCATCATCCCAGTCCAGTTTAATTCGAAGCTGGACTGCATAGTAACAGATCGCTCCGGATGCTAATCCAATCAAGACGGCAGCCCAAGGCTCAATAAATCCTGCCGCAGGGGTAATTGTCGCCAAGCCTGCAACTGCTCCAGTCAAGGCTCCGACAAAGCTTGGTTTTTTCTCTCTAACCCATGAAATAGCCAACCAGGTAATCATTGCTACAGAAGCAGCAATATCCGTGTTAATAAACGCGATGGCAGCTATTCCGTTCGCTCCCAATGCACCACCGGCATTGAATCCGAACCATCCAAACCAAAGCAACCCGGTTCCCAGTGCTACATAAGTGATATTATGCGGTTCTTTCTGGTCTTCTGTAAGATTTCTCTTTCCTACAAACAGAACAGAAGCTAAAGCCGCGAGTCCTGCGCTGGCATGCACTACGATTCCTCCTGCGAAATCAACTACGCCCATCTGCTGTAAAAACCCGCCGCCCCATACCCAATGAGCAAGAGGAATATAAATTAAAAAGCTCCATGCGACGAGAAAAATCAAATAACTCTTAAAATTGACTCTGTCAGCGAACGCGCCTGTGATCAAAGCTGGAGTAATGATTGCAAACATCTGCTGATAACTGAAAAATGTCAGAAATGGAATGGTTGCTCCGTAGGTTGAATTTGGCTCCATTCCTACGCCATACAAAAAGGCATATTTCATTCCGCCGATGATTCCGCCGATATCCGGGCCAAAGGCCATTGAGAATCCTACCAGCACCCAAATGATGGTTACAACTCCCATTGAGATAAAGCTTTGCATCATGATGGTCAATACATTCTTTCTCGAAACCAAACCACCATAAAAAAACGCAAGTCCTGGAGTCATGAGACATACTAAAGCTGCACAAATAATGATAAATGCGGTATCTCCGCTGTTAACCATTTCAGTCACTCCCTTCAAATTAACTTTTATGATTCCGGCAATATAACTTTCTGTAATGATCATAAAAAAATAAAGGCCTTGTGGAAATACCACAAAACCCCTATTTTTATCAGGGAAATCCTTTATTCTCGTTATAATTCGATCAGATGATTCCTGGCTGCATACAGTACCAGTTCAGTAATGTTTTTGAAATTATTTTTCCGCATGATATTGGCACGATGGGTTTCAACTGTCTTGACAGAAATCATCAGCATATCAGAGATTTCTTTGTTGCTGTAGCCCTCTGCCAATAGCTTTAAAACTTCACGCTCCCGAACAGATAGATCATTCCCCCTTCTTTCGTTGGAGAGAAAACCATGAAGCATGGTGGGGGCGAGCTCTGAAGAAACGTAAACCTTTCCGTCTTTGACTGCATGGATTGCCTTATTCAACTCCTCAAAAGCATTTTCCTTCAGTACATAACCCACTGCTCCGCTTTCGAAGGCTTCCGCTAGAATCTCTTCACTTTTGTGCATTGTTAGAAAGATGATTTTCAGCTCCGGATATTGTCTCACCATATTTTTCGCGACATCTAAGCCGCTTCTCTTAGGCATTGAAATATCAAGGATCAGAATATCTGCAGCTGTTTTTCTAAGTCCTTCCTCAACTGCCAAGCCATCCTCTGACTCTCCAACTACCTCGATGTCCTCCTCCTGACTGAGCAGAATATTCAAGGATTCTCTAAGTATCTTATGATCATCTGCAAGATAAATTTTTAATTTCTCATTCATCGGTTATCGGCACCTCCACAACAATTCTAGTTCCGCTCCCCACCGTACTATCAATATGAAACCTGCCTCCCAGCATCTTCACTCTGTCAGCCATGGACGGAATTCCAACTCCGTATTGTCGTTTCTCTGCAGAAAAGCCAACTCCATCGTCAATGACCTGAAAATCATAAAGTCCGTCATCCATTGATTCACCGGCGATAATGTCAACCTTCCTTGCATTGGCATGCTTAACAATATTGGTAATTGCTTCCTGAATGACGCGGTAAATATTTAAGGTGACAGTTTCGTCAAAATGTGGAATGGGCTTTCGTATCTGAATCGTACAGGACATGGTAGTCGTTTGATTCATCCCTTCCGCCATAGCAGTCAACCCGCTTGTAAGTCCATTTTCTGTTAATGGTTCCGGTTTTAAGTTATTTAATACATTTCGTATTTCACTAATTGAGTTTTCAGTAAGGGTTACTGCCTTATCCGTGCTTTGTATCAGTTTTTCTTTATCCAGATGAATCTTTGCGTCTTCCAAATCTTTTTTGGTGATACCAAGAATCAGTTTTAATGCGGCTAGGCTTTGCCCGACTCCGTCGTGAAGATCCCTCGCTAGCTTTACCTTTTCCTGCTCTTCCGTTACTGTCAGAAGACGAGCTTGTTTTCGAAGCAAATCATTCTTATCGTTGATTTCTCTTTCATAACCGCTGATTTCCATAAATTTTTCCCAGGAATAGATATCGGAAAACTCTACAATATTGAGACCTTTTTCTTCCTCCTCCATGGTTACTCTCATGCCGAATATTTTGTCAATCATCTTAAACATGATAAACGCAACACCGAAAGCCCAGCAGAAATTGACAAACAACCCAAGAAGCTGTATAAGAAATTGGCTGAACCGATCTCCTGTGTGCAGCAATTCTTCCTTCATGAAAAACGGAAGCAGTAAGGTCCCTGCCATACCACCAAACAAGTGGATGGGTACTGCGCCGACGGCATCATCAATTCCGGTCTTGTCCAGCAAATAGCTGGACAAATCAACAATCATGCCTGAAAGAAGGCCAATGATCAAGGCTGCCAGTGGTTCGAGATAGTAGGACGCGGCTGTAATCGCAACCAATCCCCCTAGGACCCCATTAAAGATGGATATCAGGTAGCCTCCGTTCCTGGATAGAAGGAGATTCACAGCAAGTGCCCCCAACATCCCCGATGCGGCGGCGAGATTTGTATTGAATAGGATCAGTCCCACCTTATCATTAAAAGCCAAGATACTTCCCCCATTGAAACCAAACCAGGCAAACCACAGAATAAAGACTCCTAGTGCCGCAAAGGGTATATTGGATCTGCCGCTTTTCGGTTTATTCCTTTTGCCGACGACAATCAGACCTGCCAACGCGATAAAACCGGCCGTGGTGTGCACTACGGTGGCTCCTGCGAAGTCAATAAAACCTAATGAGGAAAGCCAGGTATCCTGTTTCAGGAATATTCCACCCCATACCCAATGACCGTATATCGGAAAGATGACTACTGCGCTGATGATCGCAGCAATCTGTAAAGGAAACAGTTTGGTTCTCTCCGATAAGGATCCGGCAAAAATTGTAACGGCGGTGGCGGCAAACATCAATTCAAAAAAGACAAAGGCATAGCCCAGGGGGGATGCTTCCGAAATTCCCTCAAAGTGCCAGAAACTGTTTCCGATCAGTCCGCGATGGGTTTCGCCGAACATAAGGGGAAATCCCACAAGGCAGAAGCCTATGGTAGTAATCATAAAAGTGAGCAGATTTTCAATGGCTACTGATATAACATTCTTGCTTTGGACAAGACCAACCTCATAGCAAATAAAGCCTGCTTGCATAAAGAAGACGAAACATGCACAGATAATGATCCATACCGTATCGATATACTGCATCGGCCAAACCTCCTCTTCCATCGATTCATTATGACATTTCCCGCCATAAAAGACAATGAAAAAAGGAAATATCCCAATGAGATATTTCCTATCCTTACTATGATAAACCCCTTCTGTTCAGACATATTTTCTCATATACTTTAAGGCGTTTTTTTCCAGTCTGCTGACTTGCGCTTGACTGATTCCGATTTCATCTGCAACCTCCATCTGGGTTTTCCCCTCGAAGAAACGCATGGTCAGGATGTGTTTTTCTCGGCTTGTCAACTTTTTCAAAGCCTCCTTTAGCGAGATATTTTCCATCCATTTTTCATCGGTGTTTTTCGTATCCTTAACCTGATCCATCACATAAATTGCATCTCCCTCGTCATGAAAAACAGGTTCGAACAGGGAGATGGGATCCTGTATGGAATCCAGTGCTAAAACTATTTCTTCTCTAGGTAGCTCCAGATCCTTTGCAATTTCCATAATGGTAGGCTCCCGTTGCAGTTCTCTGGAAAGCTTTTCCTTGGACTGAAGTGCTTTGTAGGCGGTATCCCGTAGGGACCGGCTTACTCGAATGGAATTGTTGTCTCTTAAATACCTCCTGATCTCTCCGACAATCATAGGAACCGCATAAGTTGAAAACCTGACGTTATGGGAGGTATCAAAATTGTCTAATGCCTTGATCAGGCCTATACATCCCACCTGAAATAAATCATCAGGATTTTCCCCTCTATTGCTAAAACGCTGTATCACACTTAAAACCAATCGCAGATTTCCTTTTATAAACTCGTCTCTTACCTCATGATCGCCCCCTTTGATCTGATTAATCATTCTTTTCATTTCTACATCTTTGTATACCGGCAGCTTTGATGTATTCACACCACAGATCTCTACCTTACTTGCCATGATAAGGACCTCCGCTTCCTGTCTTGCCCCCCTAAGCAGCACGTTCGCGTATACCTTATTCTTAACAATCGGGTATGATTTTATTCCGCCTTATTCACTTTTCTATCCCAACTTTTTAATTTCTTTACGGAGTCTCCCGATGATCTTTTTCTCCAGCCTTGAAATGTAGGATTGAGAGATACCCATCTTGTCTGCCACCTCTTTTTGCGTCATTTCTCTGCCGCTGATCAGACCAAATCGCATCTCCATAATCTGCTTTTCACGAACCGACAGCTTTTTTAATGCGTATACAAGCAGATTTCTGTTCACCTCTTCTTCGATATGATTATATACGATGTCATTATCCGTTCCCAGAATATCGGAAAGCAGCAATTCGTTACCGTCCCAGTCGATATTCAGTGGTTCGTCGAAGGAAACCTCGCTTTTTGTTCTACTGCTTCTACGCAGATACATGAGGATTTCATTTTCAATGCACCGGGAAGCATAGGTGGCAAGTTTGATATTTTTATCCAAATTAAAGGTATTTACCGCTTTGATCAAGCCGATTGCACCGATAGAAATCAAGTCCTCCACATTCACTCCTGCATTTTCAAATTTCTTGGCAATATAGACCACCAGTCTGAGGTTCCTTTCAATCAGGATTGTCTTGGCGTCCTCGTTGTTCAAAGCAAGCTGTTCCAATAGGATTCTCTCCTCGTCGGGTGCCAGCGGCGGAGGCAGTACATCGCTGCCTCCTATGTAAAAAATCTCATCCGGCTTATGCCCCTTCAAAAGCAATATCAATCTTTCTCTTATCCTTAGGGCCGATAGCCGTAGTTTTTTCCTGTTCTGAATTGTGATTTCAAATAATGTCTTAAACATCGCAAGCGATTCCTCCCTCTATCATACTTGGGTGCAATAGGATGGAGCAGTTATCGTCCGACTCCCCGGCTGTAAACAATCCCTTGTATATTGCAAGGATTGCACCTTCTGAGGCCGTAAATGCCGTGCCACTGCCTTTCTCGTTCTGTATTCCTATCCGGATACCATCCGGCCGTATCCCAATTAAATATCCTTTTTCCTCTCCGATGGACCGAAAGGGTACCAGCCTGATTCGGCCAGCATAGCAGCTCCTCATCAACGTATCTGAAAGAAACTGCGTTTTTCTTTCGGAGGCTGCCTCCTCAACGAAGTCATCAGGCAGAAACCGTTTTGCCGCAGCAGCCGATACGATCATAACAGGCTTTCCACTAATCGGTTCCGTCAGAAAATTTCCCGTATCTACCATTCCCTTCATGGTCACAGACCTGCCTCCGATAGAAATCTCCACATCGGCATAAGTCCTTTCCTTTCTCATTCTTCCTTTGATGAAGTCGGCAAATAAGCAGAAGATCATCCAGGTCGCTGCACAGCCAAGAAATACATATAAATAGCCCTCAGCACCCAGATAAACTGAGCTATTTTGGGTAACGCCCGCAACTCCAAAGAAATACATCATTCCGATTGTAATTCCGCCCATAGCAAAGCTGACAAGATAAAATACCAGCGTGATCCTGGCAAACTGCCGCAACTTCCTCGGCCAAAATGTTGCGTATATGACAGCAGCAGAAAACCCGAGCTTTGTTAGAAGCGCCAACAAAGGATGCAACGTATCCCAGAAAAGGATAAAGGAATAGATCCCACAGAGAATACTCCCCAATAAAAGAAGTCCTTTTTTACAGCGTATACCAGTTATTTTTCCTGTAAGAAGCAGAATCATTCCTCCTGTTACTACGTTTTCAAGAAAAAGGTACTCCGCATAAATTGCCACATGAAAAAACCCCCTCGCTGCTGTAATCTAATTAAAGATTATAGTGCTGTCAGGGGGGGTATTTTGTCAAAAGTGAATGTCGATTCCTAATTTATTTTATAGCCTTCTTCGCTGTCTCAGCCAACTGTGCAAAGCCAGCAGCATCATAAACTGCCATTTCCGCAAGCATCTTTCTGTTAATTTCGATGCCGGAAACTTTGAGTCCGTTCATCAGCTTACTGTATGAGATGCCGTTCATCCTTGCGCCTGCATTGATTCTAGCGATCCAAAGCCTTCTGTATTCTCTTTTCTTAAGCTTTCTTCCAACAAATGCGGAACGAAGCGCTCTCATAACTGCTGGGTTAGCACATCGAAATACTTTGCTTTTTAATCCGTAGAAGCCTTTTGCCTGCTTTAATATTTTTTTATGTTTTTTCTTAGCATTGATTGCTTTTTTAACTCTTGCCATTTTATCTTACCTCCTATATTCTTACACGTTTAAAACAGATTTAATTCTCTTGAGGTCTGCACTGCCGAGAAGAGTGGCTTTTCTCAATCCTCTTTTTCTCTTCGCACTTTTCTTTGTAAGAATATGGCTCTTGTATGCCTTATTTCTTTTCACTTTACCTGTGCCAGTTAATTTAAATCGTTTCATTGCTCCTCTATGAGACTTCATTTTTGCTTTTGCCATTTTAAAAAATTCCTCCTACAATTCATCGAGTGTTCCTTTTTAACATTCTGTCCGGTTCTTTAGAACCGCTGACAGAATTTAGGCTAGAAAATCACGAATCTTTTGATTCGTAGATTTTCATCGTCTAGACTCGTTATAACGCCTCGTTTATTTATCCGTTGATTTTGGTGCTAAAATCATAATCAAACTTCTACCTTCAAACTCCGGTTTCTTTTCTATAACGCCATTTTCGGAAATGACCTCAACAAACTTGGCCATAACAGCCTGACCTTTGCTAGCATAATCCTTTTCTCTTCCTTTGAATCGAAGACTTACTTTAACTTTGTCGCCTTCTTTCAGGAATTTTATAGCATTATTGGCTTTTACAGTAAGATCATGTTCCTCTATAAAGGTACTCAAGCGAATTTCCTTCACCTGCGTAATCTTCTGCTTTTTTTTGGCCTCTTTTTCCTTCTTTTGAAGCTCATACCTGTACTTTCCGTAATCAAGAATCTTACAAACCGGCGGCTTTGCCGTTGGAGCAATATTAACTAAGTCTAGCTTTTTTTCGATTGCCAGATTCATTGCATCATCCAGGCTCATGATGCCTAATTGTGTTCCGTCGCTATCGATTACTCTCAATTCTTTATCACGAATTTCTTCGTTGATCTGATTTTCCTTGCTAATGATTCGCACCTCCTAATAATAAAAAAAGTTTCCACATAATAAAAAAAGCGGCTTTTGTACCCGCTTCCATAAAACAAACAAATCGTAACGATTATATTTCTTCATATTTACCCTAACAGCGCTAGCCAATAAGGTGAGAAGCGGATTACTTCTTCTTTGTTACTCCAGTATGTTATCATCATACCATAGACTTGTCAACATCTTTTTACTGCTTTTCATTGCTTATAAAACTCTGAAGCGTCTTCTCTTTTAACTATCAATTTGTCCAGCTGACTCTATTTATCAATTGATAATTTTTCTTTTCTATTATATGATTAAACGGTGAAGATTGCAACATTTTAGCATATTATACTATGAGGAGTAAAGAATTTATGGCAAACAGCAAAATTGCTCTATCTGTCCTGTCGATCGAGGAGTTGGTCCCAATATTGGATAGCATCAGCGATGCCATCTTTATTGACGATGCACAAGGCTTTACAATTTGGATCAATAAGGCCAGTGAAGAGCTTTATAAAATAAAAAGAAAGGATGTCATCGGAAAGCATGTATCCTTTTTGGAAAGAGAGGGAATATTCACACCCTCTGTCGCACGCATCGTTATGGAACAAAAAAAGGAAGTCAGCACCATCCACGAAAACAAAGATGGAAAAAGACTGCTTACCACCGGCATCCCCATCATGGATGCGGATAATAATATGAGTAAAATCATTACAACGACCCATGACATAACGGAACTGATCAATGTCCAGAATGAATTGGAAAGCGTTCAAAATACGCTCTCAGGGTTAAAAGCTCAGGAAGGCTACAGTGATATTGTGGCGAATAGCCCTTCCATGTACAATGTTATCCAGCTGACACGAAGATTATCAAATATCGATTCCACCGTACTGATCACCGGAGAATCCGGTGTGGGCAAGGGCGTTATTGCAAAGCTGCTCCATGAAAACGGCAACCGTAAAAGCTATCCATATATTAAGGTCAACTGCGGTGCCATTCCGGAAAATCTCATCGAATCTGAACTCTTCGGATACGAAAGCGGTGCATTTACAGGTTCCCGGAAAGATGGTAAAAAAGGTTTGTTTGAAACTGCTGAAAAAGGAACCATTTTTTTAGATGAAATTTCCGAACTTCCATTGAATCTTCAGGTTAAATTACTCCAAGTCCTACAGGAGCGTGAAATCACAAGGGTTGGCGGAGTTGAAAGTATTCCTGTCAATGTAAGGATCATATCCGCCACCAACACGGACCTGATGGCGCTAGTCCGTGAAAGTAAATTCAGAGAAGATTTATATTATAGGCTGAATGTTGTTCCCATCAGCATCCCTCCCCTTAGAGAGAGACCTGAGGATATTATTCCAATGATCCGAATCTTCCTCAATCAAAATAACAAAAAAATGAAGGAGCATAAAGAAATTGATTCGAAGACCATTGCCATTCTGATGAAATATCCTTGGCCGGGCAACGTCCGCGAGCTTCAGAATATTATCGAGAGGCTGGTCATAACGACAAAGGGTGCCGTTATTCTACCCGAAAATCTCCCCAGCTTCATACACGAAACCACCAGCGGCATTGATATCAGTAGTTCTACCACCGCAAAGGGTCTGAAGAAGGCTCTTGACCATGCAGAACGCGAAATCCTTCTGAAAGCACAAGAAAAATACATAACGACGCGAGCGATGGCGAAAGCCTTAGGCGTCAGCCAGCCTACCATTGTGCGCAAGCTTCATAAATATCAGATCGCTGATACAGAATAGTATCAGCGATACTATTCTGTATCACAACACCTTTCCACATTTTAGGGCGGTTCATCGGTTAAAAATCAGTACATACCGCATTGTTGATACATTAATGAATCATCAGCCCTTCCTTTTCCCCCATAATCTGACATACGTTTCTGTGATATAACTGCTTATGACAATTCTCTGTCCCTCACTACCTTGCATTTCCAATGAATCAACCCTTAACGCGTTAATTTTGATGATTGATTCATAGTTTTGGCATAAGCATTGCATAATATAATTAATGTTAATAAAATCATTTTATATTTTTAAGGAGGAATGTTGAATATGTCAGTTAATTACGCTGAATATGTAGCAGGTTTGGTTGCAAAAGGACATGCTGCGCAGAAGATCGCCGAAGGCTTTACTCAGGAAAAGGTAGACCAGTTGACAGCAGCAGTTGCTTATGCACTTACACAGCCTGATGTTGCACTTAAATTTGGAGAAAAGCTTGTTGAGGAATCCGGTATGGGTATCCCCGGTGACAAGCAGTTAAAAATGTTTGGTAAGGTAAAGGGCACATACTTCCAGATGAAGGGGCAAAAGTCCGTCGGACTTGTAGAAACAGATGAAAAAATGGGCATGGAAAAATATGCGAAACCAATGGGTGTTATCGGTGCCATCATCCCTGTAACCAATGGAGAAGCAACACCGGTCGTTAAGTCCCTTATGGCTCTTAAGACCAGAAATGCCATCATCCTTGCACCACATCCAAAAGCAAGAAATACAAACTATGAAGTAACTGAAATGATCAGAAGCGTACTGAAGAAATTTGATGCTCCTGAAGATTTGGTACAGGCAGTAGCTCCAGATTATGTTAGCATTGAAACATCCGCTGAAATCATGAAGCAGGTTGATTTCATCCTTGCAACCGGTGGAACTCCAATGGTTAGACAGGCATACTCCTCCGGCAATCCAGCAATTGGTGTAGGAACGGGCAACGTTGTTACAATCGTTGATGGAACAACCAAAATGGATGACGTTGCAGCACTGATCATGAAATCCAAGACCTTTGACAACGCTACTTCCTGCTCCACTGAAAACAATATTATCGTATTAGAAGAATGCTATGATGCCTTCGTTGAAGCAATGACTAAGGTTGGAGCTGCAACGTTAAAAGATGGATCTGAAGACAAAGCGAAGCTGCTTAAGACAATCTGGCCGGAAAGCCCTGCAAACCATGATCTGAACAGACACGTTGTTGCACAGCCTGCAGCCAAGATCGCTGAAATGGCAGGAATTACTGTTCCTGAAGGAACAAAAATGCTGATGGCTGAAGAAAATGCCGGTTATGGAAACGAATTCCCATTCACAGGCGAAAAGCTTTCCCCTGTTGCCGCTTTAAGAAAAGCCAAGGATTTTGACGATGCAATTCAGCAGATGCTCAATATCTTTGAATATCAAGGCAAGGGCCACAGCTGCGGTATCCATACTACCATCGACGAAAGAGTATCAAAACTCAGTGATATCGTTCCGGTATGCAAAGTTTGCGTCAACGCTCCTCAGTCACTGACAAACAGTGGTTCATGGACCTCCGGATTCCCAATGTCCATGACATTAGGCTGCGGAACCTGGGGACACAACAGTATTTCTCATAATGCAACCTGGAAGGATCTTTTAAACTTCACTTATGTTTCAAGACCGATTCCTTCCTTCCAGCCAAAGGATGAAGATCTGTTTGACGAAGAAATCAGAAACGCGTTTAAATAATAGAATCCATCCAGCGGTCAGCTAGTTTAACTAATTTACAAAATACAACTCACATATAAAGATGGGGCTGCGAAGCCGCAGCCCCCCTAAATTATACGTTAAAAGGAGAAAATAAAATGTCAAAAATCAAAGAACAAGGTCTGCAATACAATCTTTACTCCTGGAGTGCACAGAAAAAGATCAACCCTATGGTTGTTTCAAAAGCAGAAGGAATTTTCTTCTGGGATGAAGATGGAAAGAAATATTATGATATGTCCGCACAGCTAGTAAACGCTAACTTAGGCCATGGACATAAGAAGCTGATTCAGGCTATTAAGGATCAGGCTGAAAAAATGGCATTCATGGGCCCTGGCTACTCCGTAGACGTTCGGTCGGAAGCTGCTCAGAGACTCGTTGAAATGTCGGGCCTTGAAGGCGCAAAGGTCTTCTTTACAAATGCCGGAGCTGAAGCAAATGAAAACGCAATGAAATTTGCAAAAGCATATACTGGAAAATGGAAGATTTTCTCTGCCTACAGAAGCTATCACGGCGCAACATTCGGAGCAAGCGCACTGACGGGTGAGCCAAGAAGATTTATTGCTGAGCCGGGCGTTCCTGGATGCATCAAGTTTGATGGCCCTTATGCTTACAGAGCACCAAAAGCTTGTAACTTCAAATCAGAAGCAGATGTAACCGCTTTCTATCTTGAGTTATTAGAAAATCAATTCCTTTATGAAGGACCAGATCAGATTGCTGCTATTTTCTTTGAAACAGTAGTAGGGTCCAACGGTATTTTGATTCCGCCTGCCGGATATTATGAAGGAGTTCGAGCCCTTTGCGACAAGTACAATATCGTATTGGTTATGGATGAAGTTATGGCCGGTTTCTACAGAACAGGTACTGCATTTGCCTTCCATCAGTTCAACGTAAAGCCTGATCTTGTAACATTTGCAAAAGGTGCAACTTGTGGTTATGTTCCTCTTGGCGGCGTTATCGTTTCAGAAAAGATTGCAAAGGTCTTCGACGAAAAGAAAATGTTTAATGGGCTTACCTACAGCGCTCATCCAATGGGCTGCGCAACAACAATTGCAACGATTGACGCTTACAAAGAGGAAAACATTGCAGAAAACGTTAAGAAGCTGGGTAAAGTTCTTGCTGATATTCTTGACGAATTCGAAAAGAAGCATGCAAGCGTTGGCCAGGTTAGACATATCGGATTGTTCAGCTGTGTAGAACTGGTTAAGAACAAGGAAACCCGTCAGCCAATCGTAGCATTTAATAACGATACAGAAGGTTTGATGCCTAAAATCACTGGAATGTTAAAGGTGGAAGGATTCTCAACTTATTGCCACGAAAACATGATTTTAGTTTGTCCTCCGCTTAACATCACTGAAACTGAATTAAGAGAAGCATTGGCTATTCTGGATAAGGTTCTTGATTCCGTAGATAACATGATTAAATAGTTAAATAAATAAGTTTTCTTCAGAATTCAAACAAAGAGGCAGATATTATCTGCCTCTTTTTCGTTTTTCATTCAATAATTTCTCTTTGTTTGAACGGGTATCATCTGCTAAAAAATCAGCCCACTCATATCCCTGTTTATCGCTATTTTCCTGCCAATTAAGCAGACGTTGATAATAATAATCGATCTTTTCGTCGACAGGTATTTGATATTCTTCCTTTCCGTGCCGTAAGACAATGGATGTTAATTCATATATAACAAGACCGATCCCATGGGTTTCAACATGAGTAGCCGCACCCGCATGTCCGATTGCGTGAGCCAAAGCACCGTATTCATCATCTTCAATCTCCTTTGCAACAGCATGAGCATCTAATATCGCTCTTTTCGCTGCCGGCATTTTGATTCTGCCCCTTGCCCAGGCCTCACACAGTTCCAACGCGGTTCTCGGCCTGCCTTCGTTCGGATATTTCGCTTCAAATTTCGCAAGAGTAGTATTGGCACAGTCTAGCACCCACAGAACAAGGGTCCTGTGATTTTGTACCTCGATGAGCTTTATCAGTTCCTGCAAACATTGACTGTCTCGGGAAAACAATATTTTGTTTTTTCTCTTAATTTTTATTTCAACGTCCGAATACATGGCATCCATTCCCTTCAAAAAGAAATGGGCAGATAATCTGCCCATTCTATTTTTTCTTACTATCTTGATCAGATCATATTAGAGATACCTGAAAACACCTTTTACAAGACCAAGAATCTTGACGTCACTGACGATGATCGGGCTCATAAACTGATTCTCAGGCTGAAGACGGACATGTCCTTTTTCTTTGTAGAAGGTCTTGACGGTAGCTTCGCTCTCGAAGCCGTCAACCATCGCGACGACGATGTCCCCGTTGTTGGCCGTATTTTGCTGGTGCACCAGAATATAATCTCCGTCCAGAATCCCAGCTTCCACCATGCTCTCCCCTTTTACCGTAAGCATAAAACTGTTTCCCTTCGATAAAAAGCGAGCTGGAACCGGTATGGTGTCATCAATATTTTGTTCCGCAAGGATCGGCGTGCCGGCTGCGATTCGGCCGATGACCGGGATATCAACCACATCAGCTCTTTCCCCTTGCTCGCGAATCGGTGCTGCAATTTCCACATCACCAAAACCTTTTCCGGTTTCCGGATCAATGATCATCAGCGCCCTAGGCTTCGCAGGGTCTTTCTTAATATACCCCTTCATCTCCAGATTTTCGAGATCCTTATGGGTTGTTGACGTGGATTTGATGCCCAAGGCGGTACACATTTCCCTCACCGTAGGCGGATACCCTTTTTGCTTAATTTCTTCTTTCATATATGTGAGTATTTTTCGTTCACGGTCCTTCAGTGGCTCCATCAGAAAGTTCCTCCTTAAATCTTTTCAAACGAACACTTAATCGATTCTTACGAACATACTATCACAATTACAAAAAAAAGTAAACAGGTGTTCCGAATTTTATTCAATCATGATTTGTGATATAATAAACGCCATGATTGAAATAGGAGGTTTTGAAATGAATCGATTTATAAATTTTAAAAATGAAGTTTGCCTCGTTACGGGAGCAGGTAGCGAAACCGGAATCGGCTTCTGTACCGCCAGTATCCTGGGTCAGCTGGAAGGTAAAATTGCTTTGATCTCTACCACAAACCGTATTCACGAACGTGCGCAGGAGCTGAGGTCCCAGGGGATCGAGGCAAAAGGCTATGTCGCCGATCTTATGGACCGGTCACAGGTGGAAAAGGTCATATGTGATGTCATATCAGACTTTGGCGCAATCGATGTCCTTGTAAACAATGCCGGCATGACTCAGGTTGGCGAGGCAGAGGATTTTACAACATTTGCAGATTTGAGCTATGACGATTGGGATCTCTCCATTAGTAGGAATCTAACCCTGTGCTTCAATGTGACGAGAAAGGTGCTTCCGCATATGAAATCACGAAAATACGGCAGAATCGTAAATGTATCTTCCGTTACTGGACCGGTCGTCAGCAATCCCGGTGAAGCTGCATACAGCGCTGCTAAATCTGCCGTTATTGGCATGAGCAGAGCCATCGCCATCGAGAACGCCAGAGATAACATTATGATCAATAATGTATTGCCGGGCTGGATTGCTACCGCTTCTCAGACGGAAAGCGAATCAGCGGGAGGATTGAATACGCCGGCAGGCCGGGGAGGCACACCGGTAGAAGTGGCTAATATGATTGTTTTCCTCGCCTCCAAAGAAGCATCTTATATCACCGGACAGACCTTTATCGTTGACGGCGGAAACACGATACAGGAATACAAAGGCCCTTCGGATTTATATTATTAAAAACCACTTTGATATTAAAAACCGGCTCATGTTCTATGCAACAGAGCCGGCCTTCTTTTATATTTCCTTACCTTTCGAACCTGACAACTCCGTCCATTATGGTTAAAACAACTTTGCTTTCCATTATTTCAGAAGCGTCTACCTCAAACAGGTTTCTGTCAATCACAACAACATCTGCAAACTTTCCTACTTCCAGAGTCCCAAGTTCCTCTTCCCTGTTTACCCCGTATGCAGAGCCATAGGTATAACACCGCAGCGTCTCATACATTGTCAGCTTTTCTGTCGGGTTCCACCCTCCCTCAGGCTTACCGTCATTATGAAGCCGCGTTACTGCTCTGTATATTTCAAGGAAAGGGTTGTTGTCTACAACAGGGCAGTCGCTTCCAATTGCAAGAATTCCAGCAGATTGATAGAGGCTCTTAAATGGCCAGGTTTTATCCGCCCTTTCTTTTCCCAAGGTAACAGGATAAGGGTTTTCATCAAAAGTCTGCGTAAGGGCAAGATGTTCGGGTTGTACCGACGGGATGATGCCAAGCTCGCCAAACCTTATAATATCCTCTTCTTTAATTAGTTCAACGTGTTCAATTGCATGGCGGCATTTGTTTTTCCCATGAAGCTTAATTGCATTTTCAAAATAATCAAGAGCCATACGCGCCGATTGATCTCCACAGGAATGCAGCTTTACAGAAAATCCTCTTTTGTGTGCTTCGGGTATGGCGTTTTTTATCGCTTCCGTGTCATTCAGTGATATACCGAAATTTCCCGGCGCATCGGTATATTCTTCTACCACAAGCGCAGTATGTGTTGTGCTCACGCCGTCCAGGAATTGTTTCAGCATTTCAATCCTTAGTCTTTCGGATCGAAACTTTTCTCTAAGTTCTTCGATTTCATTCAAGTCCCCCAGCAAATCAGGAGCAGCGTGGATTCTAACAGACAATTCACCTTTTTGATCCATATCGCTATAGACCTCAAGGTTTCCCATATTCCCATGAAAATATGGCTGTACATCATTCACTGAGGTGATGCCGTACTCAGCCGCACCATTCATGTATGCCTGTATCAGCTCCTTTTCTTTTTCTTTGCTGAAAACAAGCGCATATTTACCCACCAAGCCCAGCGCTGATTCGTACAGAAATCCGGTTGCTTCTCCGTTATCATCTCTAGCGATTTCTCCACCAAAAGGATCTGGAGTATCTTTTGTAATACCTGCAATTTCCAAGGCTTTGCTGTTTACCCATGCACCGTGCGCCTCAGCATTGACAAGGAATACCGGTCTGTCAGGGAAATAAACATCAAGTGATCTTTTCGTCGGAAGTGTTCTGTTTTCCCAGAACACATGATACCAGCTAAAACCGATGATCCATCCGTCCTTATCCTCCGAATCGTCAGCTGCGTCTTTTACCATTCTCGCCGCCTCGTCTTCTGATTTGGCATTTAACAGGTTAACATACGATTGAAACATCCCTGCCATCAATAAATGGGTATGGCTGTCATGAAACCCTGGCATAACCAGCCGGTTGTGGCAGTCATATACCTTTGTTTCAGGCCCAATGAAATTTTCAGCATCACCCGTATCCCCGACGCCTGCAATTCTGTTTCCCTTTATCGCCACGAAACCGATAAAAGGCTTTTCCTTAATACTATCAAATACTGCATTGCTTTTTATGACGATGTCCGCATTCATAAGCACGCGCTCCTTTCAGCTATATAACTATTCCGGCACATACATTCTCAGGATTTCCCCGTAGGAGTCCGTCCTTCGATCCCGATGGAACTGCAAAATGTCTCTCGCTCTTTTAATTTCGTCAAGATCGAGTTCTGCAACTATCAAGTCCTCCTCGTTTCTTTTTCCCTCGGCAATTATAGTACCCCAAGGATCAGAAACAAAACCTCTTCCATAGAAATCCATGTACCCGCTTCCATCTGCCGCATCCTCTCTGCCAACTCTATTGCAAGCACATACATAAAAGTTGTTGTGTATTCCGTGGGCCTTGATCGCATCAATCCACGTCTGGGAGGTATCTAGCTCGGGGTTTTCGGGTTCAGAACCGATAGCGGAAGGATAGAAGATGAAGTCCGCCCCCTTTAACGCTAGAATTCTACTTGGCTCCGGAAACCATTCATCCCAGCAGATGAGGACGCCAAAGGTTCCGTATTTTGACTTGAATACCAGGTATGGAGAGTCGCCAGGTGTAAAATAATATTTTTCGATATACTGAGGTCCCTCCGGAATATGATGCTTCCTGTAGTTACCCAAGAGTGCTCCGTCAGCGTCAAATACTGCCGCTGAATTAAAATATACGCCATCCATAGCATACTCGTAATAACAGCTGATAATCACGACGTCCAGCTCTTTTGCAAGGTTCTTCATATGACGGTTCGTTGGCCCGTCAACTGGTTCGGCCCAGTCATATTTTGTATAATCAATAATCTGTGCAAAATACAGACCATTAAACAACTCCTGGGTGCAGATAACTTTTGCCCCCTTCGCAGCCAACTGCCTGATTTGCTCTTCTGCCTTTTCCATGTTTTTGATTTTGTCAGGTAGACAGGCATATTGCGTCATGCCTATTTTCACTTTTCCTTTATTCATCTCAGCCTCTCAATCTCATTAAGCCATTACAATCCCTAAAATTAGGTAAGCCACAATACCAAGCACAAACGGAACTGCAATCAGCGGAATTGCTGTTCTTGCATAGTCCATATTTTTCAGACCTGTGGCAGCGCACGTAACTGTAACTGCATCACTATAGAAGCAAGCATGGCTTCCAAAGGCAGTCGCGGCAGCAACGGCACCAATTGCCATAAATGGATTGACTCCCAGTGCAATTGCAAGGGGCAGAATGATTGGGAAGGAAATAGCGGCGACACCCCAGAAGCTACCAGTTGCAAAGGCTAGACCTGCAATTACAAGGAAGGTTACCGCAGGGAAAAGAGCCGGGCTGAGTATCGGAGCCACACTGTCAATTACATACGGTGTCAGTCCCAAAGCATCGTTGAAATCCTGAAGCACAAAGGCAGCGAGAACCAACATTGTTACATAGAGCATATCCTTAAACCCACCAACAATATGATCACAAAACTGACCGAGAGTCATGAGCTTCTGTACGAACAACATCACGAAGGCAACAACCACTGAAATAATGACACCGAGAACAATGTCGGCAGTGTAAATCGCAATGGCGATCAGTACTACCATTGGTATAATAAAGTTCCAGGCGCTAGAAGGTTTTGTTTCATCTGTGACTGCTACAGCAGCTCCCTCATCGTAGTGATAATCAGGGAATACTCTCCCGGTTTGAGCAACTCTCTCTTCCGCTTTCTTCATCGGACCGAAAAGAGGAATAATACCCAGGATAAACAACGGAACTACGAGGACGGCAATCCAGGCATAAAGCATGAAGGGAATTGCTTGAACATAAGCTGAAAACCCTGATACTCCTTCTATCACTCCTACTTCTTCCACCTGTGCCGCATAAAGAATTCCCCAGGAAGAAAATGGAACCAAGATACAAACAGCAGCACCGGTGGAGTTTACGATAAAGGCTAAATACTCTCTTGAAATTTTCCACTTATCCGTTAAAGTCTGCATCGCAACTCCAACGCCCAGTGCATTTAGATAATCCTCAACAAAAATAATGATTCCTAGTACCCAGGTAAATATCATTGTTTTTTTCCTGGAATTGGCTAATTTTGCTCCAATATCAGCAAATCCGAGAGCCGACCCGGAATACTGAAGAATTCTGATCATTGCCCCGAACATTCCGAACATGATGATGTAATAAGCAGAATCACCAATTTCTGTCAAGGTGTAATCGAACCAGGTACCCCACCATGCCGATTTTGCAAAAATAATTGCACCGACAAATGTACCCAAAATCAAAGATTCCAAAGCTCTTTTTGTAATAATTGCAGTAACAATGACTACCGCGACGGGTAATAGACTGATTATGCCGTAGGTTTCGATTGTTTCTAATGCTTCCATGATTTTCCTCCTTACAATAAATGAAATAATATAATATAACACCTTTGAAGATAGCAATTATTGTGCCATGCTGAAAACCCAAAGATTCCAACATAAAAAAAACGACAGGTGTACGTATATACTTACACCTGTCGTTGAAATTGTTATAATATTCTGTATTTTGTCCACGGTAACAATAGTAAGCGTAAACTTACACTGTAATTCTATACTTACATTTATTTGCTTTTCCCTTATTTTATGCCCAGCCTGCTCATCTTTTGATAGAGTAAAGGGCGTGAGATTTTCAGATATTCTGCTGCTTTTGTTTTATTTCCTTTATATATCTCCAGCACATGCATGATCAGTTTTCTTTCTGCCTCTCGTTTCACAATATCGATGGGGGTGCCCAGCTTGCTTAAAGAGACTAGATCCATGGCTCCATTTTTCGAGTCAGGCCGGAAATATTCAAGCTTCAAGGTATCTCCATTTGCATAATTCATTGCCTTTTCAACAATGTTATATAATTCTCTGACATTTCCGGGCCATGTATATTTCTTTAAGTAAGCGTAGACAGAGTCATCGACTTTAAGAATATTCTTGCCCATTTCAAGATTCAATTGTTCAATCCGGTACATAACCAGCTCCGGCAAGTCCTCAAGACGCTCTCTTAATGGAGGAACATCAATCGTAAAAACATTGAGGCGATAAAATAAGTCTTCTCTGAATTTTCCGGCTTTCACCATATCCCTTAGGTCTTCATTTGTCGCTGCGATAATTCTCACATTTACCGGAATGCTTTTTTCTCCGCCAAGCCGATCAATCTCATGTTCCTGAAGTGCTCTCAATAATTTAGGCTGTAGGAGCATTGGCATTTGACTGACTTCATCGATAAAGAGGGTTCCTCCATCAGCCAACTCAAACTTGCCTTTTTTTCCCCCCTTTTTTGCTCCGGTAAATGCACCGTCTTCATATCCAAAGAATTCGGACTCAGCTAACGTCTCAGGAAAATTGGCAGCATTTATTTTCACAAATCCGCTCAATTTCCGACTGCTTAAATTATGAATGGAATGTGCCACCAGTTCTTTCCCTGTGCCAGTTTCACCTGTGATAATGACCGTCGAATTGGATGCAGCTGCCATTTCAATCTGCTTTCGTAAATCGTTCATTTTCTTTGAGTTTCCGATTAAATTTTCAATAGAATACTTCGTCCTTCTCAAATTTCTGAATTGCTCCCTGTAATACTTCATCTCGTCATTCAGAACCAAAGCATACTTGTCGAGTATGTCTTCCAAGGAGTTCAAATCTTGAATGATATCATATTCAATCACGCCAACGACCTTTCCGTCTTTCTTAAGCTGCGCTTGCGTGCTGACGCTCATTCTTCCGTCGTGGAAATAGAAATCCGTATTAATTGCTTTGTTTCCTTTTAATAGGTTTTGCATCTTAGAGGGTGGGAATACTTCTGTGATATATTTGCCGATGGACTTGCCTTGATCCATTTTAATATAATCAGCACATTGCCGATTCATATAGACCACATTGCCTTCCTCATTAATTACCATCAGTCCAAGAATATTTTCCAAAAAGAATTCGAAATCTCTATCAATTATCATGGAACGCTCCCTCGCAGTATTCTATTATTTTGAAACCAATAGCTTTTTTATCCCTGCCTCCAGGCCGTCGATCGTCAGCTCATACATTGAAAACAGTTCTTTTATTTTTAATAGGGTTCTGCTGCCGTACGTATATTCCCATTCCCTTTCCGGGATCGGGTTAAGCCAAATATGCTTTGAATACTTACTTTTAAAACGCTTCAGCCAGTCTATTCCCGGAATTTCGTTATAAAGTCCTACAAAGCAGTTGCCTCCCCTACTCATAAGCTCTGAAGGAGCCATTGAAGCATCCCCGACGAGGATCACCTTGTATTCGCTGCTAAGGTTGGAAAGAACCCATTCCGTATCGACCCATTCACCCCTTCTGCAATGTGGCGTTGTATATAAATGCTCGTAAATACAATTGTGGAAATAGTACACCTTCAGATCCTTAAAGTGGTTTGATTTGCTGACCGCCTGAAACAACTGGCTGCAAAGATTGCTGTAAGGCATCATAGAACCGTCTGAGTCAAAAAGAAGCAGCAGCTTCACAGTATTCTTTCTCGGCCGTTCCCAGACCAACCGCAGATTACCCGCATGTTCACAGGTTTCATCGATGGTTCCGTCGATATCCAATTCTGTCTTTGCTCCGTCCAGCCTTGATGAATACTGGCGAAGTTTACGAAACGCCATCTGGAACTGACGGACATCCAGAATGTTATCCTGTCTGAAATCTTTGAAATTTCTTTCTCCTGCAACCTGAACCGCATTCTTGTGGCGGCTCTCTCCACCCACACGAATCCCTCTTTCGTGGTATCCGTTATATCCCATAGTGGAGGTTCCCCCGGTACCAATCCAGTAGTTTCCGCCGTCATGCTTTTCCTTTTGCTCTGCAATTCTTTCCTTCAGCCGCTTTTGAAGCTCCTCAAGCTCCAGAACGAAATCATCCAGCATCGTCTTATCGTTGATGTCCCTTGTTTTAATCTCCTGATTCAACCATTTCCATATCTCAGACGGGATATCCTCGGGCGTGGTGATCCCTTCAAAATATTCCGCGAAAGCCAGATCAAATTTATCGTAATCCGTCTCACTCTTCACCAGAATACTTCTGCAGAGGTGGTAAAAGTCCAGAAGGCTAGCCTTGCACAATCCCTTATCCAGGGCCTCAATCAGGGATAGCCACTCATTCAGTGAGACATTCAGCCCTCTCCCTCTTAACAGGTAGAAAAATGATATAAACATATTACAACCATCTCTTCAGGGTATATCCCTTTTCTTTGATCTCGAACATGGCGTCAATATCCTGATTCTTTTTCAGCAGAACGCCTGCGTAAGGAATTTCCGCCTTAATTCTTTCAATGGAGATACCACTGAGCATCAGTGCCTGCAGCCAGTCGAGCAGCTCTGATGTGCTTGGCTTCTTCTGGATTTCCTTCATGTCCCTGATCCAGTAAAAAGCTTCCATCGCCTGTACCAGAAGCTTGCTCTCGATATCTCCGTAATGTACCTTGACGATTTCTTCCATCTTTTCCGCATTGGGAAATTCAATATAGTGGAAGATGCATCTTCTCAGGAAAGCATCGGGCAATTCCTTCTCTGCATTGGAGGTAATGATAACAATCGGTCTATGCTTCGTGCGAATTGTTTCCTTTGTTTCATTGATATAAAATTCCATTTTGTCCAGTTCCCATAACAGGTCGTTGGGAAACTCCAAGTCGGCCTTATCGATTTCATCGATGAGAAGCACCACCTGATCCTCAGAGCAGAACGCTTCACCAAGCTTCCCGAGCTTGATATACTTTTTAATATCAGCAACGTTTCCCTCACCAAACTGGCTGTCATACAGTCTTTGGACCGTATCATACAAATAAAGGCCATCCTGGGCTTTCGTTGTGGATTTGATATTCCAAATGATCAGATTCTTGTTCAATGCTTGTGAGATGGATTCTGCCAGCATGGTTTTACCTGTTCCCGGTTCTCCCTTGATGAGCAAAGGCTTTTGAAGGGCGATGGATACATTGACCGCATGCATCAGCTCATCTGAAACGACATAATCGCTGCTTCCTTGAAATTGGTTCATTTTATTCGACATTTTATGTTTCTCCTCATAAATAGATTCTGATTTTATATTATTCCTCAACGCTTTCATTCAGGATTTGAATGATGGCCTTTGCCGTTGCCAATGCATATTTTTCCCTGAACTCATCCGTCATCATCAGCTTTAGATCTTCCGTATTGGAAAGAAAGGCTCCTTCAATGATAATTGCCGGCATACAAGTCTTATTTAATACTGCATAAGCCGGTTCACTTTTCGCACCCCTTCCCGGGATGTCGATGGCTTTCATGAATTCTGCGTAAACCGTCTCTGCCAGATGCTTGCTGTAAATTCCATAATCGGACTCGTTGGCTTTGGCGTTGTAATAGACCTCCACACCTCTTGCGTTTGGATTCACCGGAGATGAATTGTTATGAACGGATACATAGAGATCTCCGTTCGCTGCATTTGCCAACGCCGGTCTGTCATACAGCGTAATGGAGGAATCTGTTTCTCTGAGCATATAGGTGCTCACTCCGGCCGCTTTCAGCATGCGGCTTAGTCTGAGGGCAATATCAAGATTGATATCCTTCTCATTTAATATTTCAACACCGTCGCGGATTGCCTGCGCACCGGTGTCCTTACCTCCATGACCCGGGTCAATGACTACGACTCTTCCGGTTGCTCTCCAGTCTACAACATCCAGACCATCTGTTGAAGTATCCCCAAGGTTTTCATACTCGTCCTGCTGATTTTTATCGAAATCGATATAGATACTGTTTTTGTCAGAGGAATAGCTGATCTTACCGGCCACCTTTTCATTCAGATCGACGACGACTCTCACGGTTTCTGCATCAAACTGAGAAAAACGAACAGCTTTCATGATCTCGTTATCTGCATCCACGCCCTCGTCCTCGATTTCCAGTGCAGCACTTTTGATATCTATCCCAAATCGTTCAGGGCTGTCATAGGCAAAGGATTTATAACCTCCAACGATACCGTCCCCTTGAATGATTATTCGGTAATAATCTGGCTTTTCTTTTACTTCAATGGAATTGATAGCGATCTTCTCATTTATGGTCGGCGAGGTCAATTTTACGGTTCTGCTCAAATCGTCCCAACCCACAACCCAGGACAGCGATTCAGCAACAAATCGGACTGGGATAAATGTTCTGCTGTCAATGATCATCGCAGGCACATCCATGGAAACCGATGCACCATTTACGAAAGCCGTCTTGGAATCAATGGTCAGTATTACATTTGACGTCCCCATGGTGATTTCGACGATTCTTGCAGCTTCATCCCATTTGACATCGGCTCCCCTGCTTTCGAAAACCGCCCTAGCGGGGATCAATGTTCTCTCCTTGATAATCACAGGAGGAACATCCGGATTCACGGGAACGCCATCAATCTGAAGGGATACCGGGTACTCCTTGCAGAAGGCAATCCCGTCACGAATATCCTTTTGTGTAATATCATTGGTACCATATGCCGGCTGGCACAACAATAGGATAACCATCACGGATAAAAACAATAATCTCAAATTCCTTTTCATATCCCCCACCTTTTACACGCTCAATAATAATTGCAAAAATGTCGAAATTCGACTAATTTATTATACCATGTCTACAAGTAAAAAAGACATGATTCAATGATTCCTTCCTTTCAGCAACGCTGTCTTAATCAATGGAATCATTTTATCACCGCATGTCTGTACGGGTGAAACAATGAACGCTTCCTTGCAGCAACGCTGTATTCAATCCTTAGCGTTCATTATATTATATTTTGATCGAAAATTGGGGTTTTTTGTATTTTGTAATGGAATTGTAAAACAGATAAGAAAGATAAGAATAAGGGCAGATAATGCCCTTATTTCTTTGCCTCCAGATACTGAAGGAATTTTTTCTCAGTTAAAATCTCATTGGTCACAAGCTTCCCTTCCAAAAAAAAGCTGTAGGTCGTAAAAGGAGTCGGTGCGTTGCGGGCTGCTTCCATGCTGTCGAGTTTGAAAAGCTGCAGCTCAACGCCTTTTTGTTTCGCAGCATCCATAAGCAGCGGCGCGTATTTGTCGGTGTGAGGGCACTGGTTCGAATAATAAACCACAGGGCCCTTTTGATCGATACTCCCATTTTTCACACAAGTCTTAAACCGGGGTTTCCGACTATGCTCCTTGTCAAAATTCAGATAGAGCAGTTCGAAATAGGGCTCTGCTGTGTCCGCAACCTGAAAACCTTTCTGTTTCAAGTACTTCGGATCGGACAGAAACGGCATTTTTTTCGCTGAGGAAAGCACCGTCAGACCGATCGCCCCCTTTTCCTTAGCATCTATTATGCATCGTTCCAAAAGCTGTTTTCCATAGCCCTTTCCTTTAAATTGCCCGGACACCCAAAAGCAGTTGATATAGATATATCCGTCCGCATCTATGGGGCACCAGGCTTTTTCTGCAGGGATATATTCAATAAACACCTTCCCCCGTTCATTCAGCTTCAGGAAAACCAATCCGTCCGCAAAGCGCTCCTTCATCCACGATTTTTTGGAGGAAACACAAGTCTCACCTTTTTTATCGGAGATGGCACAGCAGATGTGCTCCCTTTCTATATTCGTCTCGTCGACTTGAATAAAACTCATATTGGCACTCCTTTTTTTCTTACAGTATAACAGAAGAAACATGACAACGCTATGTCATGTTTCAATCTCATTTTGTTTTTATTATTTCATGCAATAGTATTATACCTGTTTTACCAGCTTGACACCAGCAACAGAGAAAATCAAGCCCATTGCAACGAGGACCAGGGTCGGTATCACGGCTGCCTCAAAGCCCATTCCCTTGCTTGCGATATTTTCCATCCCCTGCATCGCCCATTTCTGGGGTGTAAGCTGTGCCAGAAAAAGTAAAATCTTGTTGTTCACGATATCCAGCGGCCACATACAGCCTCCCAGCATCGAGGTGCTCGTAAGTAAAACCGGTGTGATGGAGGATAACTGGGCCTGGGTTTTTACCAATCCGGAGAGCAGCAAGCCCATGGCTGTTGTGGAGAAGATAAATGCAGCCACAACAAGCAATATCCCCGCCATGCTGCTGCCCCAGTCGATATCCAGAAGATACTTCCCTGCTAGCACAAGAATTCCAAGCTGGAGCGCTCCGGCAAAATAAGTTACGATCATGCTCCCTCCGAGGATGGAAGCTTTGGATACCGGGGTGATCATCATTCGCTGCCAGGTTCTGTACTGCTTGTCATAGAGAATGGTTCCGATGCCGAAAACCATGGTGTACATGGAAAAGAACAAAGAGAATCCGATCATGGAATGTTTCAGACTGTCATAGTCACTGCCGGCATTGGTATTTATGATCGCCGAAGCAACGGAGATAGGATTTTTATACTCCCAGCCTTCTATTACGCTGTGGTATGCCGTATCTCTTACTGTATCTCTGTCAGCTGTTGGATGATTTGCAACAATATAGTCTGCTGTGATTTCGGCGATTCTCACACCTCCGGTCATTTTGGAAGCGGAGGTTGTCAACAATTGTTTTAGGGTAAGCAGCAAGGTATCCTCCTTCAGCCTCATCATTCCCAGCGGAACCGAATCACCTGCTTTTACAGAGGTTTCAAATCCCTCCTCAATCAGGACTGCAGCGAGTACTTTTCCTTCCCGTACCTGCTCCACCGCATCCTCCCAGCTGGATTCTACAAATTCAAAGGCCTCATTCCTGCCCAGCTCTGATGTCAGATTTTTAGAATAGCTGCTTTTGTTTTCATCCACGATAAGCACGGTGGGTTTGTAATCATCGAAGGATACGCCAAAGATCACGGTAAGGCCAAAGGCCATGATCATCATAATGAGATAGATCCAGTAATCTTCCCTAAGCCTTAATACGCGCAGCTTGATAATGCTTAACATGATCCGTACCCTCCTTTCTCATCAGAATAATAACGGCAAGCAACGTGAATGCCGCTCCGATCCCTGCTAAAACAGCGATATATCCCACTACAGCTTCCAACCCATACCCCATCATGGTTTTCTGGTATGCCTTCAGTGCAATGCCGTTCAGTGACAGTACGCTGAGCTTTTGAAACGCATTTGGCAATATGTCAATGGGGACAAAGCTTCCGCCCAGAAGCGCCATAATTTGTATGATTCCTGTTTCAAAAATATTGGCTATCTTAAAGTTTCCCATACGATAGGTAACAGCCGCCAAGACTGTTCCTAGACCAGCAACGGCAAAGGCTGCAGCAATCCCGATACCTGCGATGGATGAGAAATCGCCCCATTCCACCTTGAGGACAAGTTGGGAAAAGATTGTCATAATTAAAATCTGAAGTAAGGCAATGATGAATATGACAAGAAATTTTCCTGCCAGGATTCCAAGTTTCGATGTCCCTGCAACCATCATTCGCTGCCAGGTAAAGCTCTCTTTTTCCTCCAGTAGCATTCTTCCACCCTGGCCTGCGGCAAAGAGTATAAACATGGCAAGCATGGCAGCCGCATAATAATCGGAACTCATGATCGGTTTCCGGCCTTCCAACGCGACATCGTCCACCTCAACACGAACTGCTTCCAATGCGGCCATGATTCCGGTCATCACTGCTTCCATCCCTTTGAAGCTGTCATTTCCCATATTATTTGCCATGGCAGCTTCGATCAACACATTCTTGCCTATGATGGCGGAAGACATGGAATCAGAGTAAGCCTGCATGATGGCGTTCACGATCTGGCCGTCCATCGTGGCGTCAGGATTTGTTAAAACCTTGATCTCCACTTCGTTTCGAAATGGAGTGAGCAGATTGATCTTCATATTGTACAGGTATTTCTCCGGCAAAACGACGATTGCCGATATTTCTCCGCGGTTTAAAAGCTCTTTCGCATTTTTCTCCGATTCGATGCGGTAAACTATGATATCCGAAACCTCCGTGCTCCCGAGAAATTCATTGAATAAAATGTTCTCCGGATCCACCTCATCACTTGCATCCGAGAGCTCCGAAGCAGTATCTGCGCCCATTCCCTGTGCAAGCAAGCTGTTTTGCAATGCATCGTTAAAGCCTTTCAAATCCGATTCGGCAACATACTGCTTTACGATTGCAATATTCACCTTGCTACCCTCCCAGCTCTCAATAAAGATGCCTTTCAGCGCAAAGCCTAAAATAACCATAAGGATGATCGGCATGAGGAGAATGATGATCAGGGCCTTTTTATCACTTAACAGCGTTTTCAGATCTTTTCTGATAATGCTCCTTATTTTCATTCCATTCTCTCCTTTAGTCTCTTAACGCTTTGCCTGTCAGATGAAGGAAAACGGCTTCGAGATTCGGCTTTTTCACATCAACGGATCTGAGATGATTTCCGCTTGCTGTAATGCTGGCGATAATGTCTGCCAGAATCATGTCGGCATTCTCACAACGGATCAATATCTGATTCTCCTGATGCACCATGCTGTCGATCCCCTTTATACTGCCAACCGTCTTTACGATCTCCTGGTCCATCGATTCCAGAAGGAGTGCGATCTCAGTTTTCCCGCTGATCATTTCGACCAACTCATCCTTGCTGCCCGCTGCAATGATTTTTCCCTGATCCATAATGCAGATCCTGCTGCAAAGATACTCAACCTCCTCCATGTAATGGCTGGTATAGATGATCGTCATGCCCTGTCGGTTCAATTCAAGCACTGTATCGAGAATGTGATTTCGCGACTGTGGATCGATCCCCACCGTCGGTTCATCCATGATGAGCAGCTCCGGCATATGCAGCAGTGCTGCCCCGATGTTGAGTCTCCTCTTCATCCCGCCGGAGTATTTATCAACGCGATCCTTTATTCTTTCACTTAGACCGATGATTTCACAGACTTCTTCGATCCTCTTTTTCAGTTCTCTGCCGGTCAGCCCGTATAGATTCCCCCAGAAGGATAAATTTTCATATCCCGATAGGGTCGGATACAGCGCAATGTCCTGGGGCACCACTCCTAATTTACTTTGGATCGCTTTTGGTTCCTCAAAAATGTTCTTTCCCTCAAACAGAACGACTCCGTCAGAAGGAGGAAGCAAGGTGGACAGTACAGATATTGTCGTGGATTTTCCCGCTCCGTTTGGACCTAGCAGGCCAAAAACCTCGCCTTTCCTGACTTCAAAGGAAATTCCGTCAACCGCCATGATGTTTCCAAAGTTTTTTTGTAGATTTTCGACTTTCAGCAACTTGCTCACTCCTTATTTTTGTGTTTGAAACATATTCTTGAACAGCGACGGCATCCTTTGCCCCAACTCATCTGCCTTCAATGTATTTTCCTCTGTAAGCACCGGAAACTCAATTTTTTGATCCTTGTTGATATCAAAGTTCTTTACTTCCAGATAGAAGCTGATCTCCTTTGGCTCTCCAGCGTTCTTGGCTACCTTCGTGATCTCAACCGCTATCACTTCATTGACGATGTATCCGTCAATATCCACATAGGCTGTGTATTGGAAACTTTCAATGGCATCCATTTTCATATGCTCTCTTATTTTAACGACGAGTTCATCAAAATCCGGTAGTTCCGGCTGATTCGCATTTTTGGCTAATAAATCTTCGATGTTGCTTCTCAGTGCTTCATCCTCCGACAAAATGCTGATCGCTATCTCAGCGAATGCTTTTATCTGATCGGCATTTAGAGTTATGGTATAAACTGTCGTTTTAACTTCTCCATCCGGTGTTGTCAGCACAATATCCTTGCCCTTGAAAATGTCTTCCTCCTTCAGCATACCGACCCATGCCTCGCCCAGTGATTCCAACGTATCCTCGGACAGAAAATCCGGCTTCTCTACCGGACTTTTTTTAATCTCCTTCATCAGCTCATCAGTATTCATGTATTTTCCGATGATTGGAAGCTTTACGAACATCTCCTCTCCGTTCTTGAAGATGTCGATATCGAATCCCAGGCCACCCATATTAATATAATTCCGGTAAATCTCCTGATTATTGCTGTAGTCAAAGGTATTCTGAAAGCTTCCCGATATGTTTTTATAATAATTTAGTTCATTGATTTCTTCCTGTGTCATCCCATCTGTATTGAAATCCATGGCTACTGCGAATTCTCCCGAGCTCTGTCCTTTTGTGATCTGATCCGTTTTGTCCAGCGCTTGTTTATAATCAGCCAGTGAGTTTGCCCCACAGCCCGTTACCGCCAGTGCAGTGACCAGCAGAACCAGCATCGCTGCAAATATCCTTTTCATATTCGATCCCTCCTATGGTATTTTGGGGTAATCCCCGATTGATACCATCATTCTATCCGCTTTTCGTAGCTTTCTCTTGTATCTTAAATCACTTTCCGCCTGCCCGGACCTATGACTTTTTGCACTATTTCTAAAGATCATTTTTTATTGTGAATACCGCAAGCTGTGTTCTATCTCTCAAATCCAGCTTGATCAGGATCCTTGTCATGTGATTTTTCACCGTACCCTCGCTCAGATATAATTCCCCTGCGATCTCCTGATTGTTTTTCCCTTCTGCAATCAGCCGGCAGATATCGATTTCCCGTTCCGTCAGCTGCACGGTTCTGGGATCAAGCTGCTTTACTTTTTTTCCCTTTGCAAGCTCCGAAAACTGATCCAGAACCTTGACCGCAACCTCAGACTGGATTAAAGCGCCTCCGTTGTATACGGTACGGATAGCCGCTGCAATCTCCGCAGGAGAGGTATCCTTCAGCAGATAGCCCGATGCGCCGTGCTTCAACGCTTCATAGATATATTCGTCATCGTTGAAGGTGGTCAGTACAAGAATTTTGATATGGGGAAACTCTTTTTTGATCATAGCTGTCGCATCAACACCGTTGACCCCCGGCATCTTAATGTCCATCAGTACCACGTCGGGGCTGCTCCATTGGCATGCTTCATAGGCGCCTTTTCCGTCGCCGGCAGAACCACAAATCAGCAGATCCTCTTCTTTTCCCAATATGAGCTTCAGGCCTTCCACCAGAATACTCTGATCATCAACCAGCAGTACTTTAATCATTTTTATCCTCCAAATATAAAACACCCCGGACAGAAAATCCCTGTCCCGTCTCAATCGTTACCGTGCCGCCAAAGGCCTCCGCTCTTTCCCTGATCCCTTTCAGGCCATAACCCTCCTTGCATTCCTCCACGCCGATTCCGTTGTCCAGAATATGGAAGCGGATTTCCTTCGGCAAATATTCTATGATAATGGAGACCTCCGTTGCTTTCCCGTGACGAACCGCATTGGTCAATGCCTCCTGCACAATACGATACAGCGTCATCCCGGCAGCAGGATTTTTCTTTTCAAGATGGGGATTTAAATTTCCTTCTTCCTTCTCATCTGTGATCCTAAGACGAATCATCACGCCTGTCTTCTCGGAGAATTCAGAAACCAAAAGACGGATCGCATCATCGGAATCGTTTCCGGCTTCTTCTCCCCGCAAGGTCTCAAATACCTTTCGGATCCCGGATAGACTGTCCTTTGCCGTCATAACTGCGTTTGCCAGCAGCTCCTCTGCTCTCTTTGTATCTTCCTTGTATAAATGCTCCGCCATCTGAAGCTGCATGATTAGTGCGGTCATGTTATGTCCGATGGTATCGTGGATATCCCGGGCAATGCGGTTTCTTTCCTCGATCACAGAGAGGCGTTTGACTTCATCCGTGTATTGCTTCAGCTGCCTATGGGTGTCCAGCAATTCTTTGTACAGAACATCCTTCCTTTGCCTCTCCTCCCTGTTATGCTGTGCAAAGCCAGCAATCACCAGTATCAGCATATTGACCAGCAGGAAAAAGGCCATCTGCGATATATTGGCCATGTTGAATTTATAATAGATGAGATAACCGTATTTGATCAGGGATACAAGGACGGCTGCGGCTCCAATGATAATCCCTCTTTTCAGATTCAAGGAAAGCGCTGCCTCCAGCAGCACGATGATATAAAATGAGTGGAAAAAATAATTGATCAGCAATCTGGAGTTCTGTTCCATGAAGAAGACCAATGCAATATCCAGATAAAAGGTCAAATAAAAAGAAAAATGCGCCTGCTTCAGAAAGCATCGGGCGAGTCCGCTGCACAGAAAGACGGCGAAAAGTATGACAAGCAGGATAATACGCTCCTGTTGGGCATTCTCGAAATAAACGGCACTGACGAACAGTACAACGGAAAGCATGAATTTAAGAAAATTGTACAGCTTTTTCTCTTTCATGATACCGGCTTCCTTTCTTGCTTCCACTTGGTTACGGCCAAAATTTGGATTAATATGTAAACATTATACAATACGTGTAAAACAAAAGCTAGGTATCCAAACCTAGCTTTTATTGCACTTCTTCCTATCTACCCAGCCTCTTATCCTGGTTAATACGCACCGATATCGGTCCAATGTCTTTTCACCGCACCCAATTCCGCCAGCGTCCCTGCTTTATCATTGGCCTCGATAAAGCCTTTCATTCTTGCAATACTTACTTCCCCATCATCCAATACTTCTCGATCCGTACTGAACTGCACCCGGCTTGTAATGATATGCCAAGCCTCCTCCAATTCATCGGCACCAACTTTTACATCGGCCCAGTTGTCATTGTTTACATCAGCTTTTATCTCTTTAATGATATCCGGCACATTATCGTTATCTGAGAAAGACTGTTTTAAGAATGGATCACCGATCATAATTAATATAAAAAAAACAATCAGTAAAACCGGAATTAAAACCGCGACGATCTTTTTCATTCTTCCCTCCTCTTAATAAGGTCCATCAAAATCACTGATATCCGTTTTGTTTTTTATATGGTCCTGATACCGGTCAACATATAGCTTCCCCGTTGTTTCCAGTGTTGCGAAAAAAACTTCGGATACATCGTTGATTCCCATCCGTTTCAACTCTTTCTGTAGCCATTTTTTGTCGCGGTTCACCTGCTTCAGGTTATTCTCAACAACTACTCCATCATAAATAAGTTCTGTGCCTATCCCGCTATACATGGTCTTGATGTTCATGTCTTTTGGTGTGACCGGCTGATACTGAGATTTTTTCAAGACTGTCAGTTTTCCACTCACCTCCAGAACTGCAAATTCCACTTGAGAAATATCAAACACACCCTTATCCCTGAGCTGCTCTGTAAGGTCGCTGATCCGATATCTAAGCTTCTTCATAGCCGCTTCCATGATCATGCCATTCATAATTACGACGGTGGGCTCACCATCAATATATTTCGAGGCATATCTCCATTTAACGGTTATGAGCTGAAACGCTAAAACAGCAAGGATCCAAGTAACCAGACCAAGCCACATCGGCCATGGGTCGTAGGTTAATTCAATTGTCAGGGATGCTGCAATGGACCCTACCGTTATGCCCAATACATAATCAAAGAAGGTCAATTGGCTCATCTGCTGCTTCCCTAATAATCTCGTGAAAATCAGAAGGGTAAAAAAGGCGATCAGCGCCCGAACGATTTCAACCAATGCTTCATTCAAAGGAGTCACCTCTTCCATCATTTTCTAATATTATTACCATTCCCGTCTTATCTATTCCGTCGAAAAAAGATCAAAATAAGATTGACTAGTAAGCCAAATTATGGGTAAGATTAAAGAAACACTAAAATCGAAAGGATGATACAATGAGTTTTAATTATTATATGCCGACACGGATCCTTTTTGGAAAAGGAAAATTGAACACACTGCACAAGCAGATGCTGCCCGGGAGCAAGGCCCTGATCGTTATTTCAGCTGGACAGTCCATGAAAAAGAACGGTTATCTTACAAGACTGGAGGAACAGCTTCAAAAAGCCGGCGTTACCCATGTGCTGTTTGATAAGATCCTACCGAATCCCATAAAGGATCATGTCATGGAAGGTGCCGCCCTCGCCAAGGCGCAAAATTGCGACTTTATCATCGGTCTCGGCGGTGGCAGCAGTATTGATTCTGCCAAGTCGATTGCCGTTATGGCAACCAATGATGGAGATTACTGGGATTACATTTTCGGCGGAACAGGTAAAGGGAAGCCTGTGTTGAACGCCCCCCTGCCGGTCATTGCCATTACAACAACAGCCGGTACCGGAACGGAAGCGGACCCATGGACGGTGATTACCAATGGTGAGGAAAAGATCGGATTTGGATATGAAAGAACCTTTCCTGTGCTCTCCATCGTCGATCCTGATTTGATGATGAGTGTACCGTCTGATTTGACCGCTTATCAAGGCTTCGACGCACTGTTTCATAGTACGGAAGGTTATCTGAATAACACGGCCAATGAAATGAGTGACTTATTTGCACTCAAGTCCATCTCCCTCATCGGAAAGAGCCTAGCAAAGGCGGTTGCAGACGGAAGCGATGAAGCTGCCAGAGCCGATGTTGCTTTGGCCAATACGCTGGCCGGCATCGTTGAATCCACCTCTGGCTGTATCTCTGAGCATTCTATCGAGCACGCAATGAGCGCATATCACTATCAGCTCACCCACGGTGCAGGCTTGATCATGATCAGCAATGCCTACTATACCTTCCTTGCAAAATCAGGCAGCTGTGACGAGCGACTGATCGATATGGCCAAAGCCCTTGGGAAATCCGATGCGGACCAGCCGATGGATTTTGTAGCAGCCCTGCAGACGCTGCAAAAGTCCTGCGGAGTAGATCAACTGAAAATGTCCGACTACGGAATTCAGAGGGATGAAATCAGCAAAATAGCAGATAATGCCTATGCAACCATGGGCGGTCTGTATCAGGTTGATCCATGTACGATTTCCAGGGAAGATACGATTCAGATTCTTGAAGATTCTTATCGTTGATGCCTCATAAAAACATACTCAATTTCGACTTTAGACGGATGCTGAATCTTCAGCGCCGTCTTTTACTTTTGTGACAGTTATTTTCTATTGTAAAGGTATAATGTTCCGGCCTATAAGAAAAACTATGGATACGAAGAATTTTCAAATGCGAGAGGAGCAAGGGTATGGATAACAATAAAAACAGATGGAAAGATCGGGAGAAAAGCAACCCTGAGCTGCGAAAAATTGAACCGATTAATAATTCGGATGCAGGCATTTTAGACGGTCAAAAAATCGGCGTTCACGAAAGTAAGCATGAAAAACGGAAAAAGCATTGACGGGAAAGGGAATACGGAGGTTGCAATGGATAACTCGAAGTCTTTAGTTTGTCCCATTTGTCAACACAGCAATTTTGTTGTAAAATATGAGGCTTCCCATGTTTATTCCTATGTTGTTGATTCCGATGCCCCCGGACGACAGAATCAGGAGGAGTTTCTCTCCTTCCTGTACGATAAGAGAGAACTGATGAATTCCGAACAATATGTGGAATGCCAATCCTGCGGTGCGAAATTTCCGTGCCGCTTTAATCTCTGGAACATCAGTACCAGCATGAAGGAATTACAGGAGGCCATCAACAAAACAGTATCTTCCTGATCCATATATTTTTTACTGCATAAAAAATACCCTGGATTTCTCCAAGGTTATTCCTATTGCCTAAGGGCTGTTATATCAACTGTAAACATTCCTTAATGACTTCTTCTGTGAGCTCAAACTCAGCAAATTGGTTTTCTTTCATTTTGTATTATCCTTTCTTGCGCTTTTCTAATTGCCAAGAAAATCATTTATCCATCTTTATTTTTTTTCCGCTTCCTTCTGGAAAACACTCAGGATGTCATCATACATCCCTTCCGTCAGCGTTTCATCAAAAAGCGGTTTACGGCCTTCAATACCTAGTTTTTTATCAAGTATCTTGTCCATACGTTTCAGGGTATTCTGTTGATCAAATCCCATCGCGTTGATTTCATTTAATAAATTAAGAGCAGTTCTCATTTCATCTACCTCCCTTTTATGTTGAGCAGCAGTATATATTAAAACAAAAACTCCCGCAATAAAATTACAAGAGTCGAAAATATCATAATTATTGATAAATATGTTTCGTGCCCATTGGATCCTTTCTTTTGCAATATTGTTATTATACCACAGTTTTAAAAAAAATGCAAAATAATCGCAAAAATTCTATATCAATATTTTGTTCGACGTTCAGGTTCTATAAAATCACATAAAAAAGTACAAAGAAATAATGAAAAATACTTCCGCTGAGAACAAACAAATGCCAAACCGAGTGCATGAAACGAGGCCTTTTCGCATTATAGAATATGACACCGAAGGAATAAGACAAACCGCCAATCAGCAGAAGTGTAAATCCGCCGAGTGAGATCAACTGCAGCAGTGGTTTGATCGCGAAGATGACCGACCAGCCCATGAGCAAGTAGAAAACCAAAGAAAGCTTGTGCCATTTCTTTACACTGACCGCATTGGCGACGATCCCTGCAACTGCAAAGAAAAGATTGATTCCCAAAAGTGTCCAGCCAAGGGCGCCGCCAAGTAAGGAAAGACAGATCGGAGCATAACTGCCAACGATTAAAATAAAAATTGAGCAATGGTCAAATATTTGAAATGTCTTCTTAATTTTCGCATTCCTGAAGGAATGATAGAGTGTTGACATGGTAAAGAGACAGATTAAGCTGAAACCATAAATCGAAGCACTGATAACACCCATGGCATCACTGTATAATGCAGCGCATACAAGTAGCACAGCCGTTCCGGCTACTGCCAATCCTACACCCAATCCATGAGACATTGCATTTACGATTTCTTCCTGTTGATTCTGATTATTAAAATTGGAAACGTTGGTCATCTGAGTTACCCCCCTAAATCATAGTGATATCATAACATGTTTCCTACATCAATGCTATTGACAGTATTATTATTAACCGATTGTTGAATTTATGCACTCTGGAGTGCATAATCAATATTTATGCACCTCTAGGTGCATAAATGGTCAGCTGTCCTGCCTATATAGTTGAACTTGCTACGTCTTCTCTTTTGCGTTATACTGTAAAAAAGTGTAATTTATGGAGGTAGTTATGTCTAAAGAAATTACGATTTCATCATTAAAAGAGTATGTGGGTGTCATTACAAATTTGGTAGGACGCCTGAGAAAGCCGGATCTGATTACTGAAGAAATTTTATTCTTTAGAGGCTATGAAGATAAAACATATGAATTAATTCCTTCCATTGCCAGAAAACCGGAACAAAACGCTCATAATGATCTAACATGGTTTGAAGAGCGATTCGTCCATGAAGCAAGGAGAAAGCTGCCGGATATCTTTGTTGAAGAAGATTATCCAATGAACCTGCTAACAAAATTACAGCACTTCGGAATTCCGACTAGGCTTTTGGATATTACGACGAATGCACTCGTTGCTCTGTTTTTTGCCTGTACACAAAAAAGGGGCGTTGAAGACAGAGAGGGAGAGGTCATCGTTTTTAAGCAAAATATCGATTCGGTCTATTCCTATACATCTCCAATCGCAAATGCAATTGCCCAAAGCTATCTGATTGCAAAGTATTCGAATATCACTTTGGATCATTTAATCAAGAAGTCAGAAAGGCTGCCCTATTTCTATGAATTTTCCTTTGACAATCCCGAGAATGACTTTTATGACAGAGAGGATTATTTGAAGAATATTGAAATTCGATTTAGAAAGCCGATCTTTATCTTCCCGTTGGAATTATCCGAAAGGCAAAAGCGGCAGCAAGGCGCGTTCATTATATTTCCAAATAAAATTGACAATACCTATCTTAACTATGAAATCTCGGAACATATTGAGCCGATCGACAAGGAAAAGGACCGGGGCGTCGCAAAAAGGATCATCATACCGGCAGATAAAAAAGAATTGATTACGCGGGATTTGAAATCCTTTGGCATAACAGAAGACTTTCTTTTCCCGGATAGTATCGACGTGATCTGCCAGACGATAACAGGTAATATAAAAGGGCTGTATAAATAGTAACCGAAATCTGTGAATAAATAAGGTGCTTCCGTCTCTACAGAAGCACCTTTTATTATTGTTTAAAAAAGTCCTTGAATTTATCTCCGAACAAATCGCCTAGGGTTGTTCCCTGATCCTCTTGCGTCAGTTCAACATCATCCGGTACTTGACCCTCTGCATCTTTTATGCTTAAGCTCATTCTTTTATTTTTCTCATCGATGCTCAATATCATTGCCTGAATCTGATCCCCGACTTTTAATTTATCCGAAGGTTTTCGAATTCGCTCCGATGAAATCTCCGACAGATGAACAAGCCCCTCAATTCCCGCTTCCACTTCTACAAAAGCACCGAAATCCATGAGCCTTACTACTATGCCTTCGACCAAATCGTCAACCTTATAAAACTCAGCCGCTCCCTTCCATGGATCTTCTTCAACCTTTTTCAATACAAGGCCAATTTTTCCGCTCTTTTTATCAATATTAGCAACATAAACGGTGACTTGGTCCCCTTCGGAAACTACTTCCGACGGATCGTTGACGCGGTGCCAGGCAAGGTCATCCAGATAGATGAGACCTTCCACTCCACCCAGGTCAACAAAAGCACCAAATTTCATCAGCTTGGTCACAACACCCTGACGCATTTCACCCTCTTGAAGCTGATCCATCATCTGGTCCTTTTTCCCTTGTCTTTCTACCGTTTCAACTGCCTTTCTGGAAAGGACCACCCGTTTATTCTCTCTGTCAAAATCCTCAACGGCCACCTCTAGGTCTTTCCCCACATACATGCTCATGTCTTCCACATATCGATAGGACAGAAGAGAGCCGGGGATAAAGCATCTGACATTTCGATAAGATGCAGACACCCCGCCTTTGATTGCTTCTGTTACTTTAGCTATGATCTTCTTTTTTTTGTTATAGGCTTCTTCCAGATCGTCCCAGCCCACAATTTCTTCAGCGCTTTTATGGGACAGAACCACATTGCCTTCCTCATCATGGGGATTAAGAACGAGTACTGAAATATTGTCCCCGACTTGATAGTCGTAGTCTTCGGCCATTTCTTCTCTTGTAATGATACCGTCTGACGTATGGTTAATATTTACCAAGATTTCTTCTTCGTTTGCCGATAGGATTGTCCCATTTAAGACATCATCTTTATAAACTCTTCTCATGGATTTGTCAATTTCATCCATGAAATCAGACATTGAATATTGTTCTTCCATCGTGTTGATTCCCTTTCGTGTCATTTTGTTATTTATTATTATAACAAAAAAAGCAGTATTTTTGTATGTTTTAAATAATATATTAACCTGACTGCATATTATTTCATATACTAAAAATGCGTTATTCCATTTGATTACAGGAGGCGATATAGAATGGCTATTAGACCGCCTATTTTGCGTGCAGGAGACACCGTAGGAATCGTTACCCTCGGAAGTCCACGGGATGCGGAAACCATTAATGCGAGGATTCAGTTCCTTGAAAATATGGGGTTTCGCGTAGTCGTAGGCGAATATGTGTATTCATCAATGGGTTATGTTGCAGCTACACCACAGCAGCGAGCTGCCGATCTGATGCGCATGTTCGAGAATCCGGAAGTAAGAGCAATCATTCCCGTGAGAGGTGGTTCCGGTGTCGCAGACATTCTTGAATACCTGAATTACACGATCATAAATCAAAATCCTAAGATTCTTACCGGCTACAGCGATATCACCGTTTTATTGAATGTCCTGTACATACTGGCAGATCTGATTACATTCCACAGCCTTTTGCTGCTTGATTTCCGGCCATCGACCCCAGCGTACAACTTCGATCAGTTTTTTGCGGCCACATCTACACTCATAGTACCAAGGCAGCTAAATAACCCACCCGGAATCCCATTGCTAAGCAGAGTGCCGGGAAATGTGACGGGTGAGATCGTGGGGGGAAACCTAACGTCTTTCATGGATACACTGGGAACCCCCTTTGAAATAGATACCAGAGGTAAGATTCTTTTCATTGAGGAAACCCATGAAGCGGCGAGTCGGGTCTATCGGTTCATCACACATTTGATTCGAGCTGGAAAGATCGATGACTGCGCAGGAATCATTATGGGAGAGTGTTCAAACTGCGAGCTCGCTTACGGCAAATCTTATGAGGATCTGATCACTGAAGTGATGGTTCCTCTGGGCAAGCCCCTTATGACAAATTTAACCTCGGGACATGGCTACTACAAAATGGCGATTCCGATTGGTGCCGTTGCGAATCTGAATACCTATGACAATACACTGACCGTTTTAGAGACCACCGTTAGCCCGGTGTAACAACGTCTTTTGGATAAAAAAAGCCACTGCAGGATTTCTCCCGAGTGGCTTGATGGGTTATTCTTTTCTTTTTGTCAATACTTGTTTTACTAATTCATTACCGAATACAGTAACGGCTGCAATCAAAACAGACTGTATAGTGACCGCTACAATCACCGGTGGGTTGAAGCCTTCATTCAAATAGATACTTACATATGCCAGAGTGATCAAAAAACTGACTGCCAGCAATATATATGGGATCATCCATTCTTTTGTGAAACCATCCCACTTTTTCAGAAAAAGTCCTACACAGTAAAGGAATGCGATCAGAATTGCAAGTTCAGGCCTGATGGATTCGATAATACTTTCCATCGTTTGTCTTCCCTCCTTCAATTTATCAATCTGATGGTGACCGGACAGTCCACACTTCTTATACAACCATCATACAATCAGATTATTATCCTTCATGGATTTTTGTTCCAACGGCTCCAACCGGTAATAGAATCTGATCTGCATGAAGGAATAGATCCTTTCTTGCTATGATTTACAATCCAAGAAAAAAATGCTATATTTTAAGTAAATATTGTATCAAGGGGTGAATTAGAATGATCCTATTTTGGAATCGGAAAGAAGTCTATATGGGAAATTCTCTTGAAAGGTTTTATGAGGCTCGTCAGAGACTTGAGGATAACGGCATTAAATATGATTATAAATTAGTCAGTAATAACAGCTCATCCCTCTTCGGATCGAGCAGGTCCCAATTTGGTTCCGTTGGGGAGAAACTGCAGTTATCCACAATGTATTATCTTTATGTACATAAGAAAGATTATGACTATGCCTGTGGGGTATCGAGGAGAAGATAATTCACACCTTATTTTCTCTTCGCATTGACGTATTCAATGGCTTCTTTTCCAGTAATGTGATCGATGTCTATTGCAATAATATAAGTATGCGTACATCCAGCTATTTCCTTATGTTTGGCTTCGTCAGGCTGATCTCCCGAATATTTTTCAACTAGAGCCCCAAAAGCTTCTAACCATTCATCTCCTTCTACAATTCTTACTTTACCAAAAGCAATCACACTACGGAAATAAGTAGTATATGCTTCACTTACGATTGTATCTTCGTCGATTACTGAAAAGGATACCTTTGGGTTCTTCGTAATGGCATCGATTTTATGACCTGCTTTTGCTGAATGAAAATAGATTTTGTCATTGAAATACACATAGCTGAGTGGAACTGAGTAAGGATAGTCGTCATCTCCCAGACACGCTACGGTACCGTTTGTGCACCTATCCATTACTGCTACGGTGTCTTCCATTGATAATAATTGCTTGCCTCTTCTCATTTCTCTGAACATTGTTTATTTCCTCGCTTTGACTGTATGAATTTATCCGAAATATCGTCGCCAATGATTTTTTCTTTAACCTTATCACGCGTTTAGTCGTTAATTGCCTCGATGCCAAGTCGTTTAAGCTCGTCAAGGTGGTCCTGCATTTTCCGGAGCTCCTCTAGGGAGTGCCCCTCCCAGTCCAAGACTTCGCTTACTATTCTTAGGGACTGTCGGGTGCGGTAAGACCTAGTTGGATTCCCTGGAAATTTTTTATCCGTCAGATTGGGGTCATCTTCGATGGTGCCCGTAGGCTCCACACGATAGATCCGACCGGGATCGTCGCCCACCGCAAGTTCAGCTCCCCATATAGCCGCATCTAGTGTCGCGGTCAGATAGACGTAGTTGGCCTCCTTTCGCACGCCATAGTTTGAGCTATGTCCGGGCTCCAACAAGTCCCCCGGCTTCAAGTTGGCTTTTGTGCCGTGGTAGAAAGGTCCGGAATCTGAGGGTCCGTTGTTCTGCAATATGGTAGTCAATTTGTTCACTTCCTCTTTGTTTTAATTTATTAATATTTATCCATCGTACTATTGTCTGTATCTATTCATTTTTTTATTTAAATTGCCCGCGAAAAGGAACAACCTTGATTTAATCTTTAAATTTATCTACAAAGTCTGATATATTGTCTTCTGTTACCTCTACTATAATTACAGCAAATGCATCCCCGGTAATAGGTTCCGTTACTTTAGGTGATGAAATGAGTTCGTCACCAATCCACAAGGACAAATCGCCTGATGTCTCAGCTAGTTTTGTAGATACATCTGTCATTTTTTTCTGTCCTTCACTTGTTAGTTTGAATGTAAAGATATACTCCTTTTGAGACTCGTTATATTTATAGTTAAAGCCAATAAAATCTACACTTTCAAGAACCGTATCATTGTCAATATTTATTCCCGTCTTTAAGCTGATATTTTTCGCTACTGTAAATAGTTCAACATCTTTCGAAACCGATTGTAAATCAGGATTTGATTGGCGGCTACATGAACAAGCACCTATCAATAAAATGAACAGGAGTGGGATCAATAAAAATTTATTTCTCACTTGAATACCTCGTTTGTTGAATGACTCAACATTTTTCATATATCAGTATTTGCATATCTATGGTGACCTTTAGCATCACAAGGTCATTTAAGGGCTCTTTATTAACCTTGCTTGTCTTCCAGAAATGGGGTGTCATTCCTACCAATGATAGAATATCATCCTTTTTGATCGATATGTCAAAGCTTACCTTTGATTCATCAATTAGTTTTAAGCCTTCGTATCTTTCAGCAGGATCATTTTCATCACTTAGAATAACCGTTTCATAAATAAGGTCTCTGATTTGAATCAAATGATTTATTCCGGGCAAAACGCGAATAAAAATGCCATTGTTTTTCATTACTCTTGTACATTCGGTTATCTTGACAGGACTAAAAACGGATAAGATGCAATGAAAGGAATTCTCATTAAAAGGGAGATAGTAACTATTTGCCACGACCCAGGTAATAAATTTGTTTGAAGTGCTTGCGAATTTTACTGCTTCTTTGGAAATGTCTAAACCATAATAATAAGCAAAGATGTTTTTTTCTTGGGTTGATTTCATCAGTTCGTTTGTATAATAACCATTACCACAGCCAATGTCTAAAATATTGTAAGAATTTGAGCTTATCTTGTTCAATTGTTCTATAACACATTCGTTAATTCGCCTAGATAGTGTATCATAATATCCTTTTGACAAGAATTTTGTTCTAGCATGAACCATCTCTTTTGAATCCCCAGGTAGTCTGCTTTTTTTCTGATTATTGACCAATAAGTTCACGTAGCCTTGTTTTGCTATATCAAAATTGTGGTCATTGATACACTGATAAGTCTTTTCTCTTATCATCTGTACTAGTCTATGTTTACAGACAGTGCAAACTAACAGGTCGTGATCTTCGTTATTTTCCATTTAAATTTTCCTTCCATTGCCCTTGGCAAACAAGAAACAAAAATACAATAAAGCCAAAATATTGCGATATTTCCCAGGCTTCTGTAATGCATATTCATCTTAAATCGTTGGTTCTGAACCCGCTCTATTGTCTATTGTATTGTTAAGATCAAAAATTATAATTTTGCCTTTTTGTGGTGAATGTGAGTTAAATTCATAAGCAACATGATATTGTAATTGTTTGTCAATGACAATATTCTCATATTGTTGTTTTGTGCATTCCAATTTAGTTTCGCTATGATTAGCAAATTCATTATCTATATAAATATAGTAATTATTATCTGCATTGCTCTTATTCACGATAGAGATAAACGCATCAACATAGTGGTCTGGCTTAATATATATTAAAAAGTAACCGATTAGGATAACGAATACGACCAAGACTAGGACATACGTTTTTTTATTTCTTTTCACTTAAGATACCTCTCTATTTTTTTTACAGTTTAACCGGAAGTTCAAATCTTTAGACTTATTATTAATTTGTTACCCACCACGTTAGGATATCATACAATTTTCAATGCCGTATACGAATATAATCATAAGATAAGTTGAACCTAGCATGGCAAGTCCCCATAATACGAGGGACACTGAGAGCCTTGATTTTGTCCGAAAATATAAAAAGGCTCCGACACAAAGTAAAAGTATACTGAACAAAAAAAAGAAACTACTTAGAATAGGCATAAAAAAGACAGATGCTGTAAGGAAAATTAAAAGAATCTGCAATGCCGTCCGAAGTTTTCCCAAAGATTTTAAGTGATTTTCTCCTTTGGAATTCTCTTCTTTAGCTTTGAGTAATAATAATACATATAAAGACACAATTGTGAAGAAAAGAACCTGCCACAAAAAAACAGGAAAAAGTGGTATCGGTAAATGATATTTGATATTCAAATACAATAAGAATATACCTGAACATATGAAGCCAAAGAGTAAAGAAATTAACACTATTCTTAATCTAAGAATTCCCATTTTAAGTCCTCCACAATCGGTGATACCTAATATACCAATATAAAATCTTCAT
>CAKMKG010000010.1 GCA_927441425.1 uncultured Bacillota bacterium | reverse complement strand
AGGCACGCCGCCAGCGTTCATCCTGAGCCAGGATCAAACTCTTAATAAATGGTATTTAAGACCTGAACGAATTCAGGCGATTAAATCTTGCTCAGTAAAACGCGATGCGTTTCGCTTTGTTTCTAATTTTCATTTGCATATACTAGCTCACCCAATTTGTGAAACAAATTGATGGTGAACTTATGCATGGAAATCACAAATTTCAATTTGTAGATTTCTTCTGCTTTTCATATGGCATACGAATCTCAGAATTATTGTTTTTTCTTTTTCTCAAAGAATTGTACGTTGACTCCTTCAAACAAGTTTGAATTTGTCTTACCAATCATTGCTGATTGAATTTGTACTTTAGTTTTTAGAGATCCTTTACGGTTCTCTTTGACTAAATTTCTGCACTATGAAATTTTCAAGGTTCACGAGGTTATTACCTAACCCCTGTCGTTCGTCCTTCAAAAGGGGAACTTTTATAAGATACCATTTATAATTGGTTATGTCAACTTATATTTCTGCCCAATTTTTTCCTATCATAATTTTTCATAGCAACACTTTTATTTTAGATACTCACATAATAGCTTACTGCCCAACAGAACTAAGGATACTCCTGTGCCGGGGTGCACAGAATCCCCTATAAAATATAAATTATCCAAGTCCCTGGATTTTATTTGAGGTCTTAGAAATGCAGTTTGTGTTAAATCATGACTGATTCCAAAGCCGTTTCCGTAGGTGCTATTGAATCTCACTTCTAAATCCTTCGGGGTTAAGTAGCTCTCGAACTCAATATTTTCGTTGATATCTTCCAAACCCTTCACCTTCTGCAATGTTTGAATCAACCGATTCCTCATTTTTTCAATCAGTTCTTCATCCCAAACATAATTTTTATTCTTCGTATTGGGAACTCTGACCATAACATTGATAGCGTCCTTCCCTGCCGGCGCCATGGTGTCATCAATTTTTGAAGGGCAGTAAATATATAAAGACGGGTCCGATGGGATCCTTCCTTTAAATGCAGCTCCTATGTTTTTCTTAAAGTCCGGCCCGATGAATATGTTGTGTACTGATAAACATTCGTATTTTTTCTTTAAACCAATATATAGCATGAACACGGAACATGAGTAATGATACTTTCTGTCTTTCACACTTTTATTTTTACTGAACCGATTGCCAAAATAAGTTTTGTTCGAGTAAGAATAGTCACTATTACAAACAACGATATCCGGAGATAGAACACCTTTATCCGTTATTACACTCTTGATAGAATCTTCGGTAACGAAAAGTTTCTCACACGTCGTGTTTAGGCATATCGTTCCGCCATTTTTTCTTATATACTCTTCCAAGGCGAATACAAAGGAATTCATGCCTCCTTTCAGATACCATAAACCTTTTATGGCTGAAATGACTGGTATAAGCGTATACATATTGAAACTTTTCATTGGATTTACACCAATATACATGGTCTGAAATGCCAGATAATCTCTAATTCTTTTATCCTTTATAAATCTAGAGATATAATGGTATGAATTTGTTAACGGTAAGCTTTTCGCAGCCCCTTTCATTACAGTATTGTTCATCACATCATCAATTGAATCGTAATTTTTATTTAAAAAGTAATCATAAGCAATTTGATACCTTCTATAACCTTCCGATAAAAACTTTAAATAACTATTTCCATCGGATTGATTGATTTTTTCTATTTGGTCTAATGAATTCGTTAGATCAGTATAAAAATTAAGAACGGTACCGTCAAAATAATTCACCTTATAATTTGGCTCCAGCTTAATAAAATTAAGATTTAGCCCCAATTCTTTTGATAAACTCATGTATTCTTCGGGCATCATCATAATCGAAGCTGTTAAATCAAAGGTAAATCCCTCCGCTTTCAGCGAACCTGTTTTCCCTCCACAGCACGGGTTTTTTTCTATAATTTTAACATCATAACCCATTTTTAGAAGTCTAGCGCCAGTGGCTAGTCCACCTATTCCCGCTCCGATAATGATCACTAATTTTTTCATTTTTTTACCATAAGTCCTAAACTTCTATACTACCAACTCTCCCAGAATGATTTTAGTTTGGATGAAATAAGCAGATTCTATCCCAATATCTTGGCAGTAATTGGTTTTTTAAATATTATCTATAATCCTTAGGCGTACCCCAATATTCAAATTTTTTATAATCTGGATTTTCTGAGTCGAAATAGATCCAAATTGCTGCATTGTCGAGTTTTGGATATTCCATAAAAAATTCAGAATCCCCATACCTGATCGCTTCCAGCGCCAAAGGCAATTCACGTCTGAAGATTGTATCACGTATCGCGGTTATTACGGGACCAAACTGACCAACATAAACATACACATAAAGTAAGGGGGTTCCCTCATAAGTTTGCCATTCAGCAAGTACTTCATCTCTCATCGTAGTTATCTCATCATATGCATATGCAAGACCTATTGTTAGAAAAAGGTCGGCAGTTTTATCGGAATGTGTCAATGTATACTTCCGCCCTACTATGGGTTCCGTAGCTGTTGCCCCTGGTTCGAATGTAACAGAAAGCTTTTCAGGATCTAACCTTTCCATTTATTTTACCTCTCTCGTTTTATTATTTAAGAACGCTGTATTTCTTAATGATATAGTACTCTGGTGTAGATTAATTGCTACAGAGGTTGAAGACAGAAAATTAAAAAAGTGATAGATTTCTCTATCACTCGATCCATTTAACCAAGGCTTATAAGGTTACTTCATTTTTTGATTCTATTCGACTTAATGATACCCGATGGGCACACTTTGATACACATGCCGCAGTTCCTGCATTTATCAGGATCGATTTCAGCCAAATAGTCTGCCACATGTATTGCATCAAATCTGCATGCTTCTTCGCACTTCTTGCAGGCGATGCATCCGGTCTTGCAGATCCTGTGTGTTTTCGCTCCGTTGTCCTGCGAGCTACATCCTACATAAGTAGTAAGCCCTGATGGCACGATGGCGATGAGATGATTCGGGCATTTCCTGACGCAGACACTGCAGCCGACGCACTTCAGTTTATCTATTTTAGCGACGCCGTTCACCATGGAGATTGCGCCGTAGTCACAGCCTTCCACACAGTCGCCGAAGCCTAAGCAAGCCTTGCTGCATGCCCCTCTTCCACGGTAGAACATCTTATTTGCGGCGCAGGATTGGATTCCCTTAAAATCCATAACATAGTTTGTTTTATCAAAGGTTCCGGAGCACTTTACCAGTGCATATTTCCCTTCCGCCGCTTCAAATGAAATCCCCAGGATTTCGCTTATTTTCAACGAGACAGCACTTCCCCCCGGGGTACAGAGATTTGCCTTTACCGTATGATCGTTTACCAGTGAAGCCGCGTAATCGTCACAGCCCGCATACCCGCAGGCTCCGCAATTTACGCCGGGCAAGGCTTCCCTTACCTTTACCGCGGCTTCATTCACCTTTACCGCCATAAATTTAGATGCAATCGTGAGAATTGCTCCCGCAAAGATCCCGATTCCTGCCACAATTACCATAGGGATTAAATATTGTTCCATGCCGTCACCTCCTACTTGAAAATACCATCAACCACTCCACTGAATCCCATGAAGGATACAGAGAGAATGGAGGCTGCAATTAATATTGATGGGATCCCTTTAAATGCAGTGGGAATATCGTTATGCTCGATCAGCCGCCTCACACCGGAAAACAGTACCATTGCCAGAAGGAAGCCCAGACCGGCACCAATGGCATTTACTAGGGCCTGCACATACGAATATCCCTCATCGATATTCAGCAGTGTTACGCCCAGCACGGCACAGTTGGTGGTGATTAAAGGAAGGTAGACTCCCAATGACCGATGCAGGATCGGCACATGTTTTTTCAATATGATCTCAACAAGCTGTACAAGGGCTGCAATGACCAGAATAAAAACGATCGTCTGTAAATATTCCAATCCGTGGGGAACCAGCAAATGAATATAGATCGGGTACGTCACCGCGGTCGCAAGCAGCATAACGAATATGACTGCGAGGCTCATTCCCACTGCGGAGTCCAATTTCTTTGACACGCCTAAAAAAGGACAAATGCCCAGAAATTTCGAAAGCACAAAGTTGTCGACCAGTACCAAGCTCATCAGAATAATCAGCAGCTCTTTCATCAATGACAACCTCCTTCTTTTATTTGACCGCATCCACCGGCGGACGGACAGCCCGCGCATCCCATTTCTTTTTTCTTGATCGCCCGGCCGTTTGACAGCTTGTTGATCAGCGCGACGAGGCATCCAAAAACAAAGAATCCGCCCGGAGCCAGCATAAATATGGTCATCGGTTCAATCACCTCAGCCGTCATTACGATGCCCATCCATGAACCGGAGCCAAGCAGTTCACGGATCGACCCCATCAGAAATAGCGCCAAGGTAAATCCGATGCCCATACCAACGCCGTCAAGGGCTGCGTCTACGACTGAATTCCTGCTTGCAAACATCTCTGCGCGGCCTAAAATGATACAGTTTACAACAATAAGAGGGATGAATATACCCAGTGATTTGTCCAGACTCGGCGCATACGCCTTCAGCAGAAAGCCTACAATCGTGACAAATCCAGCAATAACAACGATATAGCCGGGGATTCTAACCTTGTCCGGAATGATATTTTTCAGCAGTGCGATTACAACATTTGAGCAGATAAGCACCATCATTGTTGCGAGCCCCATGCCGATTCCATTCACGGCCATGGTGGTTACCGCAAGAGCAGGGCATGTTCCAAGGAGTAGAATAAGCACTGGATTTTCTTTTATCACACCATTGGAAAGGATATTCAATTTGTTCATTGATTCGCACCTCCTATCTGGGCATACTGGAGCAGGGCTTTGTCAACCGCTCTGAAAACGGCGTTCGAAGATATGGTGGCGCCTGATATTGCGTCAATATTTGCGGCTCCGGCCTCATTCGTATTCGAGATCCTCCCCTGCCCGACAAACTGAGACATATGGGATTCGGTCATTGCTTTTGTACCAAGCCCGGGAGTCTCGGCATGCCCAAGGACTTTCACTCCGGTGATTTTCCCATCAATATCGATACCAACCATAACAACAATCTTTCCGCCAAAGCCCTTATCCTCTGCAGTAATTACAAATCCTGTCCGGTTATTGGCGTGGTATACATCCGTAATCCCTTCCTGCAGTTTCCCTTCCACCAGGCTGTATCCGCCCTTTCCCGAAGGAAGCACTTCAGCCCTGGCGGCGTCTGCAGCCGCCTTTGCGTTGGCTGCGATCACAGGCTGGGTCAATTGATATGTACCGGCCAAAGCCAATGTGACTACAATACATACAATCATCAACACGGTTGTTGGCGCGAAGTATTCCTTCCAGATTTTCATCTTACGCCACCTCCATAAAGTTTTCTTCCAGAAAGCGCATCAATATGAGGTGTCACGATATTCATCAGCAGTATGGCAAAGGAAACACCTTCCGGATAGGATCCAAATAATCGGATCGTCATGGTCAGGATTCCGCATCCTATGCCGAATATAATTTTTCCATTTGTAGTGATCGGAGAAGTCGAATAATCGGTCGCCATAAAGAAAGCCCCTATCACAGCGCCGCCGGCGAATATCTGGAAAACGGGATCAACGCCTGCCAGCATGGAATAGATTGCCATTGTACCTAAAAAGCTAACAGGGATTGCAGGCGAAATTATTTTTTTATAGATCAGGAAAGCGCCTCCGATCAGAAGTGCCGCCGCGCTTGTCTCCCCCATGGATCCCCCGACCGTTCCCAGAAACATATCCAGATTTGAAGGAAGGGAGTCAAACTCATGCCGTGCAAAAATCCCCAAGGGAGTAGCACCCGAAACTGCATCGGCAGAGGTGAAGATTCTCGCCGCTGTCGGCCAAGTTGTCATCGGTGTTGCGAAAGAAACCAGCAGTACAATTCTAGCCGTCACAGCAGGGTTTGCAAAGTTCTGCCCGATTCCTCCAAACAACTGCTTCACGATTACAATTGCTACGAAACACCCAATGACAGCTTGCCAATAGGGCATGCTCACCGGGAGATTGAATGCAAGCAGAAGGCCGGTGACAACTGCACTCAAATCGCTGACAGTGCTTTCCTGCTTGATCGCCTTCTTGAATAAGTGTTCAAAAGCCACACATGCGATGACACAAACAAGCGTTAAAAAGACAGCTCTTGCACCAAATACAAATACTGACACCATAAGTGAAGGGATAAGCCCTATCATTACTGTGGCCATAATTCTAGTTGTATTGATCTCTCCCACGACGTGGGGCGATGAAGCTACCGTCAAGTTGATATGCTTATATTTTTCCACTTTGTTCCGCCTCCTTCACTTTTGCCTTTGCCAATCTGCTGATCATACTCAGCTGTTTCTTCGCCGGGCAGACATAGGAGCAGCATCCGCATTCCATACAAATAGAGACCTTTAATCTCTTCAACCCATCGATATCATCCTGTTTGTAAGCCCTAGCGATCGCGGTCGGCATGAGATGAAGTGGACAGACCCGCGTGCAGCTTCCGCAATTGATGCAGGCAGTTTCCTTCGGCATATAGGACTGTGTTTCATCAAATGCCAATATCGCATTGTTGTTCTTGATCAGAGGTTTTCCGTCATGGTAAATCGTTCTTCCCATCATGGGTCCTCCCATGATGATTTTCTTTGGGATTTTTTTATACCCGCCGCAGAAATTAATGATTTCAAAGATTTGCGTACCGATCGGCGCAAGGACGTTTTTCGGAGTCGAAACTGCGTTCCCATCCACGGTTATGCGCTTATTGATCAGAGGCATACCCGTTCTGAAGTATTGGCCTAAAAATGCAATAGAAGTGATATTGGATACGATTACACCGATGTCGGCAGGCAACTTTCCGGGTGCCAGCACTTTTCCGGTGGTCTCATAAATCAATACTCTCTCTGCACCCTTCGGAAATTTGGAATTCAGCCTGACGATTGAAATCTCTTGCGAATTTTCCGTCAACCTGCTTAAATTTTTAATTGCTTCCGGTTTGTTTTCCTCGATGCCGATATAGCAGCGATCCATGTGCAGATGTCTCATGATCAGGGCTATGCCGTCAATAATGTCCTGGCTGTCTTCCATCATCGTCCGATAATCGGAGGTTATGAAAGGTTCGCATTCAGCGCCGTTGACGATCAAAGTTTTCACCTGATCAATGTTCTTCGGATTATATTTCACATGGGTGGGAAACGCAGCGCCGCCAAGCCCGACTAAGCCGCTTTCCCTGACCGCACGTACAAACTCCTCTCTCGTTTCCGTCTTTGGAATTTGTATTTCCGGATAAGGCGTCTGCCTTTTGTCCGTCTTGATCACGACGGTTTTATCCATGGTTCCCAGTGAAGACATGATTTCATCGATCGAAACGACGGTACCCGAAACGCTGGAATGGATGGGCGCGCTAACCGGCGAATCAGAATCACCTAGCTTCTGGCCGACTGTAACCTCATCTCCCGCCACAACCAGAGGTTTGCACGGCGCGCCGATGTGCTGTGACATCGATATGTATACCATATCAGGAACCGGCATCGTTTCTGTTGTGTCATTCATTGTGTTTTTGCTATGCTCGACGCTGATTCCATGCAAATGTTTCTTGAATAATTTCATTCTTCCTATCCCACCCTTCTTGTATCGCACATATTGTTAATAATTAAACAATATGTAAATTGTATTATTATTTGGCTGCACTGCATTATTTCTAGCTTGGAAAGTTTTTAAAACTCATATTATCACCAGCTTACATATAATGCAATAGAGCGATATGCAAGTATACAATATAATTTCAAGTATACAATATAATGAAATCGTCATAGTTTTCGTTAATTTATTAACTAACTATCAGGTATTTTCGTGCTTCAATAAAATTCAAGGAATGGGAGTTTTCAGGATCAAATGCGTATGAGTAAGATGGCTGATTGCGTTAAGAAGATAACAGGAAGCAGCATGCCTTTATCGCCGCCGTTCTGAACAGGAATTATATTAGACCAAAAAGTACCTCGAGTAAACTCGAGGTACTTGATTTCAAAAACCTATCCTTTATTGACATATAATAAAATAGGATCGATTTAACCTGGGATCTATATTTACTGCTTTGATCATAATCCAAGTGCCCGAAGCGAGACCGAAAAGATCGTAGGTGGAAGTATGTTATATAAGAACCAAAACATGACCTTAGTCACTTTTTTGCTAACCATCACCATGATATCAGCATTCATGCAAAGAGGGAAGAGAATGAAGCAATATTTAACAATAATTTCTTAAAGGTGGAAGGAAAAAAGATGAAAATAACAGTCCATAAAAATAAGCCTGCGGCTTGGCAGGCTTTCAATCCCTGAATGAGTCAGGAATACTCCTACCTAGTGGCAAGAGTTTTTTACCTATTATCGGACCAATTTGCTGATCATGAGAAAACTGATCAGTGCAGTACTGCCGCTGAGGATACCTCCCCAGATCAGGTCAACTACTGTAACTATGACCGGCCAGTCTCTTATTGTTGCAAGGTTTGTCAGGTCATAAGTCGCATAGGTCACGACGCCAAATAAAATTCCGGCAAAAAGTGAATACTTCCAGCTTTCTTGTACCAGTGCCGGCTGAATGACAAAGAACATTAGTCCGGCTATGAAAATCATATAGAAAATTAGTGCCGCAACCAGATTCGGGTTTTTCGCCATCAAGTATCCCAGTTTCTCGCTGTAAAATTTTTTAGAAATGACCAAAAGCCACACCATATCAATCGCCAAAAAAACAGCCAGAGAAATAAAATAGCTTTTCAGTACATCCATAGTGACAAAACCGTTCAAAACACAATCACCTCCTGTAAAGTGCCCCTGTTCTGTTTATTTCTTCGGGAACCAAGGGAAAAATTTGCTTGTATGTCTTGCATACGCCTGAAAATCCTCTCTTTCCATCATAGGCTTCTCCAGCATAGGCACGCCGGACACAAACAGCAGAAGAAAAGTGATTGTCAGCGGGCTGAGAACTGCCACATATGAAGCCCCGGCTCCGAGTGAAATCAGTAGCATGCCCCACCACATGGTGGCTTCTCCGAAATAATTCGGATGGCGCGTGTACCTCCAAAGACCTTCTGTCATCAGCCGACCTTTATTTGCAGGATTCTTTTTGAATTTCCTGAGTTGGTAGTCTCCGACTGATTCAAAAAAGAATCCCACGATCCAGATTAGTATTCCGGCGAAAATCAAAGGGAGGATGATCCTGCCTGCTCTTGATGTGCTTGTCAGAATGGCGGAAAGACTGATTATGTACATGAAGACTCCCTGAAGCATAAATACTTGAAAAAAAGCTCTCGGAACCAACCATCGGCCCCATTCTTTTCTCCACTTGGCGTATCTGAAATCCTCACCTTTGCGAACATTCCGTTTCAGGATGTGATAAAAAAGCCTAAGGCCCCAAACGGTGGTCAGCAGTGTGATGACCATCTGAGGAAGGCTTGGTTCGCTGCTCCGCAACTGAAGAAACCAGGCCGTGATCACAAAGCCGATCCCCCATCCAATGTCTACAATGGAGTTATTCTTAATCGCCGTTGCCACGATGAAGAAAGCGAAAAAATAAACAAAGATTAAGATACCTGTCTCTAACATTTTATACTTCCCTCCTTATTGTTCCATCAATGCAAGGGCAACGCATCCCGGACCGGAATGGATGGCAGTCACCGCCGAAATTTCAGTAATGAATTCCGGTTTTCTCCCCGTCAACTTTGTCAGGTGGTTTTTGTAGACCTCTGCCAGTTCCTGGTTATTGGCATGGACGATGCAGTAAGACTCGATTCCTTTTTCCTTGTTGATCCTATCTGCCAGGGCGAAAATTTTTCTGGTAAGGCCATTCTTGCTGAACCCGACCCCAAAAGCCTTTCCATTTCCCTCGTTATCCAATGTCATAATCGGCCGGGCTCCAATCGCTTTCCCCAATTTCCCCACGGTATCAGGTACCCTTCCTCCACGTGCGGCATTCTCAATCGTCTCAAGGCAGACGTAGATCTTCCCTTTTGGGATCCACTTTAAAATCTGTTCCACCGTCTCATCATGGCCCAGTCCTGATTTTAAAAGCTCTGCAGTTTTTGTGACAAGAAGGCCTTGGGCGCCGGAATTTAGTCTGCTGTCGATCACCGTTACTTTTTTTCCCATCTCGATAAACCGCTCCGCCTCCCGTTTGAAAACACGGTATGTTCCGCTGAGTTTGTCAGCCAGCGACAGGATAATGACGGATTCATAATGCTGGAAAAGATACTCGATCTTTTCGCGAATCCTTTCCGGCTCCGGCTGGGTGCTTGTCGGATATGCTGTTGCACTTTCCATCATCCAAAAAAGATCCTTAAGATCCAAGGTGCTTCGGTCAAGGTAAGGCACTTCATCAATCATTATGGTTAGAGGAATGAAGTGGATCTGGTTTTTGACAAGAATAGAATCCGGGATGTCCGCAACGGAGTCTGTAAGGAGGGCAACCCTGCTTGTCGGATGGCGAATTACCTCCTGCTGCAAGATCATATCATCCACTTTTTGTTGGACAATTTCTCCATAATTTTTCAAAACCCCCATCATTCGATTTGGATGATTCGTATGCATATGTACGCGCAGTGCCTTATGATGAGGAGATAGAATCAGAGAATCTCCAAGCCCGTCCAGATCATTGCGAACTTTTTCTAAATTGGTCTCTCCTCGCGCAAGAAGAATTTCAGTGCAGTATCGATAATCAGAATGCAGGCTGTCTACGATCAGGGCAATATCTTCAGATTCTGATTCATTGAGCTCCTCCTTCTCTTCTTGGTCTTCCTGTGAAAGCATATTATTAATACCCTTCAGAAAACGGACAAACCCCTCTGCACCAGCATCGACGACCTTATTGATACGAAGTACTTCCAATTCCTGTGTTGTTTTTTCAAGAGACATCCTGGCTATTTTATATGCTTCAGCCATAAAATCATCAAAATAATCAAATCGATGGTGATTTGATGAAAGAAAGGAAGCCCAGTCCCGGATCACTGTAATCATCGTTCCCTCTACCGGTTTTTCAACTGCCCTATAAATATAATCCACCGCTCGATGGGCGGCTGCGGAAAACTGAGATAGATCAACCGATTCGAAAATCCTGCCTTCTTCTGCGATGCCATTGACATAGGAAGAAAAAATAAGACCTGAATTGCCACGGGCATTTGCAAGACCGGATTCGGATATCCTTTCGAGCATGAGTCCAAAGGATTTGGTCGATGCAGGCCATTCAGCCATGGCTTTCAATGTCATGGAAAGATTGGTTCCCGTATCACCGTCTGCAACAGGAAATACATTGATGTTGTTAATATGTCTCTTGTTTCGGTCAACTTCGCGATGCCCGAAACGAAACCAGTTGCGAATATCATTTCCGTCAATGGTACTTGTTCTCATCCTTTGCCTCCATTTGCCACTTGCCTAAAAAGAAATTACCTCATTCTGAGACAATTTATACCATTTATCTACATTTTTAAACAAATTGAGACATGAGATCCTATCATCTCCGAAAGTCGAAAAAACCCTGCAGTTCAATCTCTGCAGGGTTTTCGTTCTTTTTCTTATGTTTTTTTGGGTTTGGTGTTTGTCTACGCGCGCTCCCAGCTGGGTGAGAAACACAGCCCATAAAAGAATAAGCCTGCCAGGCATATGTCAGACTTATCACTTATAGGCAACAATATGCTTTTCAAGGAGCTCCATTAACGGTGTAGAATCTCCATTAAAGGATGTTATATCTGCATTCAATAATTCTTCGGCATTCATATCTTCATAAGCAACATACCATCCTGCATTTTCCGCCAGCTGTTTGAGAAATATTCTGATTGCTCTCCCATTTCCTTCTCTGAAAGGATGCAATGCATTAAGTTCTCCGGTCAATATGGCATACTGCTTAATAAATTCGTCCTTTCTCATATCTATTAAATAGTTTTGGTTTTGTAACGACCTGAATATTTCTTTCTGGTATTCATCTATGAATTCCGGATAACAAAAAACACTGCTCTCCTTTGCGATCCGAACAGTTCTTACTTTTCCGGCAAAATCATATAGGTCAAAAAAAAGCTTTTCGTGTATCTTTTTCAGCATCGAAAAATCAAAGTTGCCGCCAATTGGTTTTTCAAGAACTTCAACCATTCGAGCAGCAACGATTTCTTCTTCTGCTTTCTTTAATTCATTTTCATCTTCTATGCCAAGCTTATTAAAAATTACTGTGTCATCAGTAAAATAATCACTCATTATAGAGCACCTTTTTTACATCTTATAATACAAGAACGTACAATCTCATCTCCCGATACTTCTTTCCGTAGTATTCTTTTACAGACAGATTTTGTATTTTCAGTCAATTGAAATCCTTCAAATTTCATATTGGCTTCGATAAATTTAATTTTTCTTTCATCCTGTTCCAATTGTGTCATTTAATCTCCCCCTCGTATTTATATTATACCATGAATCTTACTTTCAAACATCATTTTTATACCCTGGATATCAACTTTTGTCATCGTGATTTAGTACTGATCTTCGTCTCGTTTCAACGTCAATCGTCAATTTACAATGTACACTTATCGGGAGATTGTATCTCCCGATACCCTCTTGGTCAGGCGCGCTCCCAGCTGATTACTTCTAACCATTCCTCCGTATGATCCATATCATATTGGAGTTGTTCCAGAAATACTTTCAAGTGATAGCCTTCTGTCGTAGCGTGATGTACCGTAATGGAGAGCGGCATTTGGACTTTATTATCTGTTTCAGTAAAACCTCCCGCCTCAAAACTTGGGAGATAGTAGTCTTTGATCCCGTGATTATGCAGTGAAAAACTGTTAAAACTGAACCACGGAATACATGATACGATAAAGGAGTTTGTTAATGGCCTCCCCTTTGACGTGAGGATGCCATGACTGTTGCCGTGAATTTTTGTGTCTCAATGTCCTAATACACCGTCCTTAACCGCAACACGGAATTCCGAGTGTTTGCTGATATTTCTTGTTACAAGATAGATATATGCCGGGAAGAATTTATATTTCCGGCTTTTCAACGCATTGCGCATGATCGTAACATCCATCATTACATTAACGGTATAACTCGTAGGCGCAATCTCCGTATAATAATAAAAGGTTTGCGCCATTGGCCACGTATTCATATCAATTGCTATGAAAGGGGTATCTTTTCTCATGCCTCATTCACCCACATTCCATGCTGATTACAGCCAAAATAGATCAGGCCTCCGTACTGTTTGGGGAATCTCACTTCTCCAGCTTGCTCCGGATAAAGCTTAACAAAAAGAACACGATCATATGCAATATGAGCTATAAAATTCAGATAATGTTTCTTGCCCATTTCGTGAGAAAAGGTAATATAGTAATCTCCCTCAATATTTTCAACGTTGAGATGGTGCTTTTCGTCACTTGGCTTGGGAATGAGTGCGGACATCTTACGTCCACAGCAAGATATTTCTGCTTCACCTGTGGAAGTTATAACATTACCACAGGATGAACAAACATAGAATTTGACTTTTTTCATATTTCCTCCGTCTGCACTGTTGGGATCCAAATCACCCAACAATATTTTTTCAACATTTACCCCTAATACTTCCGACAGCTCATGCAGCAGCGATACATCAGGGCAACCTAGACCGCGTTCCCATTTAGAAATAGTTTTATCACTAATATTCATCGAATCTGCAAGCTGCTTCTGTGTCAGACCTTTTTCCTTACGTAAACCAAATATCAGTTTTCCGACTTTATTGCAATCCATAATTTTCACCTCCATGTATCAATCATAATTACAGACGGGGAATTGTTCAATAAACGCTCCGTAGAGTTTTCAATGGCTCATTACTTGCGCTACTCCTCTATACCTTTTTAAATAATGAGATCTGTCTACAGTTTACTTCGATTTATTGCACGATTCAACAAAATAGAATAAGTCCGCATTTTGTCTGCTTTAGTCCATAAGGTAATTCATCCTCAGCAATATAAGTTCCAATAATCTTAAAACCATCTCTCTTTTGTAATTAATAATAACACCTAAGTACGATCGAACTACTTCCCGGCATGCTCACGCATGCGTAAATTGTATTGGTGTTATTGACTGCAAGAACTGATAAAACCATTGCAGATAGAATAGGTTTTTTTAATTATATTATTGAACGATAGTTAAAACAAACAGGCAATATATTATTATTATAATTATTTATATAAAAGTTTGAATAAAATATTGACAAGCCAACATAATCAGAATACTATGTATTCAAACCATAGAAAAAACAATTGCTCCAAACTATAATAAAGAAGCAAAGATTGAGGTAATGCCAAATGAAAGATGGCTATTATAACGAAGAAGTGAAAGATTTTCGAAAAGAACCGCTAGAATCACTAAGTCCGGGGAATGAAGCAAAACCGGACTGGGAAGAAGAGCTAAAGATTGCGAATGAAGAGATTTTATTCCAAAATCAAGAGAAAGCTGATCGAGCAGCCGAGTTAGTAATTGCCAATGAAGAGCTTATCTTTCAAACGGAAGAGAAAGCAGATCGAGCAGCCGAGTTAGCAATTGCCAACAAAGAGCTTGCTCTTCAAAATGAATCGATTTCATATATTAGCCACCACGATTTTTTAACAGGACTTTATAATAGAATTTACTTTGAAGAGGAAAAAGATCGACTGGATACCCCAATCCAATTTCCCATTTCAATCATTCTTGGTGATCTTAATGGTTTGAAATTAATCAATGATGGTTTTGGCCATTCCATGGGCGATGGGGTACTTATTAAAATAGGTAAAATCTTAAGCAGCTGCTGCAGGGTTGAAGATGTTGTTGCAAGAACCGGAGGAGATGAGTTCGGAATCATACTTCCAAAAACAGACAGCCAATCCGCTCAAAGAATATGCGCCCACATATATGATACTTGTAAAGCATATGCGTTAAATGGATTCGAGGTCTATCCCAGCATTTCTTTAGGTCACGCAACGAAGACCGTTGAAACTGAGGATCTGGATGACATCTGTCTGGTCGCAGAAGAATCTATGTCCAGGCAAAAGCTATTAGAAAGCAAAAGCGCTCACAGCTCAATAATCGCATCGATAAAAGTGATCATGTTTGAGAAAAGCCAAGAAACAGAAGAACATGCAGAGAGAATGGTTCAGCTATCGAAAATAATCGGGCAAGCTTTATGCCTGACAAATGATCAGCTCAATGACCTTGATCTGCTATCCACATTGCATGATATTGGCAAAATGAGTATCGACGGTAAAATTCTATCAAAACGTGGCAAGCTTAGCGATGAGGAATGGATTGAAATGAGAAAACACCCGGAAGCCGGCTTTCGAATTGCACAAGCAACTTCGGAGCTTATCCCTATCGCAAATTGCATTCTTTGTCACCATGAAAGATGGGATGGCAAAGGATATCCACAAGGCCTGACAGGAAATAAAATCCCGCTTTTATCCCGTATAATTTCTATCGTTGATTCATTTGACGCGATGACCAATGACAGGGTATATCGGGACGCAATGAAAAGGGTAGATGCGATTGCAGAAATCAAAAGGAATTCGGGAACGCAATTTGATCCAGATCTGGTGAAAGTGTTTGTTGAAAACGTAGATGTATTAGTATTAAATTAACAGTACCCAAGATTTTGGAAAGCTTGAACACCAAGGATTTGCTCATTGCTTTAACCGCCTTATTATCAGATTTCCATGTCTGCATCCAATTCGATAAAAACTTTTTAGATAGTATTGCAGAATCTAATCTTGGCTCAATTCTTATAGATCAAAATGAACGAGAATGCATCATTGGAATTGGACAAAGCCATACTTTTCATTTTGCAGGCAATGAATTTCGTAATAAACCCAATAGGTTTCCTATTAAAGGGCAATTGACTTATTCAGATGATAAGGGCGGAATATATAATGACGGACGGCTTTCTTAAAATAATCAAGGATCAAACAAGAGAGTTGAAGCAGATGAAATATGCTTTGTTTAGTATATCTAACACTATTAGCAAAGAGAAAAATGATGAATAAATAACAAATCCGAGCCTCTCTTAATATAAGAAAAAGCTCGGATTTTTTTAATTTGGTGGAGAATAGGAGGTTCGAACTTCTTCCCGGCATGCTTACGCATGCCCCGCATGGGGCTCTGCCCCTATCGGCGGCATCTTCGATGCCTGTTACCCCGAAGTAGTGATCCGTATATCGCCTTATTTCAACATCGATCGTAAATTTACGATATACTCTTATCAGGAGATTACATCTCCCGATACCCTTTTGGTCAGGAGTTTTGCATTTTTATTAAGGACCTAAGGAGGATTACACATCTGCTCCTTCGTCGCATCTGCCGCCCTTCGCCTCCTCGTTCAGTCGGCTCGGCCCGCTCCCTATTCGAAAGTCCACCGGAATTTCTCTCGACGGTCGCGCTCTTTCGCGTTCGATCCTCCTTTGGATTCAAGTAATAAAAAAGTAACTCTCACATGGAGAGTTACTTTTTTATGGTGGACCTAAGGAGGATCGAACTCCTGACCTCCTGACTGCCAGTCAGGCGCGCTCCCAGCTGCGCTAGGAACACAGCCCCTAATGCTATTCCATCATGCCTTGCTGCAGCAACGCGATCATTTTCGCTGCCTGTGCTCTGCTGGCGTTTGCCGCCGGAGCAAAGCTTCCGTCGCTGTTGCCGGAAATGATGCCCGCCTGCTGTATTGCCGTGACCGCATCCGATGCGTAGGAGGCAATGTTATTGTTGTCGGTGAATTCAACGGCCTTATTCGCTGCAGGCAGCGTGTAGTCCGCTGCCTTTTCCGCGTAGCGTGCGATCATTACGGCCATATCCTGACGGGTAATACTTGCGTTCGGTTCGAATTTGCCGCCTGTGCCTGTCACGATGCCTTCTCCATAAGCCCACTGTACCGCAGCGGAATACCAGGCCGTTGTTGATACGTCTCTAAACGCCGATGTCGTGTAACCGCTCAAATCTGAGCTGGATAGATTGGCCAGGATCGTTACAAACTGAGCCCTTGTGATATTGGAATTCGGATTGAATGTGCCGTTACCCGCGCCGTTGAGGATTCCTCTTGCCGCAAGGTAATTTACATAATCCTTGTACCATCCCGAAACGTCAGAGAAGCTTACGTTGTTATAACCAATGACATAGTTTGAAAAATGTCTGGCAATAAAGGTCACCCTCCCCGTCTCTGCATCATAGCTGCAGTTTGGTACCATAACAAGCTCGCCGCTGTCAGAGAGATAATAGATGACGATCTTGCCGGCGTCTTCACCCGCAGACGGTTTATATGGGATACTTACCGTTGCGCTGCCACCGTCGAAGTCTGAGATGGTTGTGCTTCCGGAAGCTACTGTCAGATCATAAACCGGTCTATCTCCCACCGCTTCCTTTTCCGCACCGGTCAGCCCGGATGTATTCGCCAGCGCCGCAGTAATTATTATGTCTCCGGCTGCTTTTCCCTTGATCGCATCCAGCGCCGCAGCGTCAAAGGTGACAGATGCAAGTGGTGTTGAGATTCTCAGTCCATCCGCACCGCTGCCTGACAACTCAGTAAATGATGACCTCGGGATCGTCGTTGAAACTGAATTTGCTGAACCGGCGCCTTCCACTTTTATTTCAACCAATACTTCGGTACCCGCGCCCTGCGCAGTCGCGCCCTTAACTGCCTGCTCTATAGCATCGGTCACCTGAGCTCCTGTTACCGAGGCAGCGGCACTGCCGTTCGCGTCGGTGGTTGCTGCCGTTTTCAGTGTCGTAACGGAAGTGTTGCTCGAAACGGTTGTTTCCGGTTTCGGCGATGGAACGGCTGGAGTTCCGCCGCCGCCTCCGCCGCCGCTGGAGGGAGGTGTCGGTGCTGTATAGAAGTCGCTGTAAAACGTCGCTGCTCCAGTTACACTATTACCGCTGAACAATACCGTTTTTGCACTGTCAGTATACCAGTTATTACTATAGGATCCGTTCTTAAATACGCCCGGTAGGGCCCCTATTGTCGTTGTGCCCCTTGACGCAACGGTAATCGAATCCAGAACGCAGGTCGCGCCGGTTCCCTTGTTCAGCGTGATTGCTGCGACGGATGTGCCGGTGTTGACCGTTCCTGCGCCGTTGTTCTGCACACCGCTTACTTGTCCAGTGGCTGTCTTAACATTCACCACACCGGTGGATTCATTCAGTACACCATATTTTGTGCCATCGGCGTCTGTCACGTTGATGGCACCGCTTGACAAGTTATACACGCCGTAGATTTCACTGTCACTGTCGCCGGATGCGGTGGCTTGACCTACATTGAGTGTACCGGCTTTTGAGTTCAACACGCCATAGCAGGTGATGCCTCCGCTGGCAGTAGCCGTAGCAACGTTTAATGTACCGTTAAGGTAATTTGCAGCTCCCACATTTAAGTGGCCGCCGTCGCTTCCGGCTGTCGTCACAGAAACGCTGCCATTTCCTGTGTTGACTACACCGGCACTGGCGCTATTGCTTAATCCGCCCAGGACCGTGACGGTTCCGGTACTGTATACGTCGAGGCTTTCCATACCTCCGCCGACTACAAAGAGACCCGCGGACATACTAGTTGCAGTGCCCCCCTGAAGGGTGATGTCCTTCAGCCAAAGAGTGCCGTCACCGCCAACTTTAAGCGCATATGATTCGCCGCCATCCGCTCCTGTCACCTTATGCCCCATTCCGTCAATGGTGAGGGTGGTATCCGCCGAAATTGTATAAATCGCAGACTCGCTGACATCGTGAATCAGGGTCACGGTGTCACCGTCTTGCGTTTCCTCAAGTGCATCCGTCAGCGTCGGAAAGTATTCTGTTGTACGGTTCCTTGTGATCACGACAGTTTGGGGATACATATTATGAGAATAGTCTTTTCCTAATGCCGTATTCATATAGTCTATCAATGAATCAGCCGGCACTAAAATTTTCAGTCCAAGATTGGCACTATCAAAAATCCCCTCATCCATCGACATCGCAGGCGGTACGCTTCCCAGGAAGACAAGCTTCTCAAGGTCATCGCAGGAGGAAAAGGCATCGACTCCGATGGCCGTCACGTTAGCCGGGATGGTCACACTCGTCAGACTAGTGCAGTGTTCAAATGCACTGGCGCCGATAGCCTCCACGGAATTTCCCATGCTTACGGTTCCAAGATTTTCGCAATAGGTAAACGCACTTGGGCTTATGGCAGTTACTTCATTTTCGAGAACTACGCTGGTTACGATTGAGTGGTAGTCTCCGGTTTCGGTCCAGCCGCTCATACCTGCATTATTTATAATGGTCAACGTGCCGTCCAGATCAATCGACCAGCCATCCCCGCGGGGAGGTTCGGATGCCTGCGCTGTTGCGGGAAGCAGGCATAATACCATAAGTAGTGATAAAACAAAGCATAATTGCTTTCTGGTTTTTTTCATTGATTTTGTTCCTCCTTTAAACTTGCTATTTCTGCGCCGACTGAAACACTTCAGCGACGGAAATTTCAATTTTGCTGTCCCATATCAAACGCTTTGCCAGAACAAGATACCTTCCCTTGTCTGTATGGTGGACAAATAACCGGTTTTCACGTCTGAGCATATCCTTTAGAAAGGCATCGTCCACCCCGCACTCGTCATACAGTTGGGCTGCTGCTTGTCCGTACTCAGGCTCTGCGAGTTCCATTGGCGTGATTTCGGCGGCAAGGGTAACCACAAATCCTACGTTGCTTTCATCAAGCTGACTGTAATACATGCCTTCGTAAACAAGCTCCCGTTCCTCCCGTTCGTCGAAAACCGCTCGTATCCGAAGTTCGCCGCTCACTTCGTCGGATATCACCTGCATCAACCGGGCGTTCGCATAATAAATGCCGGGAACAGATCCCTGAATTGGCCAAATCAAACAAATCGCCCCTTTCAATTTTGCTTGTGTTCAAGATAACATTTTTTGAAACCAACAGGTACACCCTAAAAGTGACCTCTTTTACGGAAAAAGGACAAAAAAAACCGGAAGCTTTGAACTCTCCCGGTTTTTGTCTGAAATGCTGTTATAACGCATACATAGAAAAATTTTTATTGTAGAAATTTTTCTTGAATCTGTGCGTTTCAATGAGGCGGGGGCATCTCCGCCTCGTTATAAGAATATTTTTTTCAATTCACTTCTTTTGCTTATGTGCTTTTTTTCATAGATCGTACCGACAACTTTTTTTACATAGTTATAGGAGTAGTGAAGCGACTCGCCTATTTCCTGGTTGGTGTATCCCAGTGCAATCAAGCGCAATACTTTCTTCTCGGTGTCGCTTAAACCGACTGATGTCTGTTCAAATTTCTCCTGGTCGATCCGAATTTCCTGACTGTTTTTCTCCATCATACTTAGTTGACGGAGCCGCTTTCCGTTTTCCAGATGCACCTTTAGCCGCGCCAACAGGATTTCCTTGATAAACGGCTTTGTAATGTAGTCCACCGCGCCGCGGGACAGCCCCTCCAGTTCCGCTTCTGTTTTGGTCATCCCCGTTAGAAACACAATAGGAATATCTTGTGCATCCTCTATTTCCCGCAGCGCAATCATCGTGTCAAAACCGTTCAGCCCCGGCATATCAATGTCCAGCAGGATGATGTCAGGCATATAATCCGTCTGCAGCAGGGAAACCGCTTCATACCCTGATTTCACACAGCTTACCGCATAATCACCACGCAGGATCTCTCCCGACATTTTAAGAAGCGCCGGATCGTCGTCTACAATCAAAACCGCATTTTTATCTTCCAATTGCATCACCTCCCATGCCAATCAGGAGGCGTTCCGCTTCCCGAAATTCTATCTCGTCAACCTTTTGCCAGATTTCCCGCAGGCGTTCTATTTTCTCTGTGCTGTGGGATAAGGCAATCATGCGCGCAAGCGCTGTAAGCGCGTCAGGCTGCCGATTGTGCTTCAGCAGTATCAGAAGCTCATCCATACTGATGTCAGTATTTTCCGTTTCAGTCTGCCCGTCGGTCAGCTTGTCAAGCTCTGCAATAAGCTGTTTTAAGCCTTCCTGCGCCCGGCTCCATTCATAGTACAGGATGGGCATAGTAACTTCAATATATGTAGCGTATTCCTCTATACACTGTGTTTCTACCTTGGCGGCAGTATCGGAAAGATTGACGGCTCCCACGGCTCTTGCTTTGCTTTTAAGGGAATGAACCGTAAATTTCAAGCTCTGCCAATCTTTTTGTGCCTCAGCTTTCGCCGCTTCCAGTCTGCTCTTGTCGTAATTTTCCACAAAAAACACCGCCAGATTTTTGTACTGGAGGATATCGCCACTCAAATAGCTCAAACCCTCCTCCAGAATTATACCGTAAACAGCTGCATCCTGGGCAAGCTTATTCTTAATCTCAGGAGGGATCAGATTCTGTGCGCGCCGATTATTGATCGTTATCAGGTATTCGGGAAGAAGCCCCTTGAGTGTTTCCTCCAAGTTCTTCCACATGATGGGCTTGGATAAGTATTCGATAAACCCGGCATTCATCAAGGTTTGCTTTACCTCGGCCACAACATTAGCGGTCAGGGCTACCACCGGCGTATTAAAACCAGGAATTTCCTTCAAAGCACGCAAGGTGTCAATACCGTCCATATCGGGCATCATATAATCCATTAGAATTACATGATAGTGATTTTTCGTAACTGCTTTAATACATTCCTCTCCGCTTATGACTGTATCCACCCGCAGCAGCGTCCGGGAAAGCAAGGATTTTACGACCAGCAGGTTTTCCGTACTGTCGTCCACCACAAGGACATTGCCGCCGGGAGCAATAAAACTGCCCTCCCCTGCCGTTTCTTCTTTTGCCTTTATGGTCCGCTGATGAAGCGGAGTTTTATTGTGAACCTTTTGCGGAATCTCCACGGAAAAAACGCTGCCATGGCCCAAACGGCTTTTTACATCAATACGCCCCTGCATCAGATCGGTGAAATTCTTCGCTATGGAAAGGCCCAGGCCAGTGCCTTCAATATCCCTATGAACAGGGAGATCACCCCGTGTGAACGCATCAAACAGCAGGGCAATGTTTTCCTCTTTGATACCGATTCCCGTATCAGAAACTGATATGCAAAGTTGTATTTCATCCGTCGCCTTTCCTGGCTTTTGAGTGAAGGAAAGTGTAACTCCACCCCGCTCCGTATACTTTGCCGCATTGCTTAAGAAGTTGATTACTACCTGTTTGATATGTAAGAAATCACCGGTTAGTCCGCAGGGCAGGTTTTCGTCAGCCTGAACTTTGAACTCGATACCGCGCCGACCAACCCGTTCCATTCCAATCATTGCAAGATCATCAATTAAATCTGCCGTCTGGTAGTTTTCTGATACGATCTCCAGCTTCCCTGATTCTATTTTTGACATGTCCAAAATGTTATCGATAAGAGCCAGAAGAGTTTTGCCTGCGTTTTGGATATTCAGGCTATAGTCCCTGATGCGCTCCGAGCCCCTCTCCCGGATAATCACTTCGTTCATGCCAAGCATGACATTGATGGGGGTTCGGATTTCGTGGCTCATATTGGCAAGAAAACTACTCTTTGCTTTGCTGAGTTCCAGCGCTTCCATTCGGGCTGCCTCAAGCTCTCGCTTCTGATTGTTGTACATTTCGAAATGAATGTACAGTGTAACGCCAAGCGCAAGGCTGACGCAGGAAAATCCGATAATGATGTCTGCCAGAAGCTCCTGTTCTGTTTTAAAAAAGTGAACGCTTTGGGGATACACATACGCAATCAGGCAGATTCCTATGTAAACCACCATTTCTATGACCGTCATAACAATTATTTTCCTGCCTTCCAGCATAAAGAACGTAAACAAAATGGCAAACACAAAAAACGAAGGCATTCCGCTATGATAGCCTCCGGCGCTAAAAAACAAGACGGGGAAAAAGATCAGAAAGACGATAATCGTGGTGAACATATAGCACTGCTGATATTTACCGCTTTTGTTGGCATAGTATATCAAGAAGAACGCAAGCGCCGCAGCGATCAGGCTAAACAGTATATTCCAAAATCCTGCGTTTGTAAGAATACCCAGAACCGACATTATGATGCTAATCATCATGCCCGCCATTGCCAGTACGTTAAACATCCGAACACGGAAGTCCAAATACTTGGCTAAAAATTTATCACTGATAAAGTGAAGCGATCTATTCACAGGCACCTCCCGAAATAAAATAATTATATCATGCCTGTACAATCTGGGCTAGTTACTTTGAGTCACCTCTTTCGAGTGTTACTCGAGATATTATTTTAGTGGACCTAACGCAGACTGCGTCTGCTCCTCCGTGCACTTCGCGCACTACGCTGTCCCATTTTACACTGCGACTAAAGTCGCGTAAAATGGGCAATGAGGATCTCACTTTCGTTTCCAGGAGTTCGATCCTCCTTCTTGATTCAGAACAAAACAAAAACTCTCCAGGATGGAGAGTTTTTGTTTTGTGGTGGACCTAAGGAGGATCGAACTCCTGACCTCCTGACTGCCAGTCAGGCGCGCTGCCACCTGATTCAAAAACACAGCCCATAAACATTCCATATGCTATTTTCCTGCTATTAACAAACCCAGTCATTTGAGCTTTTACCATATACATAAATTTCTCATCACCAAGAATCCAACTCGCCCCACAAGAAGGATACAAAGAAGCTGTCAACTCTTTTTCTTAATCAAGAAAAAGTCGGTTCCTCTTGTTTACTCTCCTGATTTTGCTTCTATATATTTTCTGGCCTTTAATGCATATTCCAAAGGATTCGCTTTCGCAGGATCCTGCTCAGCCTCCACGACCATCCATCCTGTATAATTGCTTTCACTTATTATATTAAAAATCGGTTCAAAATCAATGGCACCGTCTCCAGGAACCGTGAACGTGCCGGCACGGACACCATCCAAGAAACTCAATTTCTGTTCTCTAACTTTTTCAATTATGCCTGGTCTGACATCCTTCAGATGGACGTGTGCAATCCGATCGATGTATTTCTTTAGCACAGTGATACAGGCGTCGAAGTTACCTTCTGAGTAATAGATATGCCCGGCATCGTAAAGAAGATATACATTGGCTTGCACATTTTCCATAAAACGGTCGATCTCTTTAATAGTCTGTATCCCAGTACCCATGTGGTGATGGCAGGATAGTTTCATGCCCTTTTCGTCAGCAAGATCCGCCATCTTGTTGTATCCTTTTACAACTACATCCCATTGTTCTTCGGTATATATAGGCTTCGCATCATAAATCGGTTCATTGAGACTCTGGATGCTGTTGCCGACCTCCGCGGCACCGATGACCTTCGCGCCCATTTCATATAGAAAATCTCTATGTTGAATAAATTCTTTCAGCACTTCTTCCTCCGGTTTCGTTGTAAAACAGGCACTGAACCAAGCGTTGCAGATTTCAATGCCGCGTATACTGAGGGCTTTTTTTAGTACAGCCGTATCTTTAGGGAACTTGTTTCCCACCTCACACCCTGTGAATCCTGCGAGAGCCATTTCACTGACACACTGCTCAAAAGTATTTTCACTTCCTAAATCAGGCAGGTCATCATTAGTCCATCCAATTGGAGCGATACCGATTCTAATTTTTTTACCATCCATATTATTTCCTCCTATATTCATTCAATTATTTGTTGGGCCAGATTTTTGCGTCATTTTCCAGAAGCCAGGTATACCTCGGATCATTGTCTCTTGACACCCACGGATTGTCCTTAAGGTGCCTTATCATCCAGCAATAGTACATGGCAAAACCGGGCGCTGCGACTTGAGGATGTGTCGGTCCCCCCGGAATAAAGAACGCGCTGTTATTTTTGATCTTAAATGCCTCATCGCTCAGGAACGCCGCACCAAATCCTTCCGGCTTGTTAAAGCGATAAAAGTAAACCTCCGGCTGATCATGCCCGTGGGGGATATAGCTGGACCAACGGCCCGGATAATTGATCAGTTCGCCCATAACCATGTTGGAATAGGGGGCCTTATTGTAATCAAATACCGTTCTGCAGGCGCGTCGCGCCGTGTTATCCCAGACGCCGTCGCCAAAGATCTCGGTTCCTACGTCATCCTGAGTGTATAATTTTGAAGCAAAGCTTCCATCGTTGGTTGTTTTTTGGATCAATAGTTCTGCATTCCCTATCGCTGTAACAGAAATCTCAACTCCACATGACACATGCAGTGCCACCGGGTTTTCATCAAAGATGGATCTTCTCACTGCTTTGGCATCCTGCCCTTCCCAGTGGAATGCAACTTCACCATCCAGCAGCAGAACTGCGGTCTCCTTTACCAGCTCCAAGATGGCAAGTGTTTCCCCTGCTGCCATCACCTGAATACCGATATCCATCAGCATATCTGGATGATTGTCCGCCATATTGCAGATCTCGTTATAGCCATTTTTCAGGTCGCCATAAACTGTAACCATTTTCTTCTCCATTTCCACGCTGGCGAGATTGCTCTGGATCGGCAGCCCGGCAGCATGCGCACTAGCGTATGCCAACGGGAGAAAGATCGACTCCCTCTCCCGCTGACAGTACACGAAATAAAATTTAATTTAATATTTGATCATGAATTTTCTGATGATCTTGACCAGATCGTCATATCCGCCTGCAAACTGGTCCAACGTCTTGTTGACCGGTCCGAACGTGTCAAATTCAGCAATGCTCATCTCATCATAAGCTTTAATGAAATCCGGGAGCTTTCTCAGTTCTTTGATGTAGTACGGATCCACTTCGTTGTCCATCCGGGCTTTGATTTCAAAGTCAGAACCGTTGAACGGCACCTGATTCTTGTATGGGATGGTCATGAGCATTTCTCCGCCAATGAATTCCAACCACTGGAGCGGTGTCCGGTACGCTGCGGAAAGCATCTTGGTCTTGTATCCCTTTTCGTTGTAGACCTTGTATGCTTTCTTCACGCAAGCGATGCCCGCATAATGGAACGCATTGGGGTCTACGCAGATGTTCTTCTTCTCAGCGACTTCTCTCAACCAGTCGTCCAGTCTTCCCACCATGATGGTGCAGACCGGATTGAGCTTGGAGTTGTCAAGGCCCTCTGCTGTTCTTCTTGCTAGTCCTCTCTCCACCGCCTCGCCCACTGCGAGTGCCTGGGTAGCGGAGAAGGAGACCGTCGCGTTGATGCTGATGCCGCGATAGGTCATTTCCTCAAAGGCTTTGATGCCTGCGGAAGTCGCCGGCGCCTTTACCTGCATATTCAGAGCAAGTGTATTGAAGTAAACAGCCTGCTCCACGAGCTTCTCCCAATTATTGAAGTGCTTGGTGTTGGTCTGGATGGAAATTCTTCCGGTGCCGTTTTCCGAATCGAACATCGGCTCCAGAAGCTTCGCGCCGTCAACTGCCATCTTTTCGATGACAGTCCAAGCGAGCTCATCCTCCGATGAAGTCGGATTGTCCTTCACAAGCTGTGTGATGTAATCGCGGTAGTCATCCAGCTCTTTTTCCAGAACGCCTTTGACGATGACCGGATTGGTCGTTGCACCGACGGCGCCACGCTCGATGGCGTAGGTGAGCTCCTTGATGGAACAGGAATCGTTCCAGTATTTTGTCATCGGGAACTTCTGTGTCATTTCGAGTAATTTGTCCATAAAAATCCTCCCATATTGAAAATCGTTGTTGGATATATTAATACTGTCTAGCCTTCATCACGTGCGATTTGATATCCTTTGCAGCAGCTTCTACTGACTCATGTTTCGATATTTGGGCAGTTCCTACTCTCCACCACGCGTGATACCCGTCTGTCATGGTTCCGGGTAATGTCTTGATGTCGATGAGGCCGCTGACTTTGCTCTCGACCATTTCCTTGAAACTCCGTCCGATCTCGGCTACGGTTTTTGCAGTAAAGCCGCTTCCGCCGTAACCGCGTGCGACCATCGCATAATCGATAGGCAGGTATTTGCCAGTAAGACGTTCTGTGGAGTTTTCTCTTCTTCTGTACTCATTGGCGAAGCTGGGGATGCCTTGGCTTCTCTGCAAGTTGTGAATGCACTGGAAGCCGTGGTTGTCGATAAGGACGACATTGATTTTTATGTCTTCTTGTAAACTTGTAATGAATTCCGAGTGCAGCATATTGAAGCTTCCGTCTCCAACAAGGACATAGACATCCCGATGTGGTTCAGCCATCTTGACTCCTACCGCGGCTGCGACTTCATATCCCATGCAGGAGAAGCCGTATTCCACATGATAGACGCCTTCAGATCTGCATCTCCATACTCTCTGCACATCGCTTGGAAGGCTGCCAGAAGCCGTCACGATGATCCCGTCGTCTGGAATTAGCTTTTCATTTAGTTCGCCAAGGATTCTGGATTGCGACAAACCTCCATCCATCTCAATGGCATACAGTCGATCGACTTCGGAATCCCACTCTTTTCTTGCATCTGCGATCTCATTCTGATAAGCGCTTTGGTAACCCTTATCCTTTAGGGCTTTGGTCAGTGCTTTTATGCCTAGCTTAGCATCTGCAAGCACAGGAAAGGAGTTCATTTTATACGCGTCAAAGCTGTTCAAATTGATTGTCAGCATTGATACGTCATCATTCTGATACAGCCATTTCGAGCAGGTACAGAAGTCATTCAGCTTTGTGCCTATTCCGATGATGAGATCGGCATCTCGTGCCAGTTTGTTTGCAGCTGAGGATCCGGTCAACCCAGCTCCTCCCATGTTCATCGGATGGTCGAAGAGTACCGCGCCCTTTCCTGCCTGAGTCTCGCCAAATGGGATTCTGAACGCTTCCGCAAATTCATCCAGTTCTTCCGCTGCATCGGAATATTTCACGCCTCCTCCGCATATGATGAACGGCCTCTTCTTAGATGCGATCAATTCGACTGCCTTATCCAGCGCTTCCGAATCGATATTCCTTCTCTGAATGTAATGGACTCTCTTTTCGAAAAACTCAGCCGGATAATCATATACTTCCCCTTGCACGTCCTGCGGGAGGGCTAGTGTTACGGCTCCCGTATCTGACGGATCGGTGAGAACACGCATCGCGTTGATGGCCGCCGTCATGAGTTGTTCTGGCCTTGCAATACGATCCCAGTATTTGCTCACCGATTTGAATGCATCGTTTGCAGTAATGTTATAATCATACGTTTGTTCTATCTGCTGAAGTACCGGATCAGGCTGTCTGCTTGCATATGCTTCAGAAGGCAAGAACAAAACAGGAATGCGGTTTGCCGTTGCAGTACCAGCTGCGGTAACCATATTCAGCGCACCTGGTCCGATGGAACTGGTAACCGCCATGATCTGTTTTCTCTTTTTCTGTTTTGCAAATCCCATTGCGATGTGTGCCATGCCCTGCTCGTTTTTTCCCTGTATGAAACGAAGGCTATGGTCGCCCGATTCAAGCGCCTCGCCCAGACCTATGACCATCCCGTGGCCAAATATACCTAAGACACCCTGGACAAACTTAATTTCTTCGCCGTCCATATTGATATATTGATTATCTAAAAATTTTAACAGTGCCTGCGCCATCGTCATTCGCTTTGTTTTCATTTCATGACCACCTTTTCTTAAATTAGATAGAGAATGGGCTGTGACAACCAATCTTGCCACAGCCCTTACCCTTTGGATTAATCAATCAACTGTTGGTCACTTAGTTTGAGGAGTCTTTGTGACCTCATTGGATAAATATAAGGTGTTATTCATCTTGCTGAATTTAGCAGCATGCATTTATATGACTTCGTTTGATATGATTTCTGAAATCTTAACAGGTCTGCCTTCTTTATAAGACTTCTTCGCAGCCAAACCAATCATGACGCTCTTCAGTCCGTCATGAACGCTGACAGGAACGGGAGTGTCATTAATAATGGAATTCACAAACTCATTAATCTCTTCTTTAAATGAGTTCATATATCTTTCAAGGAAGAAATACAGCGGCTTCTCTCCCGTCACGCCATCTTCCCCACTGAAAACTGCGGTAGAGGGAAGGTCATTGCTTGTTGCAATCATTCCTTTTGAACCAAAGACCTCAGCTCTTTGATCATATCCGTATACTGCCCTTCTGGAATTGTCAATTACTGCCAGTGTTCCGTTTTCCATTTTCATTGAAATCAAAGCCGTATCAACATCGCCTGCCTTACCAATTTCCTCGTTAATCAAAACATCTGCCTGAACAAATATTTCAGTAACATCGCTATTCACAAGGTATCTAGCCATATCGAAATCATGGATCGTCATATCCAGGAACAGGCCACCGGAAACCTTCACATATTCAATTGGCGGCGCAGCTGGATCTCTAGAAGTAATTTTAAGAATATGAGGGTCACCAATTTTGCCACTTTCAACTGCTGTCCTGATCGATTTAAAATTGTGATCAAAACGGCGATTGAACCCCACTTGATACTTCAAATTCTTACCTTCCATTGCACTAATCACTTCCAGTATTTTTTCAAGCTCCAAGTCAACAGGCTTTTCGCAGAATACGTGCTTTGATGCCTTGATTGCTTCAATTGAAATCGGGGCATGTGTATTGGTTGAAGAGCAGATCATTACCGCTTCAATCTCAGGATCTTCAAGAATTTTCTTGTAATCCTTATAGCACTGAGTGATTCCCAATCCATTCGCCCAGCTGATGATCTCATCCGTCATGAATGGATCTGCAATTGCTGCCACTTCCGCTTTTGGCACGTTGTAGCATATATTTTCAGTATGCAGCTTCCCTATTTTTCCTGCACCGATAATACCGATTTTAACCATATGATTATTCCCTCCAACTCAGTAAACTAAAATTCAAAGTATTTTGATACGACATTGAGTGTTTTTTCTTTCCCTGTTTTAATTGTTTCCTCAATATCCCAATCCCAGTATTCCGGTCTAAATAACTCAACCGATACCATTTCGTCGTATCCGATCTCTTTTAATGTTAACAGAATCTGGTCAAGGTCAATCGCTCCGTCTCCTGGCCATAACCTCTTGTCGTCCCGAGATGCTCCAACAGGCAGATCTTCACCGTCATCGATGTGGAAGATAAAGATTTTTTTTGCGTCAGCTTTCTTCAAATCTTCAAGATTCGATCCCATGGCATGGAAATGGAAGCAATCCAAAACGATACCCACATTATCCAAATCAGTTGTCTTTACAATCTCGTATGCCTGATCAAACCGATTGACAGAACAGTTCGGATATCCCACAAATTCAAAAGCAAGTTTCACCTCATATTCTTTTGCTATTTCTGCAAGCTCTGTCAGTCTCTTGACGCTTTCGTCCTTGATCTCCTGTTTTGTGTAGCCGCCAACGTCAAAGGTCGGAACAACGACAATTTTTTTACAGTGAATTACATTTCCCGCTTCACAGAGAAATTTCAGATTATCCAGAATTTCCTGATATCCTTTTTCATCCCTGAAGGTGATGAATTCTAAAGCATTAAAGGCAAAAGGCTTTATTTTATTTTTCTTAAAAAAATCAGCCAAATCTATTATCGTATTTCTGGTCAAATAATCCTGCAGTTTATCCAATCTGATTTCGATCAGGTCATATCCATATTTTTCACAGTATTCAAGGTCCTTCTCCAGCGTTGAATTTTTCATCGTTGTTGCTTGATTAAAACAAATTTTCATTTGAAATCCTCCTTTGAAATCTTAAAATTACATTTTTTTTGCATTCTTCCGCATATCAAATACGACTGCGCTTACAATGATGACACCTTTTACAATTTGTTGTATGTATGGGGATACGCCCAGAATCAACAACCCGTTATTTACAACACCCAGGATCAGAATTCCGGCTATCACACCTCCGATTTTTCCGACGCCGCCGCTGTGGCTCACGCCTCCAATTGTAGCTGCTGCGATCGCATCAAGCTCATAGCTGACGCCCAGAGTGGCGATGCCGGAGCCGGTTCTGGATGCTAACAAAACGCCCGCAACGGAAGCACAGAATGCTGACCATGTATAGATTAGAATCAAGTTTTTATTGATCTTTATTCCGGCCACTCTCGCGGCCACATCATTGCCACCGATTGCATAAACATTTTTCCCGAAACGCGTTTGATTCAACAGAAACCACGCTGTAACAGAAAAGAGAACTAATACAATTACAAGATTGGGTATATTGAAAAGGGAGCCTTGCCCAATTGCTTTAAATTCTGGTTTCAGCATCGGTACAGGATATGCGTTTGTATAGAGCATGGCCAGACCTCTTGCTACAACCATACTTCCCAAGGTAGCAATAAAAGGAGGTATTCTTGTGTATGCGATCAGGGATCCATTGATCACACCAAAGATCGTTCCAATCAGAATTCCGGCAATAATTGCAACCGGTACGCCAAGAGAAATCGGCATATCCAGTCCTGGGAATAACTGGGCATCATAAGTCGGCTCCTGTATTAAACTGGCAGATACCACTGCAGACAGGGCGACAATGGAACCTACCGAGAGATCGATTCCTTTGGAAAGGATTGTAAAAGCTACCCCTAATGCCAAAAGTCCTTTCAGGGATTCCGTGGTGAACAGGTTAATAATATTCGATAAGGACAGGAAGTTAGGGGATACGATTGTTATTCCGATAACCAGAAGAACTAAAACGATATAGATCGAGTTTTTTGAAACAGCCTTTTTCAGCTCTTGTACATTATTCATAGCTTACCTCCATATTCTCAACACTGCCGGTGATATATTTCATGATTACTTCCTGGGTCGCATCTTTACGCCCTATGATACCTGTCATTCTTCCTTCATGCATGGTTAGAATCCGGTCACTCATTCCCAGTACTTCAGGCATTTCTGAAGAAATCATAATTACACCTTTGCCTTGAGCGGCGAGCTTGGTAATCAGAGTATGTATCTCAGCTTTTGCTCCAACATCAATACCACGTGTAGGCTCATCCACGATTAGAATATCAGGCTCCGTAAGCAATGCTCTGGCAACCAGAACTTTCTGTTGATTTCCTCCGCTTAGATTTTGAATCATCGTATCATGATCTGCCGTCTTGACATTTAACTTTTTAATGTATTCTTCTGCATCAGAGTTAATTTTTTTATGATTAAGCTTTATTCCCTTTGTGTATCTGCCCAGATTTGAAAGGATAATATTGTCCTTTACGCTGAGAACCGGAATAATGCCAGTTTTCTTTCTATCTTCTGTTAAGAGCGCAATACCTTTCTCAAGCGCATTGTATGGTTCTTTTATGTCAACTTCTTCCCCTTTCACCCAAACTTTCCCTTCGGTTTTGGGTCTGATTCCGAATAGACATTCGACGATTTCTGTTCTTCCTGCTCCCACAAGACCTGCAAATCCAAGGATTTCTCCTCGATGCAAATCAAATGAAACATCTCTGAAATCCTTACCTGAACTCAAGTTTTCTACCTTTAATATCGGTTCACTGATTTCACATTCAATTTTGGGAAACATCTCTTTTAATTCACGGCCAACCATCAGTGAGATCAGTTTATTGATATCGAGATTGGATGCATCATCCGTCATGACAAATTGGCCATCTCGAAGTACGGTGATTTCATCACAGATCCTGAAAATTTCGTCCATTTTATGTGAGATGTATATAATGGTTACGCCTTTTTCCTTTAAACTCTTAATAATCTTAAAAAGCTGTTCTGCTTCCGAAGTGGTTAATGCAGAAGTCGGTTCGTCCATAATTACAATATCTGCATTAAACGAAACTGCCTTTGCAATTTCAACCATCTGTGTTTTGGCAACAGTCAGATTGCGCATAAGTTCGTTCGGATTGATTTCCATTTCCAATTTCTTAAGCAATTCTACCGTATCCTTTACCATTCTTTTGTGATCAACCATGATACGGTTTTTCATGGGCTCCCGTCCAAGCCAGACGTTCTCTGCTACTGTGCGTTCCGTTACAACGTTCAGCTCCTGATGTATCATTGAAATACCTTGTGACAGTGCTGAGATTGTATCCTTGATATGTACCTCTTCCCCACTGATAAGAATTTTTCCGGAGTTCATTTCGTACATTCCGATCAAACATTTCATAAGGGTAGATTTGCCGGCACCGTTTTCACCCATTAATGCATGAACTGTACCAGGCTTCACCTTCAGGGTTACTCCATTCAGTGCCTTTACGCCTGGAAAACCCTTCATAACATCAATCATTTCTAAAATATAATCGCTCAAATATTCCACCTCCGTTGTAACAGGTGATTATAGAAGTGGGGTAAATGAGACATTTACCCCACTCGTCTCTAATTATTGGAAATCTGCAAGGTTATCTTTGGATACAATCTGGAACGGAATCCATCCATACTTATCGACGGTCTCACCCTTAGCATACTTATACGCTAAGTCTAATGCGCCGGAACCCTGTCCTTTAGCGTCCTGGAATACAGAGCACGCCAGATCGCCTGAGCCTATCGCCTCCAAGGCATTCGCTGTTGCATCAATACCTACAACCGGAATTCCTGTGATATTTGCTGCTTTCAGTGCTTCAACTGCGCCTAGAGCCATTTCATCATTATTGGCAATTACAACATCGAAAGGCTTTTTCGCTCCGATGAACTGCTGCATTTTTTCCATTGCTTTTGCTCTGTCGAAATCTGCAGTGTCTTCAAACTGCTTAACTAATGTAAAACCGCTGTCCTCCAGTCCCTGCTTTGCAGAATCGGTACGTGCATTTGTGTTCTGAAGTCCTAATGTTCCCATGAATAAAACATAGTTGATTTCTTTCATGCCTTTTTCATTAAAGTAATTAGTCAGGAATTCAGCCTGAAGCTGTCCGGCTTCGCTTTCATTTGATCCGACATAAGAGGCTTTTTCTGCAGCTTCAAGAATCGCAGTGTCAGGAAATCGATTAACGAACACAACCGGGATATCTCCGGCGGCATTCATGATCTCTGCAGTTGAATCGGAATTTACGAGATTAACGATAATAGCGCTGACTCCCTGAGATGCAAAGCTGCTGACCTGAGACAGCTGTTTTTGGATGTCATTTTCAGCGTCAAAAGCAATGATTTCCACATCACCCTTTTCGTCTGCAGCAGCAGTTAAGGCAGTTTCCAAAGTGGAAAGGAACTGGTCGCGAGATGACATTGTAAGTCCGATCTTAATTTTACCGCCTTCTTCAGGCTCAGTGGATGTCTGTTCTGATGAGCCGCAGCCAGCCAAACCTGATACCACTAACATCAATACTAATGTTATCGCTAATAATTTTTTCATACTTACCTCTCCTTTTTATGTAGGTTTGAATTAATTTGTAATGTCATTGTAAAAGAAAAGGCATGCCTTTATAAGACATGCTTTTTCTATTTTATGTGGTATTTTGTTTACATCACGATTAACTGTATATAGAAATTTCACGAAGGATTTTTTTGAAAAGTGTACTTTTGCTACAATGGTGCAATATTTTGCTTGTGGGATGCTAATCAGTCCTTCTATAAGATAAAGGACTCTGTCCGGCTGATTTCTTAAAGATCTTGCAAAAGTACCGATAATCAAAAAATCCACATTCAACTGAAATATCTTTTATTTTTTTGTTCGTATTATTTAATAGTTCTTTCGCCGATTCAATACGATACATTGTTAAATAATCTGTAAAATTCGTTTTAGTTTCCTGTTTGAAAATTCTACTTAAGTAAGTGGCATTCACTTTTAAATATTCTGCAACTTCGGACAAAGAAATCGATTTTCGATAATTTTGAATGATATATTCAATCGTCTTTGCAACTAAAATATTGGAAATCTTGGCCTCGATATTTGGGTAACTCCATATATGTTCCTTGTAATGTTCAACTATTTTCTTTATCTGGTCAATGTGAATAATTTTTTCATATTCTTCACTCTTACGTTCTACTTTCAATATCGTATCCAGTTCTCTAATCCAGTTTATTACAATTTCAGGTTCGGCAATTTCTTTCTCAAAACGCGATACCTGCTTTTCCGCCAATTCAATCACTCCTTGAATATCGGAGGAGACCAGACGTTTTCTGATTTCATCATAGAAACTAAGAAATGATGTTCTGTGGCGTATCAATGAATTTTCAGGTTCGTAATGATATATTTTATTGCTCTGATAGAAACTGCACTCTATTGCCTGTTTTGCATGGGTATATGCATGCTTTAGACTGTTCTTTCCTATACATATGTCGCTCAACCCAATTGCAAAAGGAAGCTGGAGTATCTCATCAATTGCATTGTATAAGTCGGATGCGATTGTATTTAGTATAAGTAGATCCGCGATGTGATTTCCATCAAGCAATAAGGTATACTCATATTCAGATTTTGAGATGAGTTCATACCAATAGTCGCGCCCTAATACCTCATCGCATAGTTTTATGAGATTCGAAAAGATAACTCTCTTGATTTCACTCGAATCATCGTCCTGAACATGTTGAAGCAATTTTATTTCAGCAACGGCTGTTTTTAACAAAGATAATCGAATCCCATATTTTTGTGCATTCTCCTGTAACTGATGATAGTCATAGTCGTTTTCAGAAATTTTATTTAGAAATTTCTTTTTTAATTCATTACTGCCGAGATCCGCCAACTCCGATCGTACTCGTCTCTCTTCCGTTTCCTTTCTGGCTGTAATTACTTTATTCTTTAAATTCTCTAAAATCTTATAGATGTTTTCATTTTTAAATTCATTCTTAAGGATGTAATCGTCCGCTCCATATTTTAATGCCTCTTTTACATGGTGAAAGGAATCATGGCAGCTTAACGCTACGGTTGTGCATGGTATTTGTCTGCTTTTTATCTCTTTAATTAATTCTATACCATCCATTACAGGCATACTGATATCGGTGATTACGAGCTCAGGATGAAGTTCTTCAATCTTTTCCAGGGCTTGCTCTCCGTCTTGTACATCCGCTACAATTTCAAATCCTACTTCTTCCCAGTTTGCAGATGCCAATAAGTACATGCGCACCAAATAATCGTCATCAACTAATATTGTTTTTATCATTACTCTCTCCTCAATGACTGAATAATCTTACTGGGTGTTTTCCTTAGTCTTGATGCTCGGTTCTGAATTTAAATATTTCAATGCATTTTTCTTCGTTATTAAATCACTTTTAATATAAATATTCCCTTCCACTTTCTCTCCATTCAAGTATTTAGCCACGGCTCCTATTGTCTCATATGCGATGTCATACCCGTTCTGGGAAACCATTCCGGCAATCTTTCCATCTAAGATTTTGTGGATGCTGTCACTTTGTGTATCAACTCCAATAATCGGAATTGCCCGGTTTATATCCATAAATTCCATTCTGTCTACGACACCTAATGCCATTGTCGCATTGGTACAGAAGATTCCATCAATATCTGGATACATTTCAAAAATCTCACCGGTCTTTTTTACGCCTTCAAGGAAGCTGGAATAAGCTTCCGCTTCATAAACAATATGAATATCCGTCTCGGCTTCAATATATTCTTTGAATCCCATTAATCTATCGGCATGCGGAGACTGAATCAAGGTGCCCGCCAAAACTGCAACTGAGCCTTTACCGTTTAACAGTTCACTCATATATTCTGCTGCTATTGTGCCGATCTCTTGATTGTTCGACCCAATATAAGGCTCATCCTGACCGTACATTTCGGTATCCATAGAAAATACCGGAATATCTTTTTCCTTTGCTTTATTCATATACTGTTCCGTATTATAAGAATCGCATGGCATGATTACAATCGCATCAACATCACTGTTCAGCATATCGTTAATCATGATGTTTTGCGCTTGGACATCTGTCTCTGATATCGGATGCACAATGATAGAATTGACTCCAAATTCTTCCGAAGCCGTCTCGATGCCGGATTTTAAAGACAGCCCATATTCACTGTCCATTGCTTTTAAAACTACCCCAACTTTGTATTTATAATTTAACATGTTATCAGGCTGGTTGTTATCATAACTCGTTTGAGGGGCGCAGCCAGCCAACAGAAACAGTATCATGCCAATTTGAATAATTTGCGTTGTTCTTTTTATTCTCTTCATACTTCCTCATCCTCACGTATCTTATATTGCTCCTGATTTGCTGAAGCGGGAATTTTTATCGTAATCTTTGTTCCTTCTTCGCTGTTGCTTAGAAACTCAATGCCTCCGTTTATTCCATAATATAAACTAATCCGCTCTTTTATGTTATTAATTCCGATATGATTGAATTGCTCTTTCTTAACTTTTTTCTTTACGGATATGGTTTCCAATTCGTCAACGCTCATTCCCTTCCCATTATCCTCCACGTTGATGATAACATAATCTCCATCCATATAAGACCGAATCATTATCTTATTACGATTTGTTTTTGTATCTAGACCATGAAAAATAGAGTTCTCAACCAGTGGCTGTATGATAAGCCTGGGAACGTACAAATCTTCTGTATTCGGATCAATGCTGTAATCAACAATAAAACTGTATCTGTGTCTGAAACTTTGCAGCAGCACATAGTTTTCAACCAGTTTTAATTCATCTTTTAGTGTGATAAATGCACCTTTCTTACTAATGCTGGATTGCAATAAATCTATAAATGCATCCAGCAGTTTCACAATGTCATGTGCATTTTGCAAATAGGCCGCACATTTAATTGAGTTTAACGTATTGTACATAAAATGGGGTGCGATTTGATGCTGCAAGGCTTCCAATTCAGCTTCCTTCTTGAGAAGTTTCTCAGTAACAAGCTCTTCAATGAGCTTTTCTATTCTATCTGCCATACTGTTAAATCTTGTACTTAGCATGGTCATTTCGTCATTACCTTTCACATCTGCTCTTGCCTTTAAATCCCCCTCGCTCAGCCTCCACATAGCATCTTTCAGGGTTTTAATCGGCGTGTATAATCTCTTTGAAAAGAAGAATGCAAGAATGATGGAGAAAATCATTGTTATAAGAGAAATCCCAATGATTAAATCCCTTAGTTCCGTTAAATCTTTTGTCAGTGAAGCAATGTCCAGAGTGCTGACAAATCGATAGCCAGTAAAGGGTGCAACTGCATATTCTTCTCTCTTATCAGAACTGCTTATTGGCATATCATTAATGTTTTTGCCCAGGTTTGCAATTCTTTTACTGGAGGCAATAATATTATTATCAACGATTTCGGTCGTACTATTTAATGAGTTATTTAAACTGTCAAGGCATGAAAAATATACCAATCTTTCATCCATATTAACTGCAATTTCGCCCAAAATCTTCCCCGTCTCTGGATCAATTACAGGCTTAGAATAAAGAAAGATATATTTCTTGACAGAGCCGATCTCATCTTTTACAGTGATTGGCTTCACGGTCTGTTCATGACTCGTTATCTTGCGAATCCAGGCATAATCTTCTGAAGCTAAAATATCTTTCACTGCTTTATATTGCTGAGATTTGACAACTTTCTGCTCATTTGGAAGGTATACATAGATGGAATCAATATTGGGATCAGAAATATGATAACTATGGAGTAATATACTAATTTCCAGAAGCTTGTCTTCACCCGAGTATTGCTCCTTAATATACTGAATTAACTCCGGGTCACTGCTGACTTTTATAGAAGCATAATACATCTCCTTCATTAAACTGTCAAATTTAAGAGCCTGATTGTTAACATTCTGCTGAATAGACTGTCGATAGTTCTTTTCTGTGACGCTCGATGTTATATTGTAATAAATAATTGAGGTAACAATTGATATCAAGATCGCTATGAAAACAATTGTTAATGCTATTTTGGCCCGGAATTTCATGTTATCCTCCATGTCATATTATATAGTTTATTGTGATAATAAAAGTCAACCATAATTTTAACAAAATATCAATATAAAAATATACTGCAGTCTGAACAGTCTATCCTAGTTTATTCTATGGTCAAAATGCCTTCATGCCGGAGAACGTACAACAAGAGTTGCTGAACTATATCGAACGGGCAGCAAAGATGGCAAAAGAAGTATTTATCACCTGGTATGGTGGGGAACCGCTCCTGGGCAAAGAAATCGCAACCTTCGACCTACTGCTGGATATCCTGGAGGTCAACAACCTAAAAGACATAACCACATTTGCTTCGTCAAATGTCTCTTAGGTGCCATACGGGAATTCCCCGGCTTCAGCCGAATTGGAATTCTTCCGTTAAGCTGCGGAAAATGGGCAATGAGGATCTCACCTTTATAATATTTGTTCTTATATTGATTGGGACCTAAGGAGGATTCGCATCTGCTCCGTTGTAGCAGCTGCCCCCCGACGCCTCCCCTTTCGGTCGGCTGGGCCAGTCGCTAAAGGAACGTTCGCCGGACGTTCCTTCTTAACGCTCCTGCTCTTTCGTGTTCGATCCTCCTTAGGGTTCAAGTAATAAAAAAGTAACTCTCACGTGGAGAGTTACTTTTTTATGGTGGACCTAAGGAGGATCGAACTCCTGACCTCCTGACTGCCAGTCAGGCGCGCTCCCAGCTGCGCTATAAGCCCATATTCATTTGTTTGCCCTTACATATTTGTGGGAACATATGCTTATCAGTAATTAACATTATCCGAGATTTTTACCATTTTGTCAATGGTTTTTCTCGAATTATCGATGAGTGATTTTCTTGTATTTATCGTTTGTTTTATTGATTTTTGACTTGAAAGTGGTACGATAGTGGAAAGCCCTATTGAGTCCAAAGAAAAGATAGCATGAATCGTCGAGGAGGGCAATATGGATCAGATATTAAACTATGTGCGAAGAATTTATTTGAAGACCGGACATCTAAAGTCCTCTAATTTTACAATCAGGTCCATCTTTCTTCTTTCATTTTTATCAGTTTCTATCCTATCGGTTTTTTTATTCTACTCTATAACCCTGCATACCATAAGTAAAAATTTGGATATGAATGAATATGAAGAGCTCCAGCGTCATTCCAAAGTGATTCAGGCGGATATTGAAGGATCTTGCAATCGGATGTATGGATTGGCAACCGATTACAGTGTATGGGATGAGGCCTTCCGGAAGGCGGAGGATCGTGATACGGACTTTTTTAAATTGAATTATAACGAGTGGCTGCCGGCGAATCTGGGCATAGACCTGATTTTAGTCTTCGATTCCGACAAGAATATTCTAACGAATTATGGTCCGAAACCGGAGGACCTTAGAAAGAATTCCTGGATGAGTCAGGCAATCCAGGCTAACCTGAATACTTCTTACCTGGATATCAGCGAAACAGATCAATGTGGTCTGATACGCCTCGGTGACAGCCTCTACTCGATTGGAATCAGCCCTATCATGAACCAGGATTATTCCGGGTCATCCGGCGGAGTTGTAATATTAGGCGATCGGATCAGTCCGCATTATCTGGCTTTTTTGGAAGAAAAATATGATTATAAGATCAGTATTGGCCTTGACAGTAAAACCATTTACGGAAATCTTCCGAAGGATAAAGTTGAAGAGTATTTGCAAAACGGAGCTCAATCTACCAGGCAGAAGGATAGTTACACTCTGACTTCTGTGATACTTGAAAATCCATGCAACAAACCTGTGGCCGATTTGATCATCGGCAGATCCAATCAAGAGTATGCCCAGCTTTACCGCAGCATCAACCAAATCATGGGGATCGGATCTAATATCCTGCTGATTACCATCGTGATTCTCAGCCTTTTAGTGAGCAGGTATATCACGCGCCCTCTGTATATAATACAAAATAAGATCAACGCTATGATGACCAGCGGTCATCCGGAGAGAATCGAGGTGGAAGCGACCAGTGAAGTCAAAACAGTCGTGGATGCTTTCAACAGCTTGATAGAGACCATTCACACCAAAGAGGAAGATATTGAAACGAAAGACAGATTTATTGCATTGATCTCCCATGAATTCAAAACGCCAATTACGATCATCAATGCAGCGATCCAAACCATGAGTATTGTTTGCAAGGATGAGATGACTCCGAAAATGGAAGGTTATCTCAGTAAAATCAACAGAAACACCCTCCGGCAACTTCGCCTAGTCGATAACCTCCTTGATATCACAAAAATCAAGGCCGGGCAAATGAAGGTCAACATGAAAAACGTGGATATCATATCAATGACACGAGAAATAACAGAGTCCATCAGGGTATATTCTCAGCAAAAGAACATCCACCTAGCTTTCTGTTCCGATTTGGATCGGAAGGTAATGCAGATGGACGAGCTGATCTATGAGCGCATACTCCTGAACCTTATTTCCAATGCGATCAAATTTACTCCTGCGGAGAAAAGTATCTCTGTCGTATTAACGGATAAGTATGATTTCATCCAATTGGAGGTCATCGATACCGGTATCGGGATTCCGGAAGAAAAGCAAGAGCTGATTTTTGAACGGTTCGGTCAGGTGGACAGTTCTCTGTCCCGGCATGCCGAAGGCACAGGAATAGGGCTCTATCTCGTCAAGTCTTTTGTAACGATCTTGGGCGGTGAAATTTCACTAATCAGCCGGGAAGGATATGGTTCGAATTTTACCGTTCTTCTCCCTGCCGTACTGTCGCCTTCGGGCGGAAATGATCCGGAAACGGATGTGCGAAAGGTTGAATATACTGCATCCATGGAGTTCTCTGACATCATTGATTAACAAAAAACGGCTTCGACAAACCGAGGCCGTTTTTTTCTACTTTAGCGATATTCCCGACACAATAAAAAAAGCAGGTAGTTAGCCTGCTTTTCAATTTTTGCTATTTACAAAGATTAGTACTTGTTGTTTCTTTGTCTTTTTCTTGCAGCTCTGCACTCAGGACATCTCTGAGGTTCGTTTTCGAAACCCTTTTCTTTATAAAATTCCTGTTCGCCTACTGTAAATGTAAATTCACATCCACAATCTTTGCATGATACTTTCTTGTCTTCCATATAGATTACCTCCTTAATAAAATTGGACTTGCTATTTTACACAAATCGTTCTCCAATAAATTAAAGAGAGCATGTCTTAAAATATTCATCCACCGCAATATTCTTGCGACTATTTAAGTTTATTACAGTTTCTGCAAAAAAGCAAGCATTATTTTTCACTGTTCTCCAACCCCTTATTCGTTACTTTCCCTTCTAATCAATGGAGATTGACTTACTCAGATTATTCCAGATCAGACTGTAATCAAAGCCCTCCAGTACATCTCGGATTGGAACCATCTCCTGATCACCGGTCTTATGTACAGTCAGGTTCAAGCTCTTTTCTCCTTTTTTCATGGTCAGTTCAAAGCTGCCCTCAGTATACGCCACCGTTGCACCCAGCTTATCTGCCAGCGCTGCAGCTTCTACATAAAGCTTACCGTCACGGTTCACCGGCGCAATGGAAAAGCTGATGGGAATCCCCTCCCAGATGACCGATGGGTTGGTGGTATCCTTTTGATAGACGACCTCTCCACCGAGAATGGTAGTCAATGCCTGAATATCCTTGAGCTCGTTTGCAGGGCACTTCATGTAATCTCTGTCTAATACCACGAAATCAGCTAGCTTTCCGGCTTCCAGTGTTCCCTTGAGATCTTCTTCAAATTGTCCCAGTGCAGTCCAGATGGTGAATGTCTTTAGCGCTTCCTCTCTTGTCATTGATTCCCCGGGATACCAGCCGCCTTCCGGCTGACCGTCTCTGCCTTCTCTTGTTACCGCTGCATAAAGTCCATGATACGGATTTACCAGCTCAACAGGAGCATCGGAACCTCCGATAATGATGCTCCCGGATTCGATGACCTTTCTCCAGGCATAGGCTCCCTTCATTCTTTCCGACCCCACTCGGTCCTCTGCCATGGTTTTGTCGGAGGTTGCATGGGTCGGCTGCATAGCCGGGAGAATTTCCAAATCTACAATTCTCTGAATATCCGAAACCTGCGCTATCTGGAAGTGTTCGATCCGAAGCCTCGCATCCTCTCTGGGATTTGCTTTCATCAGCTTTTCATAGGCGTTGATTACCTGATTGATGGCTCCGTCTCCGATGGCATGGGTTGCAATCTGATACCCTTTGTTATAAGGGTCCTTCATCTCATCAAAAATCTGCTGATCAGTAAATTTATAATTGCCCTGATGTCCTGCTCTGTCGCTGTAATCCTCAAGCAGCGCAGCACTTCTGGAGCCCAGAGAACCGTCTGCAAAGAATTTTACCGCATTGATGCTGAGACGATTATCATAAAGCCCCTTTTGAGGTGGATTATTTGCAATATAATCTCGTTCCGCTTTCCCAATGGTTCCGCCCCAATCTCCTCCAATGAGAGAATACAGTCTGATCTTCAGTTTGCCGTCTTTGTATAACCCGTGGTATTGATTGATCGTGGCCATATTTGATCCTGCATCCATGATGCTGGTAAACCCATAGGAAAGCAGCTGAGCCTCCGCCTTCACGATTGCTTCCTTTTTCCGGTCTTCACTCAAGGCAGGAATGATCTTCTGTACCGGTTCTCCTGCCGTATCGGTAAGGCAGCCTGTTGGGTTTCCGCCGGCATCTCTTAGGATCTCACCGCCTTGGGGATTGACCGAGTCCTTCGTGATCCCCGCGAGCTCGAGAGCCTTTGAGTTGACCCAGATCATGTGCCCGTCGGTTCTTTCCATGACGACAGGGTTGTTCGGAGCTACCGCATCCAATTCTTCCTTGGTTGGGTAGGCTTTATCCTCCCAGATAGTGTTGTTCCACCCGAAGCCAGTGATCCATTCACCCGGCTGAACTTTCGCCACTTCAGCCTTAACCGCTGCAATGATTTCCGCCTTCGGCTTCCAGAATGCATCAACTTTCATCAGATTCTCCCCAAGCATGGGAAGATGCATATGCCCTTCCATCAAACCCGGGATCACGGTTTTCCCCTTTAAATCTGTAATCTTTGTATTGTTTCCTATGTAGTTCTTTACATTTTCATTGCTGCCAACGAATATCAACTTCTGCCCTTTTACCGCAATGGCTGTAGCGGTCGGCTGCTTTTCATCCATTGTGTAAATAGTTCCGTTTATGTAGACACTGTCCGCGATGTCGTTCGCCGCGGAAGAAGTCACCGGAAATGTGCTCAAAATAAAGGCAAACACGACGACCCAAGCAAATATTTTTTTCCATTTTTCTTTGTTCATGGTTACACCCCCCTGTCATAATTATACGTTGGGATGTCCCATTTTTTAAGCAGTTTCCCTAGACAAGTTCTGTCAGCAATCGCAATATTTATCCACAAAACCAGGCTGCGATAAAGAAAATATCACAACAGAGTAATCGGGCTTTTTTCTCGGATAAAAAATTGGTATACTATAGAAGAGGTATCGCCATATTCGCTGTGCAAGCGAATACATCGATGCCAAAAACAGAAAGAAATGGTGGGTTGCAGAATGAATTTTAAGATCGTACACAACAATCTCAATGTATTTGATTTGGAAAAATCATTAAAATTTTATGAGGAAGCGCTTGGCCTAAAGGAAGTCAGAAGAAAAACCGCAGACGACGGCTCCTTTATCATCGTATTTACCGCCAACGAAAACTCCGAACACCAGATCGAGTTGACCTGGCTACGGGACAAAAATGAGCCTTATCAGCTCGGTGATAATGAAATTCATATCGCCTTCAAGGTTGATGATTATGACGGCGCTTATGCACTGCATAAGGAAATGGGCTGTATCTGTTATGAGAACCCGAGCATGGGGATCTATTTCATCAACGATCCCGATGGTTACTGGCTTGAAATCATTCCGTACAGATAGCAAAGTGGGCACTGCGCGTGCCCACTTTTATATTTTATTTCCCATATATCGAAAAATCAGCTTACCGATCGTAATGTCATCTGCGGGCAGAGGCAGAAAATAGTCTGCTCCTTTTTCATAGGCGTCCAGTGCATAGTCCTTCTGTTCCGAGTAAAACACAACTTTGATCTCAGGGGTTACTTCTTTGATCCTCTTCAGAACAGAGTAAGCATTCAACTTGAGATCACCGGCATAAACCAACACCACTTCAGGAAGCTCCAGCCACGTTTTTTCAAGAAGTTCTAACTCCCTGCCAAAGCTTCCTACGCATTTCGCCCGCCTGTATAGATTGATTTTTTTTTGAAGTGAGTGACAGCGTTTTTTGTCGCAGTCTGCTATCATATAATCCGTATCAATCATCCTCCTCAAAAGCAATATGGGTTTTGTTCTGCTTTTGAGTGTAACACGATGACCCTTACCGAACCCTTACTTATCTATTTATTCCTGTCCTGCCAGTAAATTTAGCTTTCTTGCCCATTCAGCCTGAATAGGATAGGCCCATTCATAACCATCCTCTTCTAAAAATTCACCTTGATAGAGTACCGATATCCTTCTTTTATCTCCCTCCTTCATGGCATTTTCCAGATCGAACAAATCGCAACTGAATTCCGACGGAACAATGCGGTAACTGTTTCGGCTTGACTCAAAAATCTGGGAGAGGTTGTTTTCCGACAGCCACTTACGCAGGCGGTATGTCGTGATGTAGAGGTTGTTATGTGCTTTTTCACAATTCATATCAGGCCACAAGGCTTCTGTGATCTGTTCCCAGGAGGTCTCCGCCCCTTTTCGGCTTACAAGAAAAGCAAGTAGTTCCTTAGCCTTCATCAGGTGGTTAAGGGGGAATACTTTCTCGGCAATCTTACATTCAAATCTTTGGAAGCATTGGATCGTCAGTCTTTTGGGAGTGAATGCAATGGTCTGCTTGCCTTTCCCGATGCGGTTCAGCGTTTTCCGCAGCCTTTCTGCAGAAACCGGCTTCAGGATATAATCAAACACGCTTAGTTCAAATGCCTCCACTGCGTACTCGCTGTATGCTGTGACAAAAACAATCGAAATTTCCGGACAGATCCCGCTGAGTTCTTCTGCAAGCTGCATTCCTGATTTTCCGGGCATTTCAATATCCAGAAATATAATATCAAGAGAATTTACTTCAAGATAAGCAAGCAGATCATCTGCATCGTCGAACAATCCACAAAGCGAAACATCTTCAAAACTCTCAGTAACCGATTCAAACAGCTCCAAAGCATGGCGTTCATCATCCAGTATGGCAATTCGCAGCATCATTCGCTCCCCCTTTTTAATCCTTAAAGATAAAGCTAACTTTTGTAGCTTCATTCAACACGCTCTCAATTTCCAGCCCTGATCCACCAGAGTGGATCAGCCGATCCCGAATATTTTTCAACCCGACGCCTTTGCTTTCTTCGGCAAATACTTCTGACAATTTCTCCCCGGTCATTCCGACGCCGTCATCGCTCACTTCAACAAGAATTCCTTCCGGCACCTTTGTAATCCGAAGTCGAACCTCACCTCCGCCTTTTTTCTTTGATATTCCGTGGCGTATGGCATTTTCCACCAAAGGTTCAATGATGAGTCGCGGTAGCTGGATGGTCAGAGGTACTTCGATTTGCTCTGTGTAGGTAACCCTTTCTCCAAATCTGGCTTTTTCAATCTGCACATATTTACGGATATATTCCAGTTCATTCTCCAGCGTGGTCAGCTTCTCATAGGAGTTGAAATCGAAGCTGGTCTGCATAAAAGACGCCAGATCCAGAATCAGCTGTTCCGCTTTCTTCCCGTCTTTGCCACATACATTTGCGATTGCAGATAGTGCATTATATAAAAAATGTGGTCGGATCTGGGATTGCAGTAATTTTAGCTCAGTTTGCAGTTTCCGGTCACTTTCAATTTCCAGTTTTAGAAGCGCATCCTCAGAGTTGGTCAGTGCATCGGCATAGGTGATCGCTAGAACAAATGCAAAAGCAAGCAGTGCGACAAAGAATCCAATGTGGAACATTTCAATATAGGCACTGGTAGCAAAAAACATATCATAAACAGCGCACCCAAAGATCGCGGCATTTCCATAGAAAAAAAATACCTTGCTTCTATTCTTTCCTTTTGGAAAGAACCGATCACCAGGCCACAGCATGATGACCAACACGCCCAGCCCGAAGATGAAATCATAGGCAATCAATCCTCTCGCATACGCCGTGAATACATGAATCGGCAGAACAGCGACGGCAACGGTCAGTGCTGAGATCAGCAGCGTCATCGCCGACAGAAGCTTTCTCGAAAGCGTTCCGGAAAGCTCCTCATTGAGCAGCAGCAGGAGGAGGAGTGGAAACCAGAGCCGAGTGCCATATTCAATAAAGGTGATCAAGCGGAAGTTTTCCGTATACTGGGTGATTAGGTGCCCTCCGTAAATCAGCACTCTTGCTGCAGCAATAACGCACAGCATTGCAAAGTAAAGCAAGGAGCGGTTGCTGGGTCGATAGATATAAATCACGAAAAAAAGAAGAAATGCGATGCAGTAACAGCCCTGCAGGAATAAATCCCGATGGAGAACAAATTCGTCCAGTGATGCAATCTGTTCTTTTGTGCCGATTGTTGGCGCATCCCAAAGGCCTCCCCGGGCATAGACATAGTTTGAGATATGTATGGTGATTACAAGTTCCGTAGTATGAGGAGTAAATTGAATGCTGTCGGTACGATACGCGACTGCAGAATTCTTTTGGTCTTTTGCGACCACACCGTTCCTTGCCATGCGCATATGATTGATGTAAAGCTCAAAGGCGGTGGACTGGGGAAGCATTTTCATTGCCATCGGAATATCCGGCGTTACTCCGGTCAAAATCATCCGATAGGTTCCGTAGCCAAAGCCGGAAATCGGCTTTCCGTTTGCCTCGTAATAGTTCCAGGTCGTCGGAGGAGTAATATAAACATCGGGTTGTTCAGCGGCGTTTATATCCGTATGGCGTACCGGCTCAAGGAAACGATTGGAATAGAACTGCCATTCTCCGTCAAGACACAGAATACCCTCCTTCTCGAAATCATAATGCGACAGATCCAGATATCCTTTTACAGCAACTGCATTCTGTTCTGAATTGTCTAAGAAATGAAAATTAGAGATCAATATGATTGAGGTCAACAGCAGGAACAATACTCTTAGTAAAACAGGTCTTATTCGTTGCATGAATATTTCCTCCGATGAGCAACACATTTATTTCATATTATATCATAAACCTCGATACTTGGAACTGAAAAAAGCCCTCCAAATTGCTTTGGAGGGCTGTGTTCTTTGTATTGTATTCTTCTTTCCTGTTCTCGCTTCGATTAACGTTTTGAGAATTGGGATGCTCTTCTTGCTTTCTTGAGTCCGTATTTCTTTCTTTCCTTCATTCTTGGGTCTCTGGTTAAGAAACCTGCTGCTTTCAAAAGCGCTCTGTACGCTTCTTTGTCAACAACACAAAGGGCTCTGGAAATACCATGTCTTAAAGCGCCGGCCTGACCTGTAAATCCACCACCGTGAACGGTAGCGATAACGTCAAATTTGCCTTCTGCACCTGCAACCTCGAAAGGTCTTCTAACCTCTCTCTTCAGGATTTCCATTCCGAAATAGTCTTCAAGTGACTTTTTATTTACTATGATATTGCCTTTACCAGGGATTAATCTGACTCTAGCAACGGAAGATTTTCTTCTGCCTGTACCTCTATATTGCATTTTTGCCATTTATGATTCCTCCCTTTCTTAATAATTCCAAACTTCAGGCTGCTGTGCTTCGTGCTTGTGTGCAGGGCCAGCATAGACCTTTAGCTTCTTGAACATCTGTCTGCCTAATCTACCATCAGGCATCATGCCTTTTATAGCATGTCTGATAATTTCTTCCGGTTTCTTCGCCTGTAACTTTTCAAAAGTGATCTCGCGCAGTCCGCCCGGATAGCCGGTGTGTCTCTTGTATACCTTATCTTTTCTCTTGTTTCCGGTTACTTCGACTTTTTCGGCATTTATGATAATGACGTAATCCCCAGTATCAACATGTGGTGTATAAATTGGCTTTCTCTTACCTCTTAAAATGGAAGCGACTTCGGTAGCCAATCTACCAAGAGTTTTGCCCTCAGCATCGATTATATACCACTTATGTTCCACTTCATGAGGTTTTGCGATAAATGATTTCATCTTAAAACTCTCCTCATAATCTAATTCGACTCGCCGGCGCGTTTCACCCCACTCCGGCAATTGCTACTCTATCGTAAAATCCGGGGCTAATGGATTTTTACACATAATGCACGAACATTATAATATTTTATTGACCACTTTGTCAATCATAATATAACCATTCGGCAGAAATTCCGCGAAAAAGTTGGTCTTTGATCCGATGTTTTGCCATAGACTCTTAGTATGAATAAAAACAAAGCTGCTTGTCAACAATCGGAACATCAGAATAATTCACCAATTCACAGCACTGTACTCCTCTGTCATTATAACAGAATCCTCGATTAAATGGTGAAGATTTGGAGGTTATTAAAATGACAAAGGAAAAAAAGAAGGCCGATTACGCCATGTCCGCAATCTGTATTTTGGCCGCACTGGCATTTGGCTCCTATTTAGGCTCTCCCGGCCCGAAGGTATGGACGTATCCGGTTTCCGAAGTAATGTCCGTGGTATCAGAACAGATAACGAAAACGGAACCCTTACATAACGAAATAACAGAAGAGAAAAAAGACGAAGCCGTTGAAACGATCGTATCGGAAGCACCGGAGGTGGCGCAGCCCGACTATATCTGTCTGAATGCAAATCGTGGCGGAATCGCAGACAGAAAAGAAAAAGATGTATTGATCCACTTGATCAATGCGGAAGCATACGGGCTATCCTACAAAGCCAAGGTAGCCGTGGGGCAAGTTGTAATGAATCGTTGGACAGGTCCCCATTATGGGGATGATCTGTTGGCCATCATGACGGCACCCCACCAGTTTACTCCGATCCATAACGGGTCGGCCTATGAAAAGGAAATCGAACCGGACTCCATCGAGGCGGCCAATGCCGTTTTAAGCGGCGTCGGAGTGACGGAGCTGACCAACGATACCTATTATTTTGTCAATCCTGATTTTACGGAAGATAAGACCATCGAGACAAAGATGAAGTTTGTCTGCGAAATCGAAGGGCTTCACTTCTTCGAACCGCCTACGAAATAACACGTTATTCATTCCTCAAACTTTCCAGCGCAGAAAGTCGCATCGCCCGTCTTGCTGGGGAATAACCCGCGATGATGCCGATGGTAGTGGAAAACACAAGGGAGCCTGCGGCAACCCACCATGGAATAATAGAAACCGTGGAACCACCGCCGCCTATCGTACCAAGCATGACAGACATAATACCACTCAAAACGGTATTCATCAATAAGGAAAGAATAAAACTAAAAATCAAACCGATGGTGCCGCCCAGAAACCCAATCATTCCGGCTTCCAGCAGGAACAGCTTTTTAATGTCCCCCAGGTTTGCCCCGATGACTTTCATAATGCCAATCTCTTTTGTCCGCTCATAGATAGACATGATCATCGTGTTTGTGATTCCAAGGGCCGCAACCAGCAGGGAGATTGCACCGATTCCTCCCAGGATCCCCTGAATCATTCTTGCCGTTTCCTGCATGGATTTCAACCAGTCATTCAGGCTGCTCGTCTGAAATCCCATTTCCCGGATGGCGTTGCTCACGTCCTCCACATCATTGATATCTCCGACGTAAACCATTGCCGATTCATATCCGCGGCTATTGGAGGCCGTTTCTTTTCTTGCCTTTGCTGCTTCTTTCCTGATGATCTCTAAACCCTCCAGACTCATATAGACATTGTATGCGGAATCATCGTTGGGGTTTGCTAAAATCCCCACACCCTTGGCTTTGTATTCCTTATAATTGATCTTTTCCGCATCGGGGCTCTGTCTCTGCTGCTGCTTTTGGCCATAGGTCTCATCGGCAGTAACAATCATCTTGTTGGTGAGTACATCCACCTGCGCTTCCCCTCCCCAGGAGCTGCCCCAGGTTTTCTTCGGGTTATAAAACCAGCTGGGCACCTGGTTTCCAAATACCATTGCGTACTTGTCCCCAGCCTCAAGGAGTCTCCCCTCCTGCAGGTCATATCCGAATTTTTGCATGACCTCCGGTTTCATGCCGATTACCGAAGCCTGTGCAATATATTTTCCCACACCAAAGGAGAGATAAAACTGTACCTTGGGCGATACTGCATCAACACCCTTGATTTTCTCTATTGTTGCGAGGGACTTGTCGTCCAAGACACCTTCATTCCCAACGCCTCCCGAGGAAAAGGCCATCCCCCTGCCTCCGCCGCCGTAATACATCCCGCCACCTCCGCCACCGCCGCCGTAAACATCCACGAGATGCAGATTCCCATAGCTCTCGATCTGCTCCTGAAAGCTGGCCGACAGACCAAATCCGATGGAGAGCATGACGATGATGGCGCTGGTGCCGACCACGACGCCAATGATGGCTAGGATCGTTCTGGTCTTTCTCCGCAGGAGATTACGGAAAGCCAGACTGATCAGATCACGATTATTCATCGATTTCCATCTCCCTGTTCATTTTCTTTTTTCTTATTTTTCTCCATGCGAATATTCCGCCGCCTGTGAGCAGCGCCAGAACCCCCAAGATGATCCAAGGAGCTTTACTTCCTCCTGCCTGGGCCATATCCTCCGGCATCATGCCTTCATCGAAAACGGGCATTTCATCCATCACCTGAAAGGAAAACGGCCGCTCAAGAAGCTGCACATCACCGGAGGCATCTTCGTAGGAGAAGATGATTTTACCCTCCATGGTGCCGCCTTTTCTCGGAATAAAGCTGAAATCATAACTATCGCTTTTGCCGCCCTCCATGTTTCCCACAAAATAGCTGGTGGACTCCGGCGTATCAAAGTCCCCCTCAGCCGTTATGCGGAGATTGTTTAGGGTGGTTTTTCCCGTGTTGTAAAACTGAACTGATACACCCGTCTGCATTCCTGCATATAATTCCGGCGGTGCGATGATGTCGTCCACCTCCAGCCTTGTATCCTGCATCACCGGAATCGAAATCATATCCTCAGAAGTAAAGGGGTTCCCCGCGCCGTCCTCATAGGACATCTTTACGTTCAGCGGGGTTGTCTTTTGCTCTGCACCGGGCTTTACGGAAAGATAAAGGGATTGATTGATCCTCTCCTTCTTCCCAAGCCTGTCGATATAAAAGGAGTTGCTGCTGTTCACCGGAATAATTTCTCCGTCTGCTGCACTGACCGTCACCTTGATATTGGATATGGTATGAGATCCGCTGGTGTTGTACAGCGACAACTCCAGAAGAAATTCATCCCCCGCCTGCACAAAGGTACCGCCATAGCTGTAGCTGTCTACCATAAGCTGGGGCGTTTTCGCACCCGCAACACCGCTCACATAGACGCTGGCATATTGCGTCACCGCATCGGTGCTTTCCGTAGAAGCACTGGAGGATAAGGATAGTTTCATGGAATAGGTTTTTTCCTTGGCTCCGTCAGCGGCAAACAAGTTGACGGTGTAGTTTTTGCTGCTTCCCGCCGGTATGCTGGATTCGATAAAGGTGGTCCTCGTTTTATTCAAAAGGCCCTCGGGAACGTCCACATTGATCTTGACATTCTTCAGGGCTGCACTGCTCTCATTTTTAACGTCAAAGGAAAGGATAAATTCCTCCTCGCCGGAAACCTGTCCCGGTACGCTGATATTTACGATCTCCGCACTTTTTATGGATGTGCCTGATCCATTTACAGGAATATAAAAGGTTTTTTTCAGGCTCACCGCAGAATTGTTAAAGCTCAGCCCTGTCAGCTCTGCTGTGATGGCATAGTTTTTCGATTCCGCATCTGTGTCCACCGCCATAGGAAAGCTAACCTCCTTGCGACTCCCCGTAGAGATGTACCCCATCGCCACAGAATTGCTAGCGTTGTTCATGGATAAGCCGTCGGGCATGGTCAGGCTCAACTCCGCATTTTTGATAATCGTATTCCCATTATTGATGATGTCCAGAATGAGCGTATTGTCCTGCCCCGCGTCGAAGCCTCCTGATGGATTGGTATAATGGGCAATGTCCAGAACAGCTACGTAAGTACCCGCTCCGTTATTCGGGTCCCCCACCTTGTCATAAATCGTAAATCGTCCCAAAGAACCGTTCTCATGCACCGTCGTGCCGTCATTTCTCAAAATCAGACTCACGGTCCTGGAGCCGCTGACTGCGAACCGGCCTACGGTCAAGTAAAAGCTAATGGTTGCCTTCTGCCCCTTCGCCAGGGTGATGGTTCCCGTGGTACCTCCAGAAATGGTGACATCCTTTGTTGTGCTCAAGCCCAGTGTGGCACTGTCAAAGGTAAAGTCTCCGTTTTGTTTATTTTCCACCTCAATGGTGATCACAACGTTCTGATCTCCCTGCACAGCTGAGGCAGAGCCTATAACCTTTGAGTTGATCCACATGGTTCCGCCGTAAACCTGATTTCCCGAACCAGATCCAAAGCCGCTAGGCGTTGACTGGAAGCCCAAAGCCATAACCAACGCAATAAAAACAAGAATCCCTTTCCTACTTTTGCTGTTCATCTTAATCTCCTTCATATCACTTTTGCTTTTTCTTCAATTGAAAGGATGTTGCCGTCCTGAATAGTCACAATCCGGTCCGCGAAATCGGCAATCTTTCTGTCATGGGTGACGACAATCAGCGTACGGCCAAACTCTCTCACCTTTGTCATCATGATCTCCATGACCTCCTTTGAAGTATGGGTGTCCAAATTTCCCGTGGGCTCGTCGGCAAAGATGATCTTTGGATTTCCCACCAATGCTCTGGCGATACCCACCCGTTGCTGCTGTCCTCCGCTCATCTGTGTTGGTTTGCGGTTTCCGTATCCGGCCAGACCAACTTCTGCCAGTGTCGCCTGCGCCATTTTCTCCCGCTTCTTTTTTTCCATCCCCTGAAAGATCAATGGGAGACTCACATTTTCCATTGCGGTAAACATGGGCAGCAGGTGATATGCCTGAAAAATAAACCCGATGTTTTTCTGCCGAAAAAGTGTGATGCTCTCCTCATTGAGCTTGTGGATCGGGATCCCTCCTATGTAAATTTCCCCTTTTGTTGGTTTTTCCAATCCGGCTACCATGTTTAAAAATGTCGATTTCCCGGAGCCCGAAGCGCCGAGAAAACAGATGATTTCTCCCTTATAGATCTCAAGGCTTACATCGTCCAGTGCAATGACCTTTTCCTCACCCATCCGGTAAACCTTACGTATGTTTTTGACTGTAATCAATGGCTCCATCGCTAACCCCTTATCTCGATCGCATATTTTTCCCTAACATTTTACCACAAGATTAGACGGAAATAATATCCAAAAGTTTCAAGAATAATCCATCTTAAGAAATTATTAAGAATTTATTTTTCATACCTGCTCTTGCCATAATCTGGTATAATTTGTTTGACATCGTCTATTCCCGGGTACTAAAAAATAAATATAAAAAGTGCAATTCTGAGATCGAAAAATTGAAATAAAAATTGGTATATTGATTGAAGAAACTGCATACACTGATAGATTAGAGATGCAAAGAAAGGGAAATACAATGATAAAGATAGGAATCATCATCGGTAGTACCAGACCCGGCCGCGTCGGAGAAGAGGTGGCGAAATGGGCTTATGCTCTGGCAAAGGAGCGTACGGATGCAGCGTTTGAGCTGGTGGACATTAAGGATTTCAACCTGCCTCTGCTGGACGAGCCGAAACCTGCCTCAACACAGGAGTACAGCAAGGAGCATACACAGAAATGGTCGGCAAAAATCAACGAGCTTGACGGATTTGTTTTCGTTACACCGGAATACAATCATTCCACTTCGGCCGCTCTGAAAAATGCCCTTGATTTTCTGTACAATGAATGGACCAATAAGGCCGCCGGCTTTATCAGTTACGGATCAATTGGCGGAGCACGTGCCGTTGAAGCCCTGCGCCCGATCATGGCTCAGTTTAAAATTGCTGATGTACGGGAGCAAGTCATGCTATTCCTGGCTGACGACTTTGAAAACGGGATACCCAAACCAAAGCCTCGCCACGAGAAAGGGCTCAACACTTTATTCGATCAAGTGGTCGCTTGGAGCACCGCAATGAAAGCATTACGATAATTAGGCTTGCTGAACATTTTATGAATCAGAATGAGAAATGACATGGGATCCGATTCGGAATCACCATGTCATTTCTTTATTTCATCGTAAACTAAATTAATTCAATTAGATGGAAGGTTTTCTTTCCCTTTTTAATCAGGATCTTTCCGTCCTTGAACATTTCTTTTGTTACCATCAGCTTGGTATCCGTTACCTTCACCTCGTCGATGACAAGGCCGCCCTGTTCGATGGTTCGGAAACCGTCGCCCTTGCTGGACACCAGCTTTAGTTCTGCGATGAGGCTCACCACACCCATGCCTTCACCTTCAAAGGCTGTAGCAGGCATCTGTGTTTTCGGTACATCATCCATATTTCCGCCCCCTGAGAAAAGCGCTCTGGCCGAATCCTGTGCCTTATTTGCTTCTTCTTCCCCATGGACCAGCTTGGTTACTTCGAAGGCGAGAACTTCCTTCGCCTTGTTGATCTCCGCATCCTGTAAGGAAGACAGTCTATTCACTTCCTCCATCGGCAGGAAGGTCAGCATAGACAGGCAGGTTTTTACATCTGCGTCTTCGACATTTCTCCAATACTGGTAGAACTCGTAAGGAGATGTCTTTTCCGGGTCAAGCCACAGAGCACCCTTCTGGGTTTTGCCCATTTTCTTCCCTTCACTTGTTGTGAGAAGGGCAAAGGTCATCCCATAAACCTGGTCTCCCATCTCACGACGCACCAGATCCACACCTTGAATGATATTGGACCACTGATCATCGCCACCGAACTGCATCTTACAGTTGTATCTGCGATGGAGCTCCAGGAAGTCATAGGACTGCATCAGCATATAGTTGAACTCTAGGAAAGAAAGACCGGTTTCCAGCCTCTGCTTGAAGCATTCCGCAGTTAGCATCCTGTTTACAGAAAAATGTCTTCCGATGGTTCTTATAAAATCGACATAGTTTAATTCCAGAAGCCAATCTGCATTGTTGTCGATGATCGCCTTTCCGTCAGAAAAATCAATGAACTTACTGAAGGTCTCTTTAAATTTATCTCCATTGGCACGGATGACCTCTTTCGTCATCATCTGGCGCATATCCGTTCTGCCGGAAGGGTCTCCAACCATCGTCGTGCCTCCCCCGATCAATACAATCGGAATGTGTCCATACCTCTGCATATGCATCATAATGATGATCTGCATGAAGTGACCAACATGAAGGCTGTCTGCAGTTGGGTCAAAGCCGATATAGAAGATGGCCTTCTCCTTGCCCAGCAGTTCACGGATTTCATCTTTATGAGTCGCTTGCCTAATCAAGCCTCTTTCTTCCAAAACGTCAAAAACGTTTTCATTTGCTTTTAATTCTAACATTTATATCTATCCTTCTTCTGTTTCATTTTGTTCCGTATAATCTGTCTCCGGCATCTCCCAAACCAGGCACGATGTACTTGTGGTCATTGAGATGGCTGTCTTTTGCTGCGATATAGATATCAACATCGGAATGCTGTTTCTGCAGCACTTCAATTCCCTCCGGTGCGGCAATCAGGCACATAAACGAAACCGTTTTTGCTCCTTTTTCTTTGATGAAATCGATTGCTGCAGCAGCCGAACCACCGGTTGCAAGCATTGGATCAACAACGATTACCTGTCTGTTTTCGATATCGGCAGGCAATTTGCAGTAATATTCCACCGGCATATGGGTATCCGGATCACGGTAAAGTCCGATATGACCAACCTTCGCATTCGGGACCAATTCCAGCATACCGTCTACCATTCCCAGTCCGGCTCTTAAAATTGGTACAATAGCAATATCCTCACCCTTCAGCATTTTCATCGTTGCTTTGCACAGCGGAGTTTCAACCTCTACATCCTTCAGAGGTAGGTTTCGAGTAACCTCATAAGCCATAAGCATTGAAATCTCACGAACAAGTTCCCTAAAATCTTTCACGCTGGTATTCTTATCACGAATCATTGCTGTCTTGTGCTGAATAAGCGGATGATCAAATACGTAAACTTTTCCCATAATCTTACCTCCATACTGCTTGAATGGAATCAAGCCATTACATTTATCATTAATTTAATTTGAAACTGATTGAAATCCTGTTTTATAAAGTCCCGTTTTCTATGCAGTGCAGCAGATCAACTCGATGCTGATGCCGCCCGCCTTCAAATTCGGTGGTCAGAAACACATCCACGATATCCAGCGCAAGTTCCGGCGTAAGGATCCTGCCGCCAAGGGCAAGTACATTGGCATTGTTGTGCTTTCGCGCCATCTCTGCCATGAACAGACTTGTACACAAAGCACAGCGAATTCCCTTCACCTTGTTTGCCGCGATGGAAATCCCGATGCCTGTGCCGCAAATGACAATACCACTATCTGCCTCTCCGTTCATTACCGCTTCCCCGCAGGCTTTTCCGTAATTCGGATAATCCACAGAATCTCCGATATTGCAGCCCAGATCCAGAAGTTCAATTCCTTTCTGCAGCAAATACACCTTTATTTTTTCTTTTAATTCATAGCCTCCATGGTCAGCTGCCAAAGCAATTTTCATACTGTCCCTCCTAAAAAACTATCCCAGTTATATTGCCAACCTGTTATACTTTAGCAATATGATATCCTGCGGATTTCAGCATCCGGTTCATCACCGCAAAGCCGACACCATCCTGCTCACTCAACGCACCCGCCAGAATCAGGTCAACCCCATCGTCATCCATGGCCCTTAATTTTGCAAAGAATTCATGGGCTGCCTCGATGAAAGCCTTCTCTTCAAAGAGAATCACTCCGACCTTTAGCCCCAGTCCTTCGTTGAGTCCTTTGAGCCGCTGGATTTCTTTTTTTACTTTATCGATCTGGCCTTCGATGATGGTCATTTCCGCTTTTGGCGCATAATGGGCATATTTCATTCCCGGTGCTCTCGGAATGAGATTTTCATCCTCGTCCCCGTTGGAAGCATCCATGCGCTGATTCAGCGCCGGATCCATTACCACCGTTTCACCGATAGCAGCCTCAATATTTTCAGCCGTTATAATGCCGGGTCTTAAAATGGTCGGAACCGCCCCAGTCATATCTAAAACTGTGGATTCGATACCGATCCTGCAGTCATTTCCGATGAGTATTGCATCCACCTTACCATCCAAATCCGTTACGACATGCTCACCCCTAGTCGGGCTGGGTCTGCCGGAAAGATTGGCGCTGGGTGCGGCAATCGGGCAGCCCGCTTTTTTAATCAGCTCCAGTGCAATGGGATCATCGGGCATCCGGATCGCAACCGTATCCAGTCCGCCGGTTGTGATGTCCGGCACCTCAGGCTTTTTCTTCAGCACGATAGTCAGCGGACCAGGCCAGAAATTATCGATCAAACGAATGATCTTAGGCGTTAATGTAGGCGTCAGCTCCCCAATATTGCTCGCTCTTGCGATATGCACGATCAGCGGATTGTCTCCCGGACGTCCCTTTGCTTCATAAATCTTCGCCACCGCTTCCGGATCCATTGCGTTGGCCCCCAATCCGTAAACCGTCTCGGTTGGAAAAGCTACTAGGCCGCCGTTAACGAGAATCTTGGCCGCCTCATCTATTTTATTCAGAGCCTCATTGACCTTGGCATTGGCCTCCGCCTCATCATAGATGATGCTCTGTTCCAAATTGTGTTTATTTAAGTCTCTTACATCATAAATCTTCGTTTTCATTTGCTGCTGTTCCCTTTATATATCTACACGTGAATTTTTTATTTAAATGGTGGTCGTCGGTGAATTTTTTCAGGCGACGCCCGTGAGTATTCTCCTGGGAGATCAGGCTGAAATAAGTGTTTGCTAAGAAAACCGTGAAACCTATTACCGACTTTGATGCGAAGCATCCTAAAGGAGGCGGTTTTCGTGGAAATACTTATTCAGCAGGAGACGGTTTCCAAGGGAATACACTTGGTAGTCGCCCCAATCAAGCCAGGCGCTCTATCCATCATTAAAAATTCTTCATTTTATCCGCCTGATCCGACGTAATCAGTCCATCGATGATCTCATCCAGATCGCCGTCCAAGAAGTAATCGAGTTTATATAGTGTTAACCCGATTCTGTGATCCGATACGCGGCCCTGGGGGAAATTGTAGGTTCTGATCCGTTCGCTTCGGTCTCCCGTGCCGACCTGGCTTTTTCTCTGTTCGGAGACTTCCTTATTCTGCTCCTGCAGTTTCGCATCGTATAATTTGGCTCTTAACACCTTAAAGGCTTTTTCTTTATTTTTCGTCTGTGACTTTTCATCCTGACATGTGACCACGATTCCCGTTGGTCCATGGGTAAGCCGAACTGCAGAGTCTGTTGTATTAACACTCTGTCCGCCATTTCCGGAAGAACGGTAGACATCTACTCGAACATCATTTGGATTGAGATCCACTTCCACATCGTCAATTTCCGGAAGTACGGCAACGGTGGCCGCCGAGGTGTGGATTCTTCCGCTGGATTCGGTTTCCGGTACTCTCTGTACTCTATGAACTCCGCTCTCATACTTCAGTCTGGAAAAAGCGCCTTTTCCCTTGATCAGGATGACTGCTTCCTTGATCCCTCCGATCCCCGTATCGTTGATATCAATCATTTCGGTTTTCCAGCCTCTACGCTCTGCATATCTCATATACATTCTCAAAAGATCGCTGCCGAAAAGCCCCGCTTCCTCGCCGCCCGTACCTGCTCTGACTTCCACGATGACGTTTTTATCATCGTTGGGGTCTTTGGGCAGCAGTAAAATTCGAAGTTCATTGCTCAGGGTTTCCTGCCTGTCTTCCAGCTCGGAAAGCTCCATTTTTGCAAGCTCTCTCATCTCTTCGTCCAAGCTGCTGTCCCCCAGCATTTCCTTTGTATTCTTCAACTCATCCGTGGCTTTTTTAAATTCATTATATTTGCTAACGATGGGCTCCATATCAGACATATCCTTCATGGATTTCTGCCAGACGACCTGATCGTTGATGATCGCCGGATCGGAAACCTTAAGGGAAAGCTCCTCGTATTTTTCTTTGATAAAATCTAATTTATCATACATTATTTTTTCAACTCCTAATCTATCGACTAATTTGGTTCTGCTGAACATTCGGCTTCCCTGCTTTTCAGTCAGCCGCTCATATAAATCCCAACAATTATATCATGAAATTAACCGAAAAAAAACTGGAAATCAGAATTTCCAGTTAATTTTGCTATTAATCGATATTGAACTTTTTCTTGAACTTTTCCACACGGCCGCCGCGATTGATAAATTTTTGCTGTCCCGTAAAGAACGGATGACAAGCAGAGCATACATCCAATCTAAGTTCTTCCTTAGTCGATTTTGTAACAAATGTGTTTCCACATGCACATGTAACTGTACATTCCTTAAAATCTGGGTGGATTCCTTCCTTCATGCTTTTCACCTCTTTCCGAATAGTATCTATCTAAATTTACTTAATTCTAAACGATAGCTATTACATAGTAGCACAAGTTGTCATTATAGGCAAGTACTTTTTTGCTAATCCCTCTTGCTGCGCGCCGTCTAATAATTGAAAAAGTAAATGCATCAATTTATATGTTCAGTAACATACGGGTGGGTTTTTTCCTCCGGTTGATAAAGGCAGTTTCATCGGAGCTCAGCTTGATCATGGCGATCTGGTAGCTGGTCAGTCCTCCCGGTTTGATTTTGTCGGAAACCCGTAGAGGCTTTGATCCCCGGGCGTATTCCACTGCGTTGATCCCGATTTCTTTGAACAGGGAAAAACTGGAGAATGGCATATGAAAGGAAACCTCAAGGCTATCTTCCGCAATATGGTCGGCATGATTGATCCGAACCATACCCTTGGACTGGATGCCGATTCCAATTCCTGTTTTGCTGAAGCCTGCACTCAGCTTGGCAATTTCAGCCAGATCGTCGGTATGGTAAATCTTAACAACCGCAGTACTCATGCCGGCTTCTTCCACACCTTCCAGGATTTTTTCCAGAATGCGGTAATGGTTATGATAGATCTCTTCCGCCGTAGCACGGTTTGCAAAGGCAGGAGAAATTCCGACAACCACATCAGCTTCGCCGGCTTCTGCATTTCTCTCCTCGGTCAGCTTGTAAAAGCCCTTCTTTTTATCCAGCACACCCTGTTTCTCTAAAATTGTATCGGGCACCAGAGCGGTGGTCTTTTTCTTCAGCTTCTCCCACCGTTCACCCTGCAAACGATAGCCGGTCCCCGGGCCCTGATAATCATTGGAGTCGTTCAGCCCGCTTACGGTTTTAAAATCTTTATCAAATATGGTGGCAACCTGCAGGTAGTCCCCACAAACCCGTTCCTTCAGCATTTTCAAAACATTGTCTCCAACCCTTGTAAAGCCTCCCTGATACAGTGCTTTCACAATATCGATGGCATTCACCCCTTGATTGAAAAATTCCTGGGCTGCCACGAGATCCTTCGCCATATTTCTTGGGGGCATCTCTTCGTTGCAATAAGCATAGGTGGCAGCTTCCACCTCTTCATCGGTGATGATCGGAAGTCCAAGTCCCTTGAACACTGCCTGGCAAGCCTTCGCCGCTTTATTTCTGGCTGTAATGGCATCCTTTTCCAGAATCGGCTCGATCCCACCATCGATCTGCATATCTCTTTGAATCATATAATAGTCGTCATAATCATCGCAATCCGTGTTGGATCCGGCGAACAGGTCGTCAAAATTTGGCGTGGCACTGTAGCCCGATGTGATGAAGTCCGTACCCGGCATCATCTGCATTAAAAGCTTTGCCGTTCTCCTCATATCTGAATGGGAGAAGGTCTGGTCATTCCCCGATGCAACTTCCATATCCAGCAGGGATACCACTAAATTTTCTGCCGCGATGGCGAGAAACCCTTCCGGCACAGCCGTGGTAATGCCGATACAGCTGATGGAGCCATTCTGTACGCCCTGAGCGCCGCAGGAGCGCGCCAGATATACGCAGAGGATCTCCAGATACAGCATGGATTTTTGATTGCTGTGTCCTAGCAGCACCTCTGCTCCCGTTCCTGAGGTAAATCGCATCTTCATTCCTCTGGATGCATAAACGGATGCCAAAAAAGCCTTGGACCAGATGGTATCGTCGCCGTCGTCCATTGCCGCTTCTGTTCCATACAAGGAAACAGTCTCTGCATAGCTGGTCAGTCCCAACATCCCCATTCTGACCTCCAGAGATTCTTCCATGGAGCATTGGGTCAGGACCCCGCCTCTGCAGGTCTGTCCTCCCACTAAAATAGATAGGGCATTCAGGGGCGCATATCTGGATACGGCACAGGTTGTCTCAATTTCGGAAAACCCCCGCAGTGCCGCTTCCGCCGCATCCGCTGCAAGGAGCGCCGGATTGTCTTTTATATTTGTAACGATGGCCTGGTTGGCCGGCGTTCTTCGGACTCTCATTTTCATCTGGCCCATCATCATTTCAACTGCATTGAGGCATCTGACTACCTGCAGCATCTTGGCGGGCGTGATTGCGGTTGTAATGCGAATGACCTCTTCCCGCTTCACGTTAATATCAACAATCCATCGGGCGATTTCTTGCGGCTTTAAGGCCATAGCCTGCTCTGCCATCTCCAAATTGATTCCGTGTTCCGCAATAAAAAGCTCTAGGGAATCAAAATCTTCATAGGCTTTGCCGTCCATTTCGACAATCCGTCCGTCCTCGATCCGAATTCCAGGCAATGGATCATAGGGAGAGCCCATGGCAGAAAGACCTCCCTCGGGCCATTCGGCGACAAAGCTATCCTGATTGATCGGTCTTCTATCCAGTTTTTCAAATCTTTTTGACCTTTTCAAGGCGATCCTTCTCTCTTTCTGATTGCAGCTTTCGTTTCATTTTTTAAGTGATTACTTGTCACCCTTCAGTTTCTTCCGCTTTTGATATACTTCGCTTGCCTGCCTTACAAAGGCGGCATTCAGCACCGCACCCTTAGCTTCCAGTTCCTCTGCGATTTTTAGAAGTTCCTCTTTGGTGGAACGGAAGGGCCGCAAAGCACCATAGATCTCTAACACCCGTTCATCGGAAAATGTGGTGAGTTCTGCTGCTCTTCTCAAATTTGCCGCCATTTGGCGGTTTCCCGCTGATTCTGAGATCTGTGCCTGATATTCCAATGTCCGGTCACTGATCCTGCAGTCGTCGATGGTGACATTCCCCTCCAGCACCTGCTCCATGGTGATCTGGTCGATTTTCTTTCCCGTGGGTGTCAAAATAAGCTCAGGCCGTTTATCCGCCAGAGGATAATCCTTTTTCACATGCAATCGATCCATTATTCGGCTACCTCCTTGATATGAAGTTCTAAATCCACCGGCGGTTTCTTGCTGACAACCAGCTCGGTTTCTTTAATATGCAGCAATGCTGCTTTGATCTGATATTTGGCCAGGGCCATCTGATCGTTCAGCGTAGGTACGGGCTCCGGTGTGTTCCCTTTTCCGTAGCGCGCCGCGTTTTTCCCGATCTTGCGGTAAATCTCCGCATCGTACAAAGGCGCCTGAGGGAAAATCTCCAGATTGTCCAGCTGCTCCAAATCTCTTTGATGGATCATGATAGTGCCCTTGGACTGAATCCCGATGCTGATTCCCGACCCGCTGAGTTTCGCCGCCTCATTGGCAAAGGAGCAAAGATCAGAGCTATTGTAATATTTTACGAAGCGGGGCTTGAAGCCTTCTTCCTCCACCCCGGCGGCCAGTTCTCTCACAACAATGGCGTGGGGCAAACCTACGATGGTTTCCCTTTGCTGGACGCCGAAGGAGGGAGATACGGCTATGATGATCTCATCGGCCTCACCTCTTGGTTCCGCTGTCCCCAATTCCTTGATTTCCAGCTCCAGTCTTTTTTCTGTATTGCTCATTCCATTCACCTCTAGAAGTCCTTCGTACTCTGTAACCCTGAAGTCTAAAGAGCACTGGGTCCTAATATGTTTTCCTTCTGTATCATTTTGCTCCATCGCTCTTCAGAAATCTGGTAACCCGTTCCCGGTCCTTCATAAAGATTGGGATCATTTAATGCACTTTCTAATTTAAATTCCTCATCGAAGATCGCCGCCGTATGAAGGTAATCCCCGGTAATTCTCTGCTTCAGCATATCCAGAACGTTTTCCGACACGTCCTGAAAGCCCTTTTCCCATAAGGCTTTCGCCACGTCAAAGCCGGTATTGCCGGCCAGGAACCGTTCCGCCGCCTTCAGGTCCTCCACCATATTCCGTTTCGGCATGTCATAGCTGGAATAGGCATAGGTTGCCTCTTCCACCTCCGCCTCGGTGATCTCAGGCAGATCAAAATATTGAAATACAGCCTGGAGCGCTTTTGCTCCTTTATTTCTTATCCCAATGGCATCCTCTTCCCGAATGGGGAGAATGCCGCCGTCAACGCGCATATCACGCTGTAAAATGTACCAGTCATCATAGTCGTCGCAGTCCGTATTGGAGCCTGCGAACATATCATCGTAATTCGGCATGGCACTGTAGCCGGAGCTGATAAAGTCCGTTCCCGGCAGCAGCTGCATAAAGACCTTCGACATTCTTCTCATGTCGGAATGGGTAAAGGTCTGATCATTTCCCGAGGCAACCTCCAGATTCAGCATGGAAGCCATGAGATTCTCCGCCGCTATGACACGAAAACCTCCGGGGACCGCTCCCGGAATACCGATGCAGCTGACTGAGCCGTTCTGGGTACCCTGCACACCGCATCCCTTGGTCAAAAACAGGCATCTGGCCTCCAGATACAGCATGGATTTCTTTTCCGTATTTCCCATAAGAACTTCCGCTCCCGTGCCGGAAGTGAATCGCATTTTCATCCCTCGAGACGCATAGATGGATGCCAGGAACCCCTTGGACCATGGCGTGTCATCTCCGTCGGTCATCACTGCCTCGGTGCCGTAAACCGATACGGTTTCTGCATAAGAGGTCAACCCCTTCATTCCCATCTTCAGCTCCAAAGCTTCCTCCAGAGAACATTGAGAAAGAATCCTTCGTTTCCCGCAAAGTCCGCCAACGAGTAACGCTAGCGCATTAAACGGTGCATACCGGGATACGGCAGTGGTGGTTTCAATTTCAGAAAAACCCCGCAGCGCAGCCTCGGCGGCATCAGCCGCCATCAAGACCGGATTGTCCTCCAGATTTGTGATGTGAGCCTGATTGGAGGGTCGTCTACGTGCCCTCATTTTCATCTGTGCCATCATGATCTCTACAACGTTCAAATGGCTCATTACCTTCGTGATCTTGGCGGGGGTAATGGCAGTCGTTATTTTCAGGATTTCGTCCCGTGAGACATTGACATCAACCAGCATCCTTGCAATTTGCAGCGTATCTGTCTTCATTGCAGCTTCCGCATTGTCCAGATTGATCCCATAGTCGGCGATGAACAGATCGATGGAATCAAACGCTTCTCTTCGCTTTCCATCCATCTCCATCACGACCCCGCTTTGAATCTCAATGCTCGGTTCCGGATCGTACTCCGATTCCATGGCAATCAGGCCGACCTCTGCCCATTCCTCAGAAAAGCCGTCCAGATTGATCGGTCTTTTTTCCAATACTTCAAACCGTTTCGATCTTTTCAATGTTACCCTCCTTTCCCTTGTCAAAGGAGGGTACTACCTCCCCTTCGCAAAGAATCGTCATGCAGGACATATTGTCATCCATAGAAAAATCTATAAAATAGTACGCAATTTTTTGTGACAGGATCAACTCAAGGTTTTGCTTTAAAACAGGGAAAAACTTTTCCACCAGCTTCCTTCTCGTATGAGCCACCGCTTGCTTGCTGTATTCATCATCTAAAATCGACTGTTCCACGTAGGTCAAAAACTCCACGCCAATAATCACTACAAGATTTCCTGTAATGATTACCCTTGCGTCTCGTAAGCCTTTTTGAAAATTCTTGTGAACCCATGATTTATAAAAATCTTCGACTTCTTTGCGCATCTTATTTCTCATTTTACTGTCGAAATTCTGATGGTTCATCCTTTCAAGCTTCCTGTCCTTTTATTCCCCATAATAGCCCTTCAGCGTGGCTTCGGCCAGAATATGTCCCTCCATGGCACGCAGCAGCTCATTATAATAAAATCCCGGCTGCAAGGCAAGCAACGTATCCAGCGCGTAAATTTTCGTCTCATATTCATGGCGGCGTTCCGGAGCCGGACCACCGTAATGATGAGTCAAATCCTCATCGATCGACCCATAGGGACCGTAGGGGATGCTCCAGCTATTTGTACCCTGCACCAAAGTGCCATCTTCTCTGCTGGCATTATCCGACAGCGATCTTACAGCCGCAGGAATATCCGCCACCAGCCAATGGAGCCAGCTGAAGCCCTCATCGGGAACGTTGTCATAATCCTGGAATACGATGGCGAAGGATTTCGTCCCTTCCGGCGCGCCTTCCCATTCATAGGGCAGAGACCGCTGCGGTACGCCCTGTTTATTGTTGTCCCCGTTGATCCCATAGGGATCCAATATCAATCCATTGCGGATTCCTTCACTTTTTAACTGAAACATCTTGTTCCTCCATTTCGTCCAAATCGATAAATGGCTTGTTTTTTATGATTCTTGCCGCATTTTTACCGGTGGCCTTTGCCATTTCCACGTTTCTGACAGGATAATCGAACAAAGGTCTCTTCTCCTGCAGCTGTCTGGTAAAGACCGAAACCGCTCCGGCCTGGATCAGGATGGAAACCCCAAGTCCCACCCCATGACAAATATCATAGGCATCAGACGGGGTGAATGCTCCGCTGGTAATGTGATAGGGCAGTCCTTCCTCTTCAATCCCATATCCCACCGCTTCGGCCAAGCCTTGCTGGCCCGCCTCGCTGAGGATCTCGATGACAGGAAGGGATTTGTTTTCAACCTTTTCCATGGTTCACTTCCTCCAGATAAGAAAGCAGGAGACCGGTAGCCACCGCATTTCTGGGCCCCTCTGTTTTTCTCACGTTGGCCTTCCCGCTGACGATTCCATAGTAGGAGAGGACATCGGTGACCATATTTCCCAGTTCAAAGTCAAGGGAGGATCCTCCCACCAGCACCACGTGCTCAAACTCATTGATATTTCCCGTGAGGGAAACCTTTTTCAACGCCCTTAAAATATTTTGTATCAGAACTTTTTCCTTCGCTTCTCTTCGGACCTGCTTGATTTTCTCAAGGGGCTTCTTTGTTTTGATCGCCTTCCAGCCTGCCGGCTTTACGATGATGGTTCGCGCAAATAGCTTGCTGTCGATTGCCTCTTCAAAGAATTGGACACTGCCGTCCTCATGTCTGACATGATACAGGGATTCCACCTTGGCAAGGGGATATTTCTTGATATCCTCGGCCAGACGGAAATCGTCCAGTCCCAGCTCTGCGCTGATGAGCATTGTGACCATGTTTCCGGCTCCCGCCAGATGGATGGGCTTCGTGTTTCCATTTTCGTCCATCAGACAGGCATCGGTGGATCCCGCTCCGATATCCAGCACCAGCAGGGGCTTGTCCGTCCCCGGCGTCGTCAGGGCGCCTCTGACAGCCATGCTGCCCTCCACACCGCCAATGTCGATGGGGATGGAAAGCTCCTCCGACAGCGTCTTCGCCAAACGCTCCATATGCAGCTTGTGAGTCTTTACCATTGCCGCGATCCCCACCGCTTTTTCCATAGCAAATTCTTTGGCCAGATTTCCCTGGACCTCCTTGGGCACGATGGTATCTACTGCCATTAAGTCCTTGATAAAAACATCCTTGCTGTCCTGTTCGGTGAGAATTGCCATCTCATGGCGGACCTTCTCCAGCATGCCTCCCACATTGGTTCCTGTCGTTCCGGTCACGTCCTTGATCCGATTGACCTTCCCGACTACCGCCATGATTTCCTGTGCACCATGATCAACAGAAGCCTTATAGGTTTTCTGCTCACCATGGATCATGATCTCTCCTGCGGGAATCCTTCTCTCTTTGATTTCCCCGGCAGGGGTTTTTATGACGACAGCGGACCGATTCCCAATCAATGCTTTTGCGATTGGGACGATCTGCTTTGTTTCTTCCGTATTCAGCTCGAACACCGTGGCGATCCCATAAGGATTGGAAAGAAGATCGATGCAGCTGCCTGGCGGCGCCACCTCCACGGCACAGGGCATACCCAAAGGAACTCTGCCGATCATCTCCACCTCGTCTACAATCGGAATCTTACGATCCAGACGGTTGTTCACCAGCACGCCATCGTCCTTTTTGATGATGGCTCCCTCAATTTGATACCCTTCCTTCACTCTATCATTCATGATTCTTGCCGCATCGACAAAATCGATTTCCTCCGGTACGACAACAATATATTTTTCATTTTTATCTGCTCCATCGAGCTCCGTGATCCGTATGGTCCTTCCTTTTCCGAGACCGAGTCCCCCCGGCGTATCCGGATTATGCCCGATCAAGGTGGATTCCGTTATGATGGTTTCTGTGATTGTTTCCATGGCAAAATCACCAATCACCGGTGTTGCCTCATTGATTCGAATCAGATCCAAATCCGCAAAATTGATGCCCAGTTTTTCCGCCGCATCCTTCAAAGAGAGACGGATTCCCTGCATATTTTCTTTCGTGCCCTTGATCCCCGTGGTTGCCGAAATACCACTGACACAACGCAGCAGCTTTCCGTCTTGGATCTGTCCTAATGCGGTTTCCGTTGTGGCATTCCCGATATCCACTCCGGCTACATACTGAATCATCTTTTCCTCCCTGGGGTATGCAGAAATTTTTCAAGCTGTACGGGAATCACTACCGTTGCTGAAGCAGGGGCAACGGTAGTGATTTGTACAGCTTACTTATAATTTATGCTTCAAGTCTATCATATCTGATTTTACTAGTCTACGCGGAACATTTTTCTTTCTTCATATACTTCCGCTGTTTCTCGTAATAAGGCGGCATTGATCTTGGCATCATACTGTGTTTCCAATTCCTCAGCGATGGCCAAGAGCTCTTCCTTTGTGGAAACATGGGGTCTCATGCGATTGTAGATCTGGATGATCCTATCGTCTGGGATCCGGGTCATCTCTGCCGCCCGGCGGAAGTTCGCACCGATTGCAGGATTCCCGAAGGATTCCTGAATCTCGGCCTGATAGACCAGAGTCTCGGCGCTGATTCTGCAGTCAGAGGGCATTACCTTCCCGGAAAGGATGTTTTCCATATTGATTTCATCTATGGATTTCCCTGTCTGGGTTTTGATGAGCTCCGGATGTTTTTCATATAACGGATAATCCGTATTTGCATTTAGCTTTTCCAATTCATTCACCTCCTATTAATCCAGGTCGAATTCTTCCTCGTAAGGTCTTAGTCTTTTTCTTCCCAGCAGGAAGTAATAGAGGATCGCGATTGCGTAAACCAGCAGTACCCACTTGACGATTGCCAGATTGAAGGCAACGACGCAGAAGGTAATGAACAGTACGCTGACCAAGGATATGATCGGCATGATTGGATAGGCAACTTTGTATGGTCTCTCCATGTTTGGTTCTTTTTTGTGAAGAATAAACACACTGATTGTTGCAAGGATATACATGAATAATGCACTGAATACGGAAATGGTGATAACAACTGCAGTCAGTCCGGAAAGCGCTACTGCAACTGCAATGACTCCGGGTACGATCAGAGCATAGTGAGGTGTCTTAAACTTGACATTCAATTTTGAAAGGAACTCCGGAAGGTAACCGGTTCTGGCCATTGCATAGCATTGACGGGAATAGCCAAGAACACAGCCGATCATACTGGCTGTTAAGCCAACCAATCCAACCAAAGCCATAATCGTTACCCATACGCTGTCAGGTCCCAATGCATTGGACAACGCCTGTGTCAGCGGGAAATCAACAGAAGCAATCGCTTGGTAATCTCCTACGCCGCCTGCTAAAACGATGGTGATCAGCGCGGTAACGCCCAGTGTTAACATTGCGCCGATATACGCCTTCGGAATATCTTTTTTCGGGTTTTTCATTTCTTCCGCGCTCATCGCAGCACCTTCTACTGCGAAATAGAGCCACATTGCAAAGGTAACGGCTCCGCAGATTCCCCAAAAGCCATTGGTCAATGCAGGTGTGGTGATCAGGTTTTCCACTTCAAAATGAGGCGCTGCCAGGAAATAGAATAGCAGAAGACCCAGTAAAGAAAGTACGGTAACCGCAAGCTCAATCTTTGCAGAGGATTCGACTCCTAATGTGGCAATTAAGATAAATCCAATCAAGAATACCATGGTTGCTGTCATTGCAGGGATCGCAGGAAACAAGAAATTGATGACTGCGCCCACTGCAAGGGAGATCGCGCAAGGTGCCATGAGGAAGGCAAGCAGCATACTAAAGCCGGTTACAAATCCCCAGAAAGGTCCCATTGCTCTGCGTGTGTATGCCGACGGCCCCCCCGCGTGGGGAATGCTTGTGGCAAGCTCTGTGTAGCAGAAGATAAAGCTGAAATAGAAAATACTGACGGGGATAAAGGATAATAAGAATGATACCGGTCCGCCTGCTGCATATCCATAGCTAAATCCGTAAAACTGTCCGGAAATAACTAAGCCAACAGCAATCGCCCATAAATGTATCGGCTTCAGAACTTTTTTCAGTTGTAAGTCTGTGTTGTTGTTTGACATAATCTGTTCTCCTTTTCTTTAAAACTTCACAATACCTTAATCTTATAATAACGGTTCATGTATCTGCTAAAATGTGATTTCCACATTGACAGCCTTTCTTGACTTATCCATCATTTCGCCTTCCTTAAAATGAAGCAATGTGGATTTCACCAAATATTTGGAGGGTACCATGAAATCATTCAGGATTTCCACCGGTTCCGGATTTTCTCCCTTGGCATATTTAGCTGCATTTTTCCCTATCTTCCGATAGATTGTTTCATCATAAAGGGGAGATTGGGGGAACAATTCCAGGTTATCCAAGGGGACCAGATCTCTTTGATGAATCACCGTTGTGCCTCTTGACTGCAGACCCACACAGATGCCGGAACCGGAAAGCTTGGAACCCTGACTTGCGATAAGAGCAAGATCCGTAGAGTTATATACCTTGACGAAGCGATACTTCAGCCCTTCCTCTTCAATACCAGCACATAATTCTTTCAGTATTTTATCCAGTCCGATGTCTACAATCGATTTTTTTATTTTGGTTCCAAAGGCCGGTGAAACTGCAATGACTACCTCATCAGCACCGGTTCCCTGAGAAGCCGTGTCCAATTCGGTCACTGTGATGTTGTTTTCGTATTCGTCTGACATGTTTGCACCCTCCTTCCTAAATATCCTGCGGTTTCAACGCATTGAATTTTTCTTTCAGCTCAGCCCACCGCTCGTCGCTTAGACGGTAGCCCGTTCCCGGACCCATATAATCGTTCTGATTGTTGATTGCACTCATGACCTTGAAATTTTCATCCAGGACAGAAGAGGTATGGAGATAGTCGCCGATGACACGCTGCTTCAGCATATTCATGACCCGTTCCGCGATTTCTTCAAATCCGTTTTCATGCAAACCCTTCACAATATCAAAGCCTGTGATTCCTCTTTCCATCATGTCCGTTGCGGCCTTCATATCCTCTGCTTTGTTTCTTGGAGGCATATCCGTGTAGCAATACGCGTAGGTTGCCGCTTCCACTTCCTCATCGGTGATTTCAGGCAGACCCAGATGTCGGAATACGGTCTGACAGACCTTTGCCGCCATGTTGCGGACAGCGATCGCGTCCTCTTCCTTGATGGGTTTGATACCGCCGTCCACCTTCATATCTCTTTGCAGCACATAAAAGTCATCATAATCGTCACAGTCCTCGTTTGAGCCTGCAAATACGTTATCCAGATTTGGAATTCCGCCGAAGCCTGATGTGATGTAGTCGGTTCCCGGCATAAATTGCATTGCCAGCTTAACGCCTCTTCTGAAATCGGAATGGGTAAATGCGGTATCGTTTCCTGCCGCAACTTCAATGTTCAGCATGGAAGCAATCAGGTTTTCCGCTGCGATGGCTCTGAATCCGTTTGGCAAAGCTGCAACCAGCGGGATGGCGTTGATGGATCCGTTTTGGATCCCCTGCACGCCGCAGGCCTTCGTGAGAAAGAGGCAGCGCACCTCCAAATACAGCATGCTCTTTTGTTCTGCATTTCCCATCAACACTTCAGAGCCTGTCCCTGAGGTGAATCGGATCTTGATTCCTCTGGATGCATAGGCGGAGGCCAGGAATGCTTTGGAATAAGCGGTATCTCCGCCGTCAATCAATACGGTTTCCGTTCCGTAAACAGATAAGGTTTCCGCATAGGAGGTAAAGCCTCTCATCCCAAGCTCCAGCTCAGTCGCTTCTTCCATGGAGCACTGATTGAGGACCCCCGCTCTTCCGGTTTGTGCACCCAGCATCAGTGCGATGGCGTTAAAAGGCGCATAGCGGGCAAGGGCGCAGGTGGTCTCCACTTCCGCGAAGCCTCTCAATGCTTCCTCCGCCGCATCGGCCGCAATCAATACCGGATTGTCATCCAGATTGGTTGCGTGTGCCTGATTTGCCGGATTCTTTCTCGCTCTCATCTTCATCTGAGCCATCATCATCTCCACGACATTGAGATGATTGATCACTTCCACCAGCTTTGCCGGTGTACAGCCACTGCAAATTTTTACAATTTCCTGTCTTGATACGTGAATGTCCACCAGCATCCTTGCAATTGCAAGGGAGTCGATGCCCATGGATCGTTCCGCTTCCGCCACATTGATTCCATAATCTGCAATAAACTTATCTAGGGAATCAAAGTCCTTTCGTTCCTTGCCATCCATTTCCGCGATTCGTCCATTCTCGATGCGAATACTTGGATTTGGATCATTGGGCGATTCCATGGTGACCAGACCAACGTCCACCCACTCGTAAGAAAAGCCGTCTGAATTGATTGGCATTTTTTCCAGCTTTTCAAATCGTTTCGATCTTTTCATATACCCTCCTTCTTTTCTTAAGCAAAAAAGATAAAAAGCCACAAATGACGATACAAACATTCAAAGTGATCCTGCCCACCTGACTGAATTTTCAGTCCTGTGACCGTCACTTATTGGTTTATACCCTCATTTGTGGCTTACTTCAATCTGCTCAACGCCTATATCCATCTGCCATATATGATTGTATTCATTATGCTATGGTTTTTTTCTTCTGTCAAGAAGTAATTCCTAAATTATCTGACAATTTATCCTTGTCAATAACTGGGCAGCTGTTATTCAGACTTCCTGCAGCAGTTATTTTTTCTTGCGGGACTTTTTCTCAGGCCGTTTCAGTTTACATTTTACCACTCTGTCATGGCCGGCAAGATCTCTCACGACGGTGATCGCTTCAAACCGCTCTGTGCTTCTAGCCATATCACAGACCGCCTCCCCCTGATCGTTCCCAATCTCGAGGAACAGCATTCCCTCCGTCTTGAGATACTCCGGGGCGTCCTTTAGAATGCGGCGATAAAAATCTAGTCCGTCCTCTCCGCCGTCCAGGGCCAGCAACGGTTCATGCTCCGTAATCTCTCGCTGCAGGGTTGGTATGATTTCCCTCCTGATATAAGGGGGGTTGGATGCGATCACATGATACTTTGTTCCACCGATCCCTTTTCGCAGGGAGCCGAATAAATCACTCTCCACAAATTTCATCAGCTTGCCGACACCGGCATTCTGTGCATTTTCTTTTGCAACGGTGATTGCCTTGCCGCTAATATCGGTTCCCGTCACCCTGACCTCCTTGATCAGCTTGCAGAGGCTTACCCCGATGGCACCGCTTCCGCAGCATAAATCCAAGATCAGATATCCGCCTCCCGGGTTCTTTTTCCCGGCGGTCATGGCTTTCAAGTCACTGATGATTTCCTCAACCAGAGTCTCCGTATCCTGCCTTGGGATCAGGACATTCTCGTTGACCTTGAAGGGAATTCCCATAAATTCCTGTTCTCCGGTTATGTATTGGACCGGTGTTCCTCCGGCTCTGATGTCGATCAGTTTAAAATATGCTTCGCATCTTTTTTCATCAAGCAAGGAGGCAGATTTGATAAATAACTCCTGCCTGTCCATCGTCAACAGGAATCGCATAATCAGTTCCGCATCAATCCGGGGATCCATGCAGCCTGCTTTCTGTAGTGCTGCTTCTCCAATTTGCAAAAGTTCTTTTATGATTAGGCTCATAGATGATTACTCCTCTTTCTCTTCCGGTTTTTCATCGGCTGTATTACCGGCGGGCTTTTCCTCGTCCGCGATCAACCTGCCATCCTTGTCGCAACTCCCTACATAAACCGGCGTTTCCGCCGACACCAGCACTGCCTTCATCGCAGCTATGGCAACCTCCAGCTGTTTCTCCTCCGGCTCCTTCGTGGTCAGCTTCTGAAGCAGCAAGCCGGGAACGCTTAGGATTTTCACTGCAATGGAATCACTGCGTCCCGCCCATCGGAGTAGCTCATAGGACAACCCGGCGATGATGGGGATCAGCAGCAATCGGGATGTGATCCTCCATGCCAGATTGGGCCAGCCCAACAGGGAAAACAGAAGCAGACTGATCACCATGACAAACATGAGAAAACTGGTTCCGCATCTAGGGTGCAGGGTTTGAAATGGCTTGCAGTTTTCCGGAGTCAGCTCCAATCCACTTTCATAGCAGTGAATGGCTTTGTGCTCCGCTCCATGGTATTGGAATACGGTCTGGATATCCTTCATCTTTGAGATGAGCAGGATATAGATCACAAAGAGTGCGATTCGGAAAAATCCTTCGATCAGATTCAACACCACCTCATTGGTGGTAATATATTTGAAAACACTCACCACGGCTGTGGGCGCGATGATAAAGATACCAACTGTAAACAGAATTGCAAGCACAACGGAGAGATATAAGATCGCATTCAGCGCACCCTTTTCTCCGAATTTCTTTTCCATCCAGAGCGTCAGCTTATCCTTTTCGTAGCCCTGGCTGCCCTCGCAGCTCTCCAGTACTTCTGCGGAATAGAGCAGCGTCCTCGTCCCGACGACCAGAGAATCGACAAAGATGAAAACGCCTCTCAAAACCGGGATTTTTTTCACCTTTCCCGGTTTTTTCAGCAGCTCAGTCTTGATATGAAGCGAGTCGTCAGGCTTGCGAATCACCACGGCAGTGCGATCCTCACCCTTCATCATGATTCCTTCCAGAACTGCCTGACCGCCAACCTTTGTCGGGCAAGCGCTCTTGATAAAAATTTTCTTAAAGTCCAATCTCTTTATGCCTCCAGCTTCGTCTTTTTTATGAGCCTGATAAAGTCGGCATTGTTTTTTGTATGGGCAAGCTGGTCAATAATATTTTCCGTGACCTCCTGTGTTCCGATATTCGCCATGGCTCGTCTCATGGTCCAGACTGCTTCCAGCTCGTCCTGACTCATGAGCAGATCTTCTCTTCTTGTTCCGGATTTGTTCAGATTGATTGCCGGGAAGATTCTCTTTTCCGAAAGCTTACGATCCAGATGCAGCTCCATGTTTCCTGTTCCCTTGAATTCTTCAAAGATCATATCGTCCATGCGGCTCCCGGTTTCGATGAGCGCCGTTGCAAGAATCGTGATGCTGCCGCCTTCTTCCATTTTTCGGGCTGCACCGAAGAACTTTTTCGGCTTGTGCAAAGCGCCGGGATCCAGTCCTCCGGACAGGGTCCTTCCTGTAGGCGGAATCACAAGATTGTAGGCTCTTGCCAGTCTTGTTATGCTGTCCATCAGGATCACGACATCCTTTCCGTGCTCGACGAGACGTTGTGCCCTAGCCAGAACCATTTCCGCTACCTTTACATGGTTCTGCGGAAGTTCATCGAAGGTGGAGTAGATGACTTCCCCTGAGATGGACCGCTTCATGTCGGTTACTTCCTCCGGGCGTTCATCAACGAGAAGAACGATCATTTCGATATCGGGATACATCTTTTCGATGCTGTTTGCAACCTTCTTTAAAAGTACTGTTTTACCGGCTTTCGGCGGTGCAACGATGAGTCCTCGCTGCCCTTTTCCAATGGGAGCAACAAGATCGATCAATCGCATGGAAAGCTCCGTCGCACCGTTTTCTAGTGAAATTCTCTGATTTGGAAAGATTGGAGTCAAATCGTCAAAGTCCGGTCTTCTGATGGCAACCCCCGGCTCATCTCCGTTTACCGAATTGACATACAGCAACGCGCCAAATCGTTCTCCTTCATTTGGCTTTCTGGATATTCCTCTTAATTTATCCCCTGTTTTTAAGTTAAATCGTCTGATCTGAGACGGAGAAACATAAATATCCTTGTCACTGGTCAGGAAATTATGAAATCGAAGGAACCCAAAGCCGCCCTCGGCGATTTCCAGAAGTCCTTCTACTTCGGGTCTGTCTTCTCTCGGCCCTTCCGGGTTTTTCTTAGTTTGACCCTCGGCAGCGACTGCTACGGCTTCCGTTGCCGTTGCTGTTGCTGTTGTTGTTGTTGGAGCCACTGCCTCTGTCGGTGCCTTCTTTGGCTCTGCCGGTGCCTTCTTTGGCTCTGCCGGTGTCGTCTTAGGTTCCGCCGGGCTGGCCGCCTCAGCAGGAGGTTCCGATTTTATCTCCTGCTTTGGTGCGGTTTTCTTTCTGGTGGTCGCTCTGGCTGCAGACTTTGCCGAAGCTGCCTCGGTCTGATCCGGGGCTGCCGCAGACTTTGCCGGAGCTACCTCCTCACTTTTAATAGGCTGTGAAATCGCCTGAATCAACTCGGCCTTTTTCAGCTTTTCATAATTTTGAACATGAAAAGACTTTGCAATTTCTCGCAGTTCCGCAATCTTTTTGCTATTCAATATCTCTATATCCATATTACCTCCCGATTTGGATTTTCAGAATAAATTGATCGTTTTTGAATGAAACCTTTGAAAAAAGAATGATAAGAAGGGTTGTTAAGATAAAATAAAGGGCTACAACAAAATCAGGACTTGCATATCTTTGCCTGATTACTTCATTTCCAAGATTTTAATACCGTCTGCAAGAAAGGTTACTTCCGTTCCTTTGCGCGGTGTTTTCTCTGTCCGGCTATTTTTATCAAGAATATAATAGATGGTATCCTTGTCACTGTTCTCAATCTGCAATAGGGACGTGCTGCTGTCCAAATTCTCAATTCCGGTCAAAAGCCCGGTCCTGGTCTGCGTCTTCGTGATTACGTGCAGCTGCAAGGCATCTACCTTTGGATTGTTTTCGTTATAGAAGGCACCCCAAGCAACAATTGCAGTGGTGCCCATGCTGACACCAGCAAGTCCATTATAATTCACCTTGCCGTTAATTACAATCTGTGTTTTCGGATTTATCTGGATCACTCTGCCGGTACCGTCTGACTGGGTCATCATGAGTTTGCTATTGTATGAATCGACGGATACGACAGTGCCCCGATAGGATTGAATTTCCTTGTCAATAGAATAAAGCTCGGCTTCTGCCAATGCAAAAACGCGGTTGCTGATCGCAGCAAATTCCGCCCTTTTGATGCTGCTGGCCGGATGGAACATTTTCGTGTCATCCCCCTGCATGATTCCCTGGCGATACAACAAATCTATATAAGGCAGCTTTTCCGCGGAAATACTATCCTTGTCGATATAGATCAGGGAATAGGCCGGGGAAAGTGGTCGTTCTATGGCTTTTGCCGTCCAAAGGGCTACCTGTTCTCTCGGTGCCGGAATCCCGCGCCCATTTTCATCGGTAAAATCACGGAGTTCTTCCTCTGTAATCAGTGCATATTTCATTCCATAGGCAACATACGTTTTCGCCCAGTCAGCAATCTTATTTTCTGCGAACAAATCAGTATATTCCGCAGAGGAGTCATCGGTGCTTTTCAGCTCATCCGCTGCGGATAAGGCTCTATAAAGCATGGCCATGGATTCTTCCCTGGTTACCGCGTTCTCGGGAAGAAACCGATAGGAACCGTCTGCTAAGGGATATCCATTAATGATTCCTCTTTCGGCGGCGAAGTCTATGTAAGCGTATCCCCAGTAGTTGGCTGCAACATCACCAAAGTCGACTGCTGTCATGGCATAGGAAAATTTCTCTCCCGGAAAAGAAAAGAGACCGAGACCTATGATCAATGCCATTACGATAATTGCTAACCGTTTCCCTCGCTTCATCATTTCATCTCCTTATTCGCCGGCTTCATCCTCAGTCGTGTTTTTGGGCTCGATGGAATAGATCTGATTGATCATTTCAGCGGTTCCCTCCGCATCCGGTATCACAAAATACGGTGCATCCGGCAACGGGGTACCAGGAAGTAGGTAGGTTTGAATATCTTCTCCGGAAATGCCCATGGCCTTTGTGGCCAGTGATGTTGCCTTTCCGATGGTAATGTCGGATTCCACATTATTAAATACGGTCTTCGCAATCTTTGGAAGCTGGAAGCTTAGACATTGCCTGAATGCCGACTTCATAAATACCTGCTGTGCCTTCACACGGCCGATATCCCCCTCGGTATATCCTTTGCGGTATCTGAGAAATTGCACGGCGTGCTCCCCGTCCAGAACCTGTGGCCCCTTTGGTATGTTGATCACCAGCGGCGGCGTATCGTAAGGGTCTGTATATTTCATGTTGAACTCAATGTCCATGGGCACACCACCCATAGAGTCTACAATTGTTTCAACTCCATCATAATCAATGACTGCATAATAATTGATCGGCATCCCCAGAAGGATCTCGCTGACGGCTTTGGCCGTATTCACCGGATTTCCCCGATAAGCCGCGTTAATTTTATTTTCACCGTCGCCGTTATAGCCGCTACGATGGAAGTAAGTATCCCTTGGAATGGAAATCAAATCCATATGTTTTGCCTTTGTGTCAAAGCTGGCTACCATAATGGTATCGGTCAGATTCCCATTGACGCCAAGGAGCAGAATATTCACCCTTTTTTTGTCCTTAAACGCTTCAAAGAATGGGCTATCCTCATCTACGATAGCATCTAGGTGCTCTTCCAGCACCAAATTATCGCCGTCCGGATCAAAAGGATTGAAGTCAGCGACTTCTCCAAAAATAGCCAAACCCGGCGTGCATAAAACGACAAAAACAATAAATGATATGAGAAAAGTCCTTAAGAAGCTCTGCATTGAACTTGTCTTCGTTTTGGCCTTTTCTTTTCCGTTTCTAATCTCTGTACCCATTGTTACTGTAACCTCTCTTTTCCCCCATTTGCTGCAAAACTCCCGGGTACAGACGAATCATTTCGGATTTGTCCATTTCGTTATTAATACCCAGTAGTCATTATATTTTATACCTTTTCACAAAAAAAATAAATAGGGATGGCAAATTCCCTATATTACTTTTTTATTACGTTTTTTGTTAGGCTTATCTTTTTTATTAAGTAGTTAATCGTAATATTAAAAAAGCATTCCTTTTGAGATTTCACTTTAAGAAGGCCAACTTGCATTCGTGTCGTTTAGTGTAACTTCATCGGTAGTATTCATGCAATTTAGTGCTAAATATTTCAAATATTTGCTTGAATTTCGCACTTATATGAATTATACTCTTCTATATATCAATAGGAGGTGTTATAATGTACCGGAAAATCATGGAATATTTAAGTGATTGGAAAAACAGCAAATATAGGAAGCCTTTAATTCTACAAGGTGCAAGGCAAGTCGGAAAGACATACTCAATCCTTGAATTCGGACGCAAAGAATACGAAAATGTGGCCTATTTTAATTTCGAGACAAATCCACTACTCATAAAAACCTTTGACGAAAACATTAGCGCGGCATATCTGATTCCGATCCTATCACGGTTGGCAGATCAGACTATTATCAAGGGAAAGACCCTCATCGTATTTGATGAAATACAGCTTTGCGAACGGGCACTTACTTCATTAAAATATTTTTATGAAGAATCTCCGGAGTATCACATTATCGTAGCAGGCAGTTTGCTTGGAGTAGCGGTAAGCAGAGAAAAATATTCCTTTCCTGTTGGCAAGGTGGATATTCAAACGCTCTACCCGATGGATATGGAGGAATTTCTACTGGCTTGCGGAGAAAAAGATATGGTGGTGCAGATCAAAAAATGTTTTCAAACCGATCAATCGATGCCCGCAGTTCTCCATGAAGCAGCTTTACAATATTATCGTCAATATCTGGTTGTTGGTGGCATGCCTGAATGCATCAGTAAATTTCTTGAAACCAAAGACTATATTTTAATAAGACATATACAAAAAATGATTCTCGAAAGTTACCTCAATGACATGAGCAAATACAATTCCAAAAACGAAATAAAAAAGACAAGGCTTGTATATGACAATATCACAGTCCAGTTATCAAAAAAGAATACGCGCTTTCAATATAAATTGATCAAAAAAGGCGGAAGAGCCGCTGAATTCGAAAATGCTATCGAATGGTTGGTTCTATCTGGTATTGTTACACGTATCCATAGAATTGAGCAACCGCAAAAACCATTGGAAAACTATCGGGATATTGACTCATTTAAAATATATGTATCTGACGTTGGATTACTCTGTGCTAAGAAGGACATCACTGCGGAGGATATTCTCTTTCTTTCTAATGAACTGAATGATTTTAAAGGCGGTATGGTAGAAAACTACATCTGCTGTCAATTGATATCAAATAAATACAAAGGTTATTATTGGTTATCGGCTAGAGGAGCAGAAATTGATTTTATTATTCAAAGGGAGAACAATATTATCCCTATCGAAGTCAAATCAGCCGATAATGTGAAAGCGAAAAGTCTTAATGTTTACATAGAGTCCTTTAAACCGTCTTATGCAGTCAAATTCTCCACGAAAAATTTTGGATTTGAAAATAACAGGAAAACGGTTCCGCTTTATGCTTCATTCTGCATCTGAAAATCGTTATAAGGAGCGAGAGTATATTAGAAATAGATTAAATGATAAATAAAAACATCGTGCAATTCATTTGTACGATGTTTTTTCATTGTCATTCATTCAGTTTCTGATCCGTCCGGCTCAATGTTATAGATCTGTGTCAGCATTTCCTCGATTCCGTCCTCATCAGGCCACCAGTAGGACAACCCGTTCTTCGTGCCGGATTCCCCCGGAATCATAACGGTTTGTATGTCCTCTCCGTCAAGACCCACCGCGTTGGCGGCAAGCTTTGTGGCCATGCCCAGCGGAAGGTCGGAATCCACGTTGTCCAGCGTCGTCTTTACCACCTTCGGAAGACTAAAGCCAAGGGCTTGGCGGAATGCGGATTTCACAAACACCTGCTGTGCTTTGACCCTGCCGATGTCTCCTTCCGGATAGCCCGCATAGCCGCCGGATCCTTTTCGGAACCGCAGGAATTCCACGGACTTATCTCCGTTCAACACCTGATAGCCCTCCGGAATGTCGATTTTCAGCGGAGGATCGTCATAAGGATCGTTATAGCGCATGTGAAAGGTGATGTCCATCGGTACTCCGCCCATGGAATCCACAACCTTTTTAACCACAGCATAGTCCACGATCACGTAATAATTGATCGGCATCCCCATGAGAACATCACTGACTGCAGCGGCGGTACCGACTGCTTTATCGACACTATAAATAGCATTGATTTTCATGGCAGCGGCACTGTTCGCTTCTTCTCTCGCATAGTATGTATCTCTTGGGATCGAAATGATATCCACATGCTTGGCATCCAGATCATAGCTGCCCAGCATTATCGTATCCGTCATCCCGTCGTTGATACCAAGCATCAGGATGTTCACCCTGTTCTTATCCTTGAAGGCCTCGAAAAACGGACTGTTCTGGTCCACCAGAGCAGGCATTTCCTCCACGAGCTTTTCCGTGCCGCTGAATAGTCTGATATTCCCTACAAGACTTAGTCCCCATTGAATGGGGACTAAGAGTATTGTAAATATTAAAAATCCTGTAACAAACGTTTTTAAAAATATTTTCATAAATTAACTGCATTTATAGATACTTTAGCTGTATTTATAGAATCCTTCTCCTGATTTTCTACCCAATTTTCCTGCTCTAACCATCTTCTTGAGAAGCGGATGCGGTCTGTACTTGTCTTCACCGTATTCGGCATGCAATACTTCCATAATCGCGAGACAAACATCAAGTCCGACCAGATCTCCAAGGGCCAAAGGTCCCATTGGGTGATTTGCGCCAAGCATCATTGCCTGGTCAATATCCTCTGCTTTGGCAACGCCGTCAGCGAGGATTCCGATTCCTTCATTAACCATAGGAATCAATATTCTGTTTACCACGAAGCCCGGAGCTTCCTCAACCTCTACCGGCGTCTTTCCCAGACTCTTTGTGAGCTCCAGAATGGCATCTCTTGTTTCGTCAGAGGTCCCAAGCCCTTTGATGATCTCAACCAGCTTCATCATTGGCACCGGATTGAAAAAATGCATTCCGATGATTTTGTCAACTCTGTTTGTGGCCGCTGCGATTTCCGTGATGGAGAGCGAGGATGTGTTTGTTGCAATAATGGTTCCGGGCTTGCAAAGCTGATCCAGCTCGGCAAACAATGCCTTTTTTGATTCCATGTCTTCGGTAGCTGCCTCGATGATCAAATCTGCATCTGCAACGATGGCGATATCCGTTGATCCTTTAATTCTTCCCATAACAGCTTCCTTGTCGGCAGCCGTAATCTTTTCCTTCGCAACTAATTTGTCAAGATTCTTGCTGACAGTCGCGATTCCTTTTTCTACGGAACTTTCTCTTCTGGCACGAAGAACAACTTCATAGCCGTTTTGCGCGAGTACCTGTATGATACCTGCACCCATGGTTCCAGTTCCTAAAACTCCTATCTTTTTCATTTCCGTTCCTCCATTTTACCGGCTCGCCCAAGATCAACCGCGAGCACTAACAACCGTGTTAAAATTCTCCAATATTACACTCATATAGAGTACCTCTTTTTCCGGAAATTTTCAACCACTATTTTCCGGTTCCATGTCTGTATTTGGTTCATTTTTCGCGGTTTTCACCGTTTATTTTTTAACGATTGCTTATTTCGATTGTAACACTTTTCGCATCTCACTCTTATAGCTCTCCACCCCAGGCTGATCGAAAGGATTTACCCCGTTGAGATATCCGCTGAGAGCACAGGCCGTCTCGAAAAAGTATACCAGCTGTCCAAAGCAGTGAGGCGTCAGTGCGGGGATATCCAGCTTGATGATGGGAACACCGGTTGCTTCATGGGCTGCAATGACACCTTCCACCGCCGCCTGATTGATGGCGTTCATGCTCCTGCCGGCCAGCAGCTCACCGGCGCTTTCCGGAACGATGAGGTCCTCCGGCGGATTCAATACGTTCAGTACCGTTTCGAAGAAGATCTGGTTGCCATCCTGTAGGAATTGTCCCATGGAATGGAGGTCGGTGCTGAACTGCAATGCTGCGGGAAAGATTCCCTTCCCGTCCTTTCCTTCACTCTCTCCAAAGAGCTGCTTCAGCCATTCGGCAAAATACTGCAGCTTCGGCTCGTAATATTCATATATTTCAATGGTTTTCCCGCTATTCAACAAGGAAACCCTCGTTGCAGCCAGCATGGACGCATCCGCTTTTTCATCCTTTGAAGCTTCCGCTGCACATTCCGCACCCTTGAGCATGGCAGGCACATCAATTCCGGCTACTGCGATGGGCAACAGGCCAACAGCCGTTAATACGGAATATCTTCCGCCAATATCGTCGGGAATGACAAAGGAAACGTACCCCTCCCGGTTCGTCTCTTCTCTCAAGATCCCCTTTTCCGCATCGGTGATGGCATAAATCCGTTTGGCAGCTTCTTCCCTGCCATACTTTCGATAGAGCTCGTCTTTCAATATAGAAAAGGCGACACTAGATTCCGTTGTCGTCCCAGATTTGGAGATGACGCAGAGGCACAGTTCTCTCCCCTTTATTTTTTCAAGAAGTTCCTTATGATAGGTTCCGCTCAGATTCTGTCCGGCAAAATAGATCTCCGGCGCAGAATCATTTCCGGCCTTCAGTGCGCTGATGGCAGCTTGGGCACCCAGATAAGAACCCCCGATGCCGATTACGATCAATACCTCGCATTGCTTTCGGATTTTTTCCGCGGCTGCTAATATTTCTTTCAATTCCATTTTATCATAGGCAAAGGGCAGATTGACCCAGCCCGTAAAGGGCTCTTTCCCTGACCACAGTCTATTTTTTGCGGCTTCAAGTTCTGCCTGACTGGCGGTGATTGTCTGCGGTCCAAGCAAGGAACGCGACAGATCCAGTTTTAAAGTCTCACTCATGGAGCTTTCCTCCTTCTTATGATTCTGACCGACTGTAATTCGGTACCAGCTTCTGCAGCCAAGTCTTGACTTCCTCATCCTTCATCGTCAGAATGCCATTGATGCTTTCTTCATTGCAAATCCTTTGATTTTCCAACATTTCTCCGAGCTCCGGTGATGGCGGCAATGGATGGCCCACATAAATTTTATTGTGAGCCGTCTTTTCGATGCCTTCTTCGTCAAGAAGCAGCTCTTCGTATAATTTTTCTCCGGGGCGCAGGCCAGTGATCTTGATGTCGATATCCACGTTGGGGATATAGCCCGAAAGCCGGATCACATTTTCCGCAAGGTCCATGATACGGACCGGATCACCCATATCCAGAATAAAGATCTCTCCTCCCGTCGCCATAGCTCCGGCCTGGATTACCAGCTGCACCGCTTCCGGTATGGTCATGAAATATCTGGTTATCTCCTCGTGGGTGACGGTAACCGGGCCTCCCCGTTCGATCTGCTTTCGGAACAACGGAATTACACTGCCGTTGCTGCCCAGCACGTTTCCGAACCGGACTGCGGAATAGCTTGTACGTGAATTCATGCTCTTTTCCTGCAGAATCATTTCCGCCAAACGCTTCGTTGCACCCATAACATTGGTGGGGTTCACGGCCTTATCGGTGGAGATCATGACAAAATTCTCAACTGCATACTCATCAGATAGGTCGATCATATTCTTTGTTCCAACAACGTTGTTGATTACCGCATCCTTGGGATTGCTCTCCATCAGAGGGACATGCTTGTGGGCCGCCGCATGGAAGACCACGTGAGGCTTGTACTTGATAAATACCTCCCGCATTCTGTGCCTGCTGCGAACCGATCCAATGACCACTTCAAACTCCAAGGCAGGAAATGTGCTCTTGATTTCGTTGGACAGCTCAAAAACAGAATTCTCATAAATGTCCAGCGCGATGAGCTTTCTGGGCTTGAACCTTGCGATCTGCCGGCAAAGTTCGGAGCCGATGGAGCCGCCGCCGCCGGTGACCAGAACGATTTTCCCTTCCAGATAGCCGCTGATCTCCTTGAGGTTGACCTGCACCGCATCTCTGCCGAGGAGATCCTCGATATCGACATCTCTCAGCTTGCTGATGCTGACCTTTTCGTTGATCAGGTCGCTGATTCCCGGCAGAATTTTCATCTTACAGCGGGTTTTATTGCATTCGTTGACGATTTCCTGAATGGCTTTTTTGTTTGCCGACGGTATGGCAATGATGATCTCATCTACCCCATACTTTCTGGCAATCTGCTTGATTGCCAAATGATTGCCCGCAATCTTGACGCCTACGATGGTTTGATTCAATTTATTCGGGTTGTCGTCTACCACCACAACGACCTTTTTCCCAAGATCGGGGTGCTGCTTGATATCCTTTATGATCGCCGCTCCCGCATCTCCGGCACCGACCACCATGACCTTGCTGATTGCCGCACCCTCTCCGCTTTTACGCATGAGATAAACGAGGTTTATCATTGCTCCCGGCTTTCTCAGATCCCGTATGATGCGATAGCCAAAACGAACGCCGCCGATGAGGACGATATCCAGTACGCTGCTGAAGACATAAATGCTTCGCGGAAAATACTGCTGTGTGAACTCCAGATAAACGATGGTCGCCGCCGTCGCTGTAATTGCAGCCAGAACGATTTTTACAAGCTCCTCCGTTCCCGCATATTTCCAAAGACTCCGGTAAAGGCCGAAGACCCAGAACGCGATGAGCTTAATCACGGTTAAGACCACAATATTATTGAAATAGACTGCAAAAAATCCAAGAAAAACCTCGGATATTGAAAATTCAAAACGCAGCAGGAAGGACACTGTATATGCAAAATTGATGCAAATGATATCAACAAAAAATAAAAGTGCGATTCTCGAAAACTTTACCATAAATTGCGATGATCCTTTCAATAAAAAAGTAGCTACACCACTTCCGGATCCATGGAACGATTTGGAAATGGATCCGATACTTCAGCATTTAGTTTACTCTATTTCGCTTGTATTATCAAGCGAATATCGTTTCACTGCTTTTGTTGCGACCAGGTCCGTTCCTTCTTCCATAAAGTCCTTGCATAGGATCTGTCCAGGCACCACAGGCGCGGTGGCACCCAATTCCGCAATCAGCTTCATGGCATCCATGAGTTTTTCCTTCGGAATGCCATTGGTGGTTTTTACGCTGACGAGAGGAATCGCTCCACCGGTTACTTTAACAGAGGACGTCAGTGTCCGTTTCGGATTCAAGATCTCATTTTTCACGTATTCCGGCCCCTTGCCACACATGCCGCCCTCCAGATCGTAGGTGATCTCACAGCTGTTGGGGCACATGATACAGGTGATGGTCTTTGCCCCGGTTTCCGCTTTCTTTCTTGCCATATCCTTTTTCCGCTTCACCAGCTGTGCCCTCTTTTTTCTCATGGTTTCGATCCCGGGGTAAGCAAATCTGGTCTCATCGGGCGCTTGTCCCGCAGCAAGCTTCATCAGGAAGGTTTCCACTTGTCCGGCGACCATCTCCCCTTCCAGGGTCACATCATCCACCAGATCGTGGACATAAAGGGAGTTCCCGCAGAGAAATACCCCTCTGTGCCGATCCTCGACCATATCTTCTTCGGGAATGAGGCCAACGGATAAAATCAATGTGTCACACGCATAGAATCGGGTACTTCCCGCTACCACGTTTCCCTCTGCATCGATTTGGGAAATATCAGCTCCGGACACTCTCTCTTTTCCGTAGACATTGGATACGATGGTATTGGTGTAAAGTGGTATTGCAAAATCCTCAAGACATTGTATGATGTTTCGTTTCAAGCCTCCCGGTATGTCTTCCTTTTCCACGACACAAAGCACCTGCCCGCCTTCCAGGGTGATCCGCCTTGCCATGATGAGCCCAATATCCCCTGAGCCAACAATGAGCGCTTTGCGTCCCGGCATGAAATTCTGAAGATTGATCAACGCCTGTGCTGTTCCTGCAGTATAGATGCCGGCGGGTCTCGTTCCCGGGATTCCGGCAAGACCTCTGCCCCTCTCCCTGCAGCCCGTGGCGGCTATCACCGCATTAGCCTCGTATTCCAACGTGCCTTCCGCAGTTTGAACCGTGACCAGAGAACGATAGGATTCCGCATCCAAGGAACGATAGGCTTCAGCATCCAATGAGCGAACCGAGAGAACAGTCGCTTCCGTAAGATATGGAATTTCTTTCTCTGCAATTTTCTGTTCATAAAGGGCTGAATATTCAGGTCCCGAATAATTCTTCCGGTAATAGATCAGTCCAAAGCCATCATGAATACACTGGGATAAGACCCCTCCAAGGCGGTTCTCCTTCTCCAAAAGGATAATATCCTCAATTCCTCTTTCTTTCAGGGAGATCACCGCTGCCATTCCCGCCGGGCCTCCGCCGATGACAACTACATTCTTTTTGATTCTCATTCCTTCACCCTCCCTTCAAACATAAGGCTGCCAAACCCATTCCAAAGTAAGGCGAGGGGGTCCACATTTCGTTTCTTCTCTAATACCTCAATGATATTGATCGTGCAGAAGCTGCCCTGGCAGTTTCCCATGGTTACTCTCGTTCTGTTTTTCAAGCCTTTTACGGTGGGAATTGCTCCAATATATAGGATACGGTCATAGGCTTCCAAAACTGCGCGCTCCGTGATGCCTTCACAACGGCAAAGCATTTTTTCATCCCCAGGCTCACCGGATACAGCTTGCAAAAGTCCGGTTTGTGCGGACTTGCTTTCAGATCCTTGCCATTGAGCCTCGCAGCTCTTGTTTCTCACTCTGATTTCCTCTGTCATCTGTGCAACCATTCTGGCGATGGGAATGGATGCGGTCATTCCCGGAGATTCGATTCCTACCAGCTGAATGAAACCCGGTACCCGTTTGCTTTCCTCTATGACGAAGTCGGCGTAGCCGCCTTCTGCTTCCGAAGCCAGCTTTGGCCGGATCCCAGAAAAGCTATGGATGCAGTCCCCGATGTTCAACTCCGGAAATAAGGCCACACCCTCTTCATTTAATCGAACCATAACGTCCCGAGTGGTGCTGTATTCCTCCCGTTCCTGCTCCGCAGTTAAATATTCGGCGCTTGGTCCAATCAAGATATTTCCGTGGATGGCCGGGGTCAGATGTACACCAAGACCGCCATCCTTTTCATTCGGGATCGGGTAGATGGGGAGCTCCAGCAGCCATGGTTGCCGCTTCTCCAAAATGTGATATTCACCCCTGCAAGGGTGGATCTTATAGTCGTTGATCCCCACCATCCTGCAGATTTCATCAGCAAACAAGCCGGCGCTATTGATTAGAATTTCAGTGCGATACTGTTCTCTTTCCCCCGTGGAATGATTCTCCGCAGTAACCAGGAAGCTGCCGCTGCCGGCTGCGTTTGACGGAGCCGCTTGGCTTTTCCCTTTCGGCGCGATCTCCACCACCTGCCTGCCGAAGAGATATTCCGTTCCCTGTTCTGCGGCGGCCTCCGCAAGGGCGATGGTATATTGGAAGGGATCAAAGATTCCCGTCATCCCGGACCAAAGGGCACCGAAGCCGGCATCATATCCGGCTAGCGTTTCCAGTTCCTCCCTGCCGATGATCCTAAGTTCTTTTACCCCATTGGCTTCGCCCTGCTCCTTTAGCTTCTGCAGGCGTGCCAGATCCTCTTCAAATCCGGCAGTAATCAGTTTTCCCGTTTTCTTGAAGGGAAGCTTCAGCTCAGCCGCTTCCTTTTCAAAGCCTTCCGAGCCCTGCACGCATAATTTTGCCATGAAAGAACCGGGTTTATTATTAAACCCGGCATGAAGGACCCCACTGTTCCTGCCGCTGATGCCAAAGGCCGTATCCGGTTCCTTTTCCAGCACACCTACAGTCACTGTATTCTTTTTTGATATTTCTCTGGCAATGGCATTTCCCACTACACCAGCTCCGATAATCAGCACGTCAAACTGTTTCATTTTTCCATGATCCTTTATCTTTATCGTAATCTTTTCACGCTATCCCTGCTCTTCAATCAGATATTTTTTCTCTCTTAATTTCTTTTCGATGGAATCCAGAATCGCCTCCGAATCCGCCTCTACCGTATGAAGATGAACGCCGCCGGTTAAATCCTTCAACGGAATCGTCTTGTGGCTCTTCAATTTTTCCACAAAGTCATAGACTTCCTGCCGGTTCTTTATGATAAGGCCGGTGGAAATTTCTCCGTAAATGTCATGCATCACAATGACATCCATCACCTTTCCGCCGTTGTCAACGATGGTGCAGAGTTCATCCTCAATCTCGTCATCGGAATGCTTGACCAGAAAGCAGCGGTTTACCTTCTGCACTTCCTTCACATAGAGTACATAGCCCTTTGTTGTGGAAATGATATTGCGATTTACCGCCCTGAGCAAAGCGATATCCTGGACGATGACCTGCCTGCTCACATCAAGTCTTTTTGCCAGCTCCGCCCCGGAAACCGGTTCTTCTCTGCTCCTCAAGATTTCTATGATTTTGTTTCTTCTTGACTCTCCATTCATATGGCTCCCACCTTGCTAATGCATCCAATTTTTCAAGCCCATTTCCCATTTCCATGGCAAATGTCCGACAACCCTATCTTGTATCTATTATACGTTCTCCAAAGAAATAAATCAAAATTTTTGGATCGAATCCCCATCCAATTTATTTGACAAATTACGCATGGACGGCTATGGAAGTATCGCCTTGTGGGTGTTAGAGAAGAACGGCATGGTTACATCAAAATAGAGCTGAGCGATGCCTTCGCCGTCCGTGAATATCCCGCCTTCATACTTGTTTGAAGAGTCCCAGGTCGCATCCACGATAATCCATCGACCATCTATGTACACTTCATTCCAGACATGATTTGGTTCCACGCTTCGCTGATCCACATCATCCCAATCACCATCGCTGGTGATGCCAAGGGCATAGCCCATGACCTGCCGACTCGGTATCCCTGCTGCGGCAAGCAGATCCTTGGTTAGATTTGCATATCCGCTGCAAACAGCATATCGATTGTCCAGCACAGCAATGGAATTGATATTGGTTCGCTTCGTCTTCCCATTTAAAAAATCTTTATCATAATAGATTTCTTCCGCAACCCAATCATGGATCGCCTGCAGCTTGCCATAATCGTCTGTGATTCCGCTGGTGATTTCCTCTTCCAAATCCGAAATGGCCATCACAAATTCATTCATCGATCCGGTGTTTGGCGTCATTTCATAATCCGACGCAAGCGGTTGATTTCCGTTGTAAATTCTCAAGTTCTGCCCATAAGCAGGAGAAGCTTTAAAATACAAATCATCATCGGTCTTTTTCAGAATGACGTTGGATAAGACAATGCTGCTATAGTAATTGTATCGTTCATCATTTCCGTATACATCCACATAGTATTCCCCCTTGGCAAGTCTGCCCAGTGAAAGCTCAATGTCATACCGGCCGTTGCTGCCGATACGCCCAACCCCATCGGCTTTTTTCACTTCCGTATCAGTGTCGATGACACGTACTAAAAGATACGTCTTATTGTTATCTTCGCTGGTTCCCCCAATGGTTAAGGTGCTGCCTGAGACCTGAAAATTTAAGTAGTCATTATCCCGGAAGCCGGTGGTAAGGCTGTCCCAACCCTCCACGTCCAGACCATATTTTCCCGCAAGCTCATCAGCAATCACACCGGTTTCGATCAGCATACCGATCAGCGTCTCTTCCCGGTCTTTATAGTTCGCCTCCAAATAACAGAAGGAGGTTTCCATCAGATCCCCTTTTGTATAGATTTTACTTCGCGTGTACATTCCGGCCATATCTTTCGGCAGAATGTCTAATTTCTCAGCTTTATCTACCGATGCATCCCATCGAAAGTCGCCCTGGCTGTCATCATAGCCAAGGACTCTAAGCAAAAGAGTGTTATATTGAACAGCCGTCATTTTATCGCTGACCCCAAACCGGGTGTCACTTATCCCTTTGGATATATTTTCCGCATACGCATAGTTCACGTACCCCTTTGCCCAATCGGGCACATCGGCAAACCGACTGGGAAGGTCTTTCATCGCCTGTGCGTCCGCTTCTTTTCCCATCAGGCGGATCAAAATGATGATTCCCTCCAGACGGCTGGCGGTCTTCTCAAGTCCATATCCCGTTCCGTCGCCTTTCAGCAGCTGTGTTTCAATAAAAAATCGCTCCACACTTCGGCTTTCATTCTGGCTGAAGGCAAACACCGGAAGGCTTGTGACCAGCAGGGCGACAATCATGATCGTTACGGTAATGGTTGTCCTTATTCTTTTCATATTGGTTGATTCCTCTCTTCAAATCTCTATTCTATCTCAATACCCAAAATTTCTTGTGATAATAGTACTATCGACATTTCTTCCTATTTGTTAACAGGATTTCTTTCCTATTTGCTGGCGGCCATTCTAAATTATAAAAAAAAAGAAGCCGGATACTTCCAGCTTCTCTTTAAACGGCTACTGTGGTGGGCGATATTGGGCTCGAACCAACGACTTCCACCTTGTCGAGGTGACACTCTACCAACTGAGTTAATCGCCCATAGTACTTACTTTTTATCCCGTAGAACGTATTATACCATACGCGTCTCAGAACATCAATCTGAAATTGCATCTTGTATGAAATTCACATCTGTTATCATGCAAGCGTAATCCCGCTATTATTTAAAATAAAGCAATAATTGCTGTTGCATCATCACGGTGTTTAAATCTGGGGTATCGGTCATAATACGGATCCATATCCTGCACTGCGAACAGTTCTTTAACAAGGTCTTCCAGATTCTCATGAAACATTTTATCATGCAGCTCTGCAAAGTCTCCGGCAATATGGAATGTTGTACAGATTCCGGCAAAGCCGTCCGTCATAAGAGATACACTATGGATCTTATCCGCTGAAAAAGTCCGAAACGCACCATGGGAAATTCCGTCGCCGGACGCATCCAGTACCCAATATCCGTTATTTGTGTTCATTTTATTTCTATTCTCAATTAATAAAGGTTCCACCTGATTCCTTGCTTCTGATATGTGTATTCTCTCTGCTTTTGCGAGCTCCATCATTTCTTGAATCACCCTTTCATCAAAACCCGATAAGGTATCATTGTACAGCACCTGAAAAGTGTCGTCTTTAAATGAAATCGTTCCGGTACAATCTCCCAAACCGTAATACTCTAACAGGGATCCATTCCTTCTGAAAATAGAAATACTGGCGCAGGGATTGCGGTACGGAGTCTCTGAAGAATCTTTATTGTATGCTCCCAATGCCCTCACGGCATTACTAAGAATATCTTCTATTGTTTTTGCTGTGTTGCCCAAGTTTGCTTGAAGATCGTCTCTCACCCGAGAAACAAACCAGGCTGCATCTTTTTCTGTTTTTTTTCCAAGTGTGGTCGCTCCATCCATCACAAATAGAAACGAATCTGAGAACCCAATGGCATCTTCGTTTGTTCCGTTACCCGAACTACTGACACTTTTTATAGATGTAAACAAAGCCATAAACCTCCAATAATAACTATAGCACCGGCTCCAAATACGATCCCATTTCTGGCGAACTTGCCTTTCTCTATGCCATGAAGTACAACGCCAAAGGACGCAAAGACACAGAGCAGGGCCCCCATCAAAACAATGATCAATCCGGCGGCTCCAGGAAACGATTTCCCTGCTATATTGCTCGCAATATTGATTCCGCCAATGGTAAAGCTTATAATCCCGGCAAACAACCCTAGAAATTCAAGGTTTTTGATAGTTGACGACTCCAGTTTTTTCGTAGTCGCATCAAGATTCTTCTGAATCTCGGCATTTTCCTCGGCCATGCTTTTTCTGTATTTTTCAAGAGAACTCTTAATTTCTTTGTTTTGCATTCTCGCCAATATGGACAATTTGTGATACTGGTAATTGCCGACTCGGATCGCATAGTCGTTCAAAGAAGAATCCTCTAGATCGATGGCCTCCTTAATGGATCTCATGGCCTCTTGAAAATATCCTCTCAATGCTAAAATTCTTCCTTTTGTGCAGTAAAACTTCGCATAATTCTGAAGCCGGATCGCATCTTCAACACTGGTCATCGCTTTGTCAAGCCATTCACTGCGGTCAGCAACGCCTTCCTTCTCTTCCTGATTGTTCCCGCTTTCATTTTGCGTGTCTCTATCCTCAAAATAGGTAGCCACCAAATCAGCAAACAAATGCAAAACACCTGCATTCATCGGCATCTTGCCGATGTCTTCTTTTCCCTGCCGCAATTCAGCCAGGGTAGGTTGTCTTTTGCTGTGATCTATCAAAGAAAGCAACTCCATATGAGAGAATGTGGGATGGCGATTGAACCTTGATCTTTCTCCATTGATGAGTAAATCCAGCTTTGAGCCATCATGATTTCGTCGATACTTAATGTTCAAACAAACGAAAGAAGCATAGGCTGTCGCTTCGTCCTCACGTTCCATTAACTGTTTTAACCAATCCTCGAATTCCGCTTTCTGATTTGAAGTAACCAATCTCGTCAGCTTAAGCTCATACTCCCGCGTTTCCTCCATCGGTAAGCTTGTAAAAAATGTTTCCAATTCCTCAATCGAATTCATTACCCATTCCGTGCTCATCATAAAGTTCCACTCCTTCTGCGACTTAAATTTCAATGTGAGAGTCTTGTTCCATCTCCTTTATTTTTCGATATAGGGCTTCATTCACCGGGGCTGTGATTCCATGTTTGCGTCCCAGCGAAAGCACCGTACCGGAAAAGAGTTCTACTTCCGTTGTTTTCCCGGCTTCCATATCCTGTTGCATGGACGGTTTCCCTTCGGGTCGCAACGATCCCAATATCTTTAACCAGTAAGCCAGATCCGCCTCCGTCAAAGGGAAGCCCTCCCTTTCAGACAGAGGAATCACCTCACGCATTGCTGCGATCATGGTATTCCTTGCCTCTCCCTCCTGCTGCAGACCACCGTAATCACACAGATAAACCGAAGCGGTCTGATTGACGCCCACATTCAACATGAGTTTGCCCCATAACCGTTTCATCATATCTGTTTCCACTTCGTGTGGAAACTCTGTTTTTCGGAAGAAAGCCTCGACACTCCTTACCTGATCGGAAACAACGCCTGCCTCACGATCACCAAAGCAAAGCATTCCCATGTGATCAAAGGTCAGACGGTTTCCTGTTTTGATTCCATCCATCCCCTGGGCAACGCAATAGAGCACCTTGCCCACACCAAAGGCTTCTTCGAGCATCCCTTCACTGGTGATTCCGTTCAAGGCGGACAGAATAATCGTATTTCCCCCTACATGATGTTTCGCAGCGTCGATGGCCTCAACCAGGTTATGAAATTTAACCGTGAATATAATCAGATCTGCAGGCCATGTGCTTTCCTCGGTCGTGACATATTGAAAGTCACAGCGCTCTCCGTTGCAGAAAACTCCGTCTCTTTCATAGCGTTCGATCCGTTCCCTGTCGGCGACGAACCGTAAATCCTCCTTCGGCATTTTTTTCGAAAGATGATTCCCAAAAGCAATGCCTAAATTGCCCAGACCGATGATGGCAACCGTTCTAATCTCTTTCATTTTCCTTGCAGCCTTTCTCCCTAACTTTTTTCCTGTGTACTGTGCCATTTGGTACAATCCAACTCGTATTGTTCTATCAGCACCCAGTATAATACAGGATTTAAATCTTGAACACCCCTAGTACGCTGTAACCTTAAAAAGTTTACATTTGTGTGCCTATTTCCCCAATTGCTGTGTTGTCGTCACTCACCATATCTACGGCTATGCCTCGTTCCTTCGCCTTGCACTTGGAAAAATATTCGACGCATCTGTGACAACATTTAAGGGTTACAGAGTACTAGCAAGGAAAGAATGATACGATTGAAGTAAATAAAATATATTCCTCGTTATTCATATTGAGTTCATAATTTTGAAATGTAATTGATTTGTAATACAGAATCCATATAAATCAACATTTTATGGCGATCTGTGTATTGACGAGCTGTTGATTTAAGGGTAAAATTATGATACTGACCCACGAGTCAGAAAAAAACATTTACAAAAGAAGAGAAAGGATTTGAGATTCAATGAAAAAAGTTTTATGTACAAGCTTGGTATTATTATTAATAGTGAGCGGAATTACTGTAGCTTTTGCAGCAGAGTCAGCCAATACTACCGTTGCAGCTACAACTACAGCAACAACGACTTCCACTGCAATCGATACAACAGGGGCAGCCGTTACCATCGTTCCCGATATGACCTTTACAGGGACACCGATCAATCTATCCCTTGAAAATGCATATAAAAAGATGCTTGCAGACAGCCCAGGGGCGAAGATGGCTGATTTGAACAGGCGGAGTGCAGACGGTGTAGCGAAGGGCTATGGAGAGTCGGTACAGTCTTTAAATGAGGCTAAGGAAGCCGGTAGTTGGTTTTACGATTCATCAAATAAAAACATGGCTAAAGCCAATAGGACCTTTGCTGCTGCACAAGGTCCCAGAAATTATGATGCAGAGTTAAACAGTTTAAAAACAGATACACTTAGGAATTATTACACATTAAAGGAACTTGAGAATCAGGAAAAGATTGCAAAAGACAATCTTGCATTAAAAGAAAAGTTGCTTGCAAATACTCAGTTAAAATATAAACTTGGTACTGTTTCGAAAAATGATGTGTTAAAAGCAGAGGTATCGGTAAACGAAGCTAAAGATCAGCAAATCGCCGCTACAAATGGTCTAGCTACAATGAAGATGGCATTCAATCAATTTATGGGCTATTCACTAATGCAAAAGGTAGCTTTAGAAGATACGATTAATGAAATACCATTATCTTCCAAATCGCTTACGGACTCTATCTCGTCAGCACTGAAAAGTAGAAATGAAACCTTTGAGGCAGCTTATAATTTGGAAATGGCTACATTAAATTTTAAAGACTATTCTGCTTATCCAAGTAATTCATCAAAGTATATTGCTGCTAAAATGGCCTTGCTAAAAGCAGAAACAGGTTATAATAACGCTCCGCTAACTGTGGAAAGCGATGTCAGAACGAAATATATGGATATGAAACAGAAATACTCTGCTGTTCAAACCGGCAAAAAGTCCGTTGAAAATTCTAAGGAAACCGTTCGATTAGTTCAACTTCAGTACGATTCAGGTATGGCAACTTTATCCGACGTCGAAGAAGCTCAACTTGGTTTTTATAGCGCTCAGCTTGCATTATCTAAGACTCTCTTGGAATATAATTTGGCAGTCAATGCATATGAGCTCTGCAGCGGAGTTGGAATCGATACGGTAGCAATCAAATAAAAGACATCCTCACGAATAAAAAACAGGGCATTTAAATTAAATGCTCTGTTTTATTATGTTCTGAATTATTGGTTTATTTTCTGGATTAGTTTCCTTGCCGCTTCCATGTTCCCCTGAGATTCCATAGCAAAATATAAGAAAGTTTCGGCAAGCATTGAATAATCAGTATCCTGTGCAGCTAAATATGCGATGTTTTCCAATACCAGAATATAATATTCTGTACTTTCTGCAAAAGTAATCAATTTTTCATAAGCATCTTTTTCTACTTTTGTAAATTCTAAAGTATCAATCATTTTGATATCTATAGTAATCCTTTGTGCGCTTTTATAATTCTCACTGATCGTTTCTGCTATAAGCTGTTTTTCCGCTAAAGAGTCGGCCTCCTTTAAGCTTGTGGTTTTAGTTGTTGCTTCATAATATAGCATTTCTTCCTTTTCAAAGATCATTTTCAAATTTTGCGCAACATAGTTTAGTTCTTCCTCTTCTTCTATAATATTCTCTTGGGGATTATCCTCACCATCTCCGATAATAACAGTCTTTGTAGTACCGTCCCATTCAATAGGCTCATTCATCAATTCAGAAACGGCTCGAATTGGAAGATAGGTTGTCCCATTATAAATTATTGGATAAACTCGAACGCCATTTGCATCACAAAAGGATTGGAGTACAAAATCAAACATAACTAAGACATCAGGCTTTAAATATGCATATACCATCTTCGGTTTAATAGTGTTCCTGTTCGAGTCTGCTGCATTAGCATTAGACGCTGATTCTGAACTGACATCAGGAATAACCTTATTCGGATCCGAAAGCGTTTTGCCAATAAATACTGTCTTACTTGCTCCATCCCATTCAATGGGCTCATTCATTAACCCTGAGATTGCCCTAACTGGTAGATAGGTCGACCCATTGTATATTATAGGGTATACGACAATACCCATTGAATCATAAAAAACTTGTTTTATGTTATTCAATTCAACAGTAACATCAGGTTTTAAATAAACAATTATTTTTTTCTGCGAAATAATGGCTATATTTGTATTATTATTAGCAAATACAATTGTACCATTACTTGCTATTAATGAAATCACAATAAAAAATATGATCAATCTCCTCATAACATCCCCCTTAATCTAATCCTACGTTATCCTTCCCATACGTTTTAATATAAACGACTTTTTGCATAAGGTCAATATTTACACAAAAATAACGCCTTCACGTTTCCATCTTAACCTATTAATTATACTTGAAGAAAGAAATAGCATAAGTTATAATTATACGGATGAAACTATTGAATAATAGTGAATTATGAGATTAATGGAGGATATTAAATGGCTAAAGGTTCCACGGGTAAACCCCCCGGTAAAATAAATGCTATGCCAAATAGAGTGTCGACTAACGAAAAACCTGTATGCGAAGAGTATTTGTATCATATGAGCCTAGCCCCGCGAATTGGAGAAGACACCCATTGGTTTCAGATGATTCCGGCAACTTTTTTTACTGCTTTTATAATAATAATTACTCGTATGAAAACCTACGAGCGTCCTATGGATCAGTTTTTTTGGAGTGGAGGAGATAATCAATTAGCTGACTTCTTCAGTTATTATAAAATGGTTGCAATAATTGCAGTTGCCATTTTGGCATTAATTTTGATTTCCTATAGAGTTTTTATCCAGGCTTTCTATATTAAGCGAAGCTATGCATATGTTCCGATGGCTATTTATCTTGTTTTTGTTCTACTGTCATATGCTTTTTCAGATTATAAAATATTTGCTCTGTGGGGATGGAATGATCGATTTGAAGGAACCTTGTCCCTATTAGGATATATGATCATGCTCTTTTATATCATTAATTCTGTGAATTCAGAAAAAAATGTAAGGTGGATCATTTATCCTTTAGCAGTGACAAGTGCACTATTAAGTATCCTCGGCCTTACTCAAGCCATGGATTATGACTTTTTTAGAACAGCAATTGGGAAAAAGTTCATTACACCTAGCTGGTTTTGGGATCAGGTAGATAGTTTGAATTTCACATTCCAAAACAAAGAAATTTATCAAACTGTTTATAATATAAACTATGTATCTTTTTACCTTACTTTATTGATTCCTCTATTCGGAATGCTCTTTATCAAATCCATCATGAAAGGCAAAGAAGAAGCTCTTTGGAAGAAAATTACTTGGGCCACTCTTTTCACGCTTCTAGTATTTAACTTAATTGGCTCCGCATCATCCGGAGGGCTGATGGGTGTGGCGGTTGCAGTTTTTATAGCGCTATTAGTCCTAAATAAAAGAATTATAAAATGGCGGAAACCAGTTTTAATATTAATAATACTAACTGTCATTGTGGCAGGAGCCAGTTATGAGCGTTGGATTCCGGAGCTGACTGTTGCAATTAGAGGTGTGCTGGGTACTCAAGAGGTCAGAAGCGATCTATCTGCGAACAAAACTGACAACGCAAAAGTTGATTATATTGTAACATCAGGTCAATCTATTATTGTCAGTTTAGAAAACAATGAAATTATATTCGAAACATTTTTAGATGATCATTCCTCTCTAAAAGCTTCTGATTCGTCTGGCAAAGCATTATCAATCATCCCGACAAATGTATCGCCTGTTTATAGGATTGACGATGATCGGTTTAAGGTCATAACTGTTAGATCTGCCAAGGATGGTTCTCAAAATGACTATATTGTAATAGGTACGGATGGCAATGAGTGGCCTTTTATGATTACTAGAGAAGGGCCTAAGTATTTAACTGGGTTAGGAGAATTAATTAATCTTCGTAAAGTTGATGCTTACGGGTGGAAGGATAATCAGGAGTTTGGAAGCGGGCGTGGCTACATTTGGTCGAGAACCGTTCCAATGCTGAAGGATACTATTTTATTAGGTCATGGAGCTGACACTTATAGCGCTTATTTTCCACATGACGATTATGTCGGGAAATACAATTCAGGATCTTTCTCATCAAATATTAATATCGTTGTCGACAAACCACATAACATGTATATGGGTATCATGATTGGTACTGGTGGAATATCGATGATATCTTTACTCTCCATTTGGATATTTTATATCATTCAAAGCATTAATATTTACAGAAGAGAAACCTATGAAAGCTTTTATGCATTTGTTGGCGCCGGAATCTTTCTTGGTATCTGCGGATTTCTTACTGCTGCTACAGTGAATGATAGTTCTGTATCTGTAACACCTATCTTTTATGGACTGTTAGGAACCGGAATAGCAATCAATATGATATTAAAAAACATGCAGAACAATATATCTAACGTCTAGAATGAAAATAGAGAAGATCACACGCGGATCTTCTCTATTATTTTATTGCAGACATATTCAATATCTTCATGTGTTAAATTGCTTGAACAAGGTAAATTCAATATATTATTCTCATAATCATATGCTTTCTCTATTTCATAGGATTGGTATGAAAGGTATGGTTTCTGCGTGTGGATTAGTTTCCAGACGGGTCTGCATTGAATTCCTTCTTTTATCAAATGATACATTAATTCGTCCCTACTTCCACAGATCTTCTGTTGATTAATATAAAGGGAATAAAACCAATGATTCGTTCGTGTTCCATTCACAAAAGGCAATAAGGTGATTCCGTTGATATTTGATAGCAATTCTTTATATTCATTATAATTTCTGATTTTAACTTCAATAAACTTTTCCAGTTCATCAATCTGACTCACACCCAAGGCGGCTTGGATATTCAGCATGCGGTAATTATACCCCACTTCATCGTGAACGAAAAAAAGAGAATCATTTTTGGCTGTCAGGCTCAGATATCTTGCTTCATTCAGGTATTCCCGGTTATGGGATACCATCATGCCACCACCACCAGTCGTTATAATCTTATTTGCATTAAACGAGTATGCACCGATATCTCCTATGGTGCCGGCAAATCGTCCAGAGAATCTTCCGGTGTTGATATAGCTTCCCAGTGCTTCCGTTGCATCCTCCACAACCTTAATATGATAATCCTTCGCAATCTCCATTATTTTCTCCATGTTAGCCATGTTTCCAAAAATATGGACTACAATCAGTACCGGAATCCTCTTATTAGTTTTTCTGTTATGTAGCTCTCCCTTTTCCATATAACATTCTTCCCTACAAAAGCGCTCGAGCTTGTCTGTATCCAGGCATATGCTTTCATCACAATCCATGAAGATAGGACTTGCACCCATGTATCGCACCGGATTTATGGCAGCAATGAATGTTAACGCAGGAACGATTACTTCATCCTCCTGCGAAACGCCCAAAACCTTTAAAGCCAAGTGCAAGGCTGCCGTACCGCTTTGCGTTGAAACAGCATCCTGTGTATTTACATAATCAGCGATCTTCTTTTCAAATTCGGTAATAAAACGTCCGCCGGTTGAAACCCATCCGGTTTCGATGCAATCCTTAAGATTGTCAACTATATCTATATTTAAATTTGGAGCACTCAATTGTATTTCTTTTCTCATAATTCATTCTCACTTTACCTTGGCCGGTACGCCCACTGCGGTGCAATTGCTTGGTATATCATTAATGACTACGGATCCGGCGCCAATCATTGTGCAACTTCCGATATTGATTCCCTGTATTACTCTAGCACCTGTCCCAAGCATAGACTCCGCTCCAACACTTACATTTCCGGCAGTAACGGCACCTGAAGCAACATGGGCAAAATCTTCAATTACATTATCATGTTCAATGATGGCTCCTGTATTAATTATGACCTGTTTACCGATTTTTGAATCGACGTTGATGATTGCCCCAGGCATTACGATTGAACCTTCTCCTATCTCAACTCCAATGCCTATAATTACACTTGGATGAATTGCCGTGTAATACTGTGCTTCTTTATATTTCTCATAAATTGTTTTTCTATTACTATTATCACCTACACCATTAATAAAGTAAATTCTTTTGTCATGGGCATACTCATTCATCAGATTCACTGGCCCTATTACAGGATGTCCCCTAAGTTTCTGTTTGTTCTTATCATCATCAAGAATCCCCAGTATCTCCAGATCTTCCTCCAATAAAAGAACACGTTGTAGAAGAATATCAATGATAACCTTACTATTACCGCCTGCACCTATAATAATAATCTTTTTCAATTTTTATCCCCCTTACTGCCTACAAACTCACCTATTGTAGCTTCCCCTTCCGCATTGATGCCATTTCTTTTCAAAACTACTAATATGGTTTTCATGATGATTTTAAGATCCAGCCACAACGACCAATTATCAACGTACCAAACATCTAAATCAAATTTCTCTTCCCAGGTAATCGCATTTCTGCCATTCACCTGAGCCCAGCCTGTTAATCCCGGTCGAACCTCGTGTCTTCTAATTTGATCTGAGTTATATCTGGTTAAATACTGAACAAGCAAAGGTCTTGGCCCCACAAAACTCATATCACCTTTTAAAATGTTAAAAAGCTCCGGTAACTCATCCATACTCGTTTTCCTTAACAGGCTTCCAAATCTGGTTAATCTAGCCTTGTCGGGCTGTAGGTTTCCATTTGTATCCATGCGATTATTCATAGTTCGAAATTTATAGATCATAAATATTTTATTTTGTTTGCCAGGCCTTTCCTGCCTAAATAAAACCGGCGAACCAAGCTTTATTCTTACAAGTACGCCTATCAAAATAAGTAAAGGAAAGGCTATTATTATTAATACTAAAGAAGCTATTATATCAAATACTCTTTTTACACTAAATTTCATTTCAACCTCGTAGTTTATAAGGTGTATTTATGTTGGATATGATTCAATATATTTCTGGTATCATAAATAATTTTATTTTTAACCATTTCGGAATTCACTTTAATATGGTTGTGTCCAACCATTACAACTAATAATTCGATTTCATTTAAAAATTCTCCGAAATTATTATATTGGTTTCTATACAATTGTACGTTAACCATTGGATCATATACTGCAATTGAATTTTTTTCTTTCTCGCTTAATATATCCATAAATTGTAATGTTGGGCTCTCTCTTACATCATCAACGTCTTCCTTATAAGTTAATCCGTACAACCCCACCTTAGTGAAATCAAAAACATTATTAATCTTCATAATTTCAACGATTCTGTTATATACATATCTCGGCATACTGTCATTCGTTTCCCTTGCAGTAGATATGAGATTTGTCAATTCCGGAAAATCACCAACTAAAAACCAAGGATCTACAGAAATACAGTGTCCGCCCACGCCAGGACCAGGTTGTAAAATATTTACCCTTGGATGTAAATTAGCGATTCTAATAATCTCATAAACATCCACGCCGCTAGCTCTGCAAATTTTTGCCAATTCATTCGCAAAGGCTATATTAATATCCCGATACGTATTTTCAACGACTTTTGACATTTCTGCTGTTTTTACATCCGTCAATTCTATAGAAGATTTGCAGAATGATTCATAAATAGATTTAACTCTCAATCCAATTTCTACAGTATCGGCGCCAATTGTTCTCGCATTATTTTCCAGTTCAAAAATCATATTACCTGGAATGATTCTTTCCGGAGCATGGACTAAATGTACTTCGGTGCCAAACTCAGAACAAATGGGTCTAATAAATCGATCAATTGTCCCTGGAGATATTGTTGATTCAATGATGATAACAGAGCCCATTTCGCAAATATTTAATACCATTCGAACCGCTTCTTCTACATGTTTTGAGTCTATTTGTTTACTCTCTTTCATATATGGCGTAGGTACCGCTATAATATAATAATCAGCCTTCACATAGCTTTGAGTAAAAATGATTCCAGAATCAATCGCCTTTTGGAAAAGATCTTCCAACCCATTTTCTTTGAAATCTATATTTCTATTATTTAATCCGTTTATAATATCGATATTAAAATCTGTGCCAATTACTCTATTTCCGTTTGCTGATAGCATCAATGCGGTAGGCAAACCGATATATCCTAATCCTATTACGTTAATTATTCGCATTATTTATCCCTTCGATCGCGTCTAAATATTTATTTGCAAGAATCTCCCTAGAGAAATTTTCAGTAACAAATTGATAACCGTTTTCACCATATTGATCCAATAATTCTCTATTGGAATATAATCGTAATACTGCATTGTAGAATTCATTTGGGTTTTCCGGTTCAACAAATAATCCGGAATTTGCATCCTCAATTAATTTTCTTGCAACACCGTCAATCGCTAAAATTATTGGTTTTTTACAAGACATATAGTCAAATACCTTATTTGGATACACAGTCTTGAAGGTATCGTTTTTTTGTAAAACAGCAGTTCCTACGTCAGCAGCACGGCAAAAATCTACTATTTTCTCTTTTGATTGAGGCTCAATAAAAATAACATTATTAATAGATTCCTGCTTTGCTCTATCTACTAATTTATTTTTTTCCATACCCGTTCCTATGAGCATGAAGACGATATCTTCATATTCTTTTAGCAACTGAGCTGCGTCTAAAATTTGACTAAGCTTATTTGCTACGCCATGTGCACCAAGATATACGATCACAAATTTGTCTTGAAGACCATATTGTTCTCTGACCCAGTTATTTTTTTCTCCCGGATTAATAATGTCTAAGTCTGCTCCATTAGGGATCTCAATTATTTTATTCTCATCGATACCCTTACTCTCTATTAAAACCTTTTTAAAAGCGGGGGTAAGCACATTAATCAATCGGGATTTTTTGTATGCCATTTTTTCAATATAGTAGGAAATTCTGATTAAGATTTTATTATTTAACACACCGGTGTCAATGGCAGATTCAGGCCATAAATCTCTCACTTCAAAAATCCAAGGCATTTTTTTCAACATACTAATAATACGCCCGGTTATTGCAACAGTTAGAGGTGGAGATGTGGTCAGTAAAATATCTCCCTTGCGAATAAAAATACCTGCCAGCGTCGAGAAGCATGTAAATGAAAAATATGCCCACAGTCTTCCGATAAAGTTAATATTATAGGCCGGGGAAACATGACATCGAATTAAGTTTATATTATTGCCGTATTTCTCCTTAGCAAATATTTTACCCTTGTATTCTTTAAATTTTTCTCCGGATGCCATATCTACCATGCCACATATTACTGTAATTTTATGGCCTTTTTCGGACCAGAACTTAACAAGTTGGTTCACTCTTGACCCACCGCCTTGTCCTTTATGTAAAAAATACTGATGAACAATCACTATATGCATAATTACATCCTTTTCAAATTAAATCTAATCTTAAAATCTTTGTCGGTAGTACTTCTTGTCTTGATCGCATTCGCTTTGTCTTTATGATTATAGAAGCTTGAATACCAAGCTTTTTCAATCTCAATATCTATTTGACTCTCGCTTTGAATAGAAAACAAATAGCAATTCCCGTTATTACTTAAAACAAAATCAGAATTCCCCTTCTTCTCAATATGAAATTTAGTAAGCCAACTAAACTCAAGTTCTTTCATCATATTATCATTTATGGTCACTTCATCTCGTATTGTGCAACCATCATTATCAATATAAATCGTCCTTTCGTGATTAACACCCTGATAATTATTTATTCTTCCCTTGAGTTGCGTCAACCCATCATCCACTCGAAAATCCAGCTCTTTGCCTTCTACCCAATTAAGCCAGATGAAACGGCCTCCCTTTTCCATTTGGTTTTTATAATTTACCATTAATGTGTTGTGACTTCTTGTACCGACAAAATAATCTATTAAAGCGGCTTCCGTATTATAGGAATAAGTACCCGCATCCATAAAAACATTGCTGCCATCTATCCATATATCAGCATGTAGCATATCCGCATGCCCGGGCCTATCTTTATATTTTCCGCACCTTACCATTACGAATATATCGTTTTTATTCAGTGTGTAATAGCCCCCTATTGGAAACCTACACGATTCTTTTTTTATATGATCAATCAAAGTGTTATTGTAATCGCGTTCGAACCAGTATGCTTGCTCGCTCCAAACGCCATAACCAAATAAACTTTTACTATGTAATTGATAATATAAGCTCTCTAATGATGGGCGGAAATCTGTATAGCTGCAATTTGTTAACGGAAACAATAGACACCCGTCATTGTTTCCATAATTGGGAAGATTCCCACTCTTGGCATCCAGCATTTGAAACAGAAAATAGATCGCCACATCTAATCTGGTTTCTAATTTTTTACTTACAGTTGTTTTATATGCTTTCGCTAACTTCAGGTACCATGAAAGTGTATCAATTACAAGTCGCTCATAAGTCATCGAGTGTTGCAAGTAGCTCCCGTCTGTATATATTTGCTCCGGTACAACTTTCTCAACATATTTCTTTCCTTTTTCCCTTAGCCTTTGCGCTGACTTAAAAAATGGAAATACTGCACCAACCGTAAACATACCAACGGCCTCGCTGATTGTATGATTATTTTTTACAGAATGCAAAGCGAATTCGAAGTGACGCTCAACATGTAGCCCCGAATAATAAATAAAATTTACTGCCTTTAACAATCTACTATCACTCGATGTTTCCGATTGATACAAATAATATAATCCGAAAACCAAGCTTATCACCCGCATGCTTATTTCCTGTCCGCATTTCCAATTGATCCCAAGTTCAGGAGGATTATTCTCAATCCAACCTTCGAAAATCAGCCAAAAAAACTCTGCATACTTTATGTCATTCGTAATTTTATAGGCCCTAACGAGTGTAAAAACCCAACCAAATCTTGATGGTTCCCATACCAGTTTAACATCCCCCGCTTGTGCAGCCAGTTCTTCAATTTGCAACCAATGGTCCTTCCGCGGATACTCATATCCGTTTACAGGATTTCGATGCCAATTGATATCCGCGACAGAATCAGATTCTGATAACTTGTAGAATTTATCACTAAAATATTTAAATTTTCCTATACAGATATCGTTTGCTTCCTCAATAATTTGTTTTTCATTTTCATTGTAGTCAAAAGTAAAACTATCGTTAAAAATCAAATGGCTTAAAGCTGACTTAATTAGTTGAGGATCTTCAACAATATCATCAATGACTTTTTTATACTGGAACTTACGTTTTAATAATCCTGTCTTTTTACGTAATTCATATCCTACTCTATAGGCAGTCCACTTTAATCCCATTGTCTTATAGATATAGTACAACTGCCGTATATTTCTAAATATCATTTGCAGTTCTACCTTTCTTTAATTGATTTAAAACTTCAAAAGTAGTAGAAGTAGTCATACAAAGGTTTTCAAAATTCATAAGCTCTGATCCCGAAGTCAGGCTTTCAACAATATTTTCATAAAGCCGAAGAAACCCTTTATCTTGTTTCTTGAGATTGATTTTCTTAGTTCTGCCATTTTTAGTATATGTCCCCTTGATAAAATCATCAATAACAAAGACTGAGCTATTCTGATATATCTCAATTCTTTCCTTTGGAAAACTTTTATCCCCCAACGAAGTATACATAATGCTTCCGATAGATCCGTTTTTATATTGTATCGTGATAATTACATTATCCTCATCAATATAATCTCCACTTTTTAAGACGGCAGAATTTGAAGAAATTCTGTCAGGCTCAGAGTTTACCAGATACCCAATTAGATCAATAAAATGGCAACACTCTCCTATAATTCTGCCTCCACCAATATTGATATCGTTTACCCAGTGGCTTTTAGGGATATAACCTGCATTGATTCGATAATTTACCATCATCGGCTGCTTGCTGTCCATAACTTTTTGTGCTTCAATAATGTGTAATGCATACCGCCTGTTAAAGCCCACGATTACCTGACTACCGATAGCTGCGGGTAGGTTTTTTGAATCAATTATATGCTCTAATCCCGCTTTGTCAATCGCAAGAGGTTTTTCCACATATACATGCTTTCCCTTTTCTAAACAATCACAAACCATCTGTGAATGCAGGTTATGATTCGTTGCAATAATTGCAAGATTAACGGAATCGTCTTCTAGCAACTCTAAATAATCTGATGTGGCATAATCAAATCCGTATTTCTTTGCAATCACGTTTCCACTAATTCCTTTTGCAGATACCACACCTACAAAATTCAAATCTTGTACTTTAGAAAGTAAAGGCATCATTGTTACTTTTGCAAAATTTCCCGCACCGATTAGGCCGATACCAATTTTTGACTCTTTTTTTATAACTTTATTTTTATTCTCAATTTTTGTATTAAAAACTCTATCTTGTTGGTTTTGTTTATATTGAAAGAGTACTCCCAGAAAGTCTTCTTTTCGAGGATTTTCGGTTACAAGCTCATATGCCTTTTCTGCCTCTTCAAGATCAAATATATGTGTCGTTAGTAATTCCATATTTACTAAGCCATCTTGGATAAGGCGCGCAAATTCTTGCATATTACGTTTTTCTGTCCAGCGAACATAACCGATTGGATAATCATGTCCTTTTTCCTCATATTGCCGGTCATATCTCCCAGGGCCATAGGATCTGGATAACCTTAAATCCAATTCTTTTTCGTAAAAGACTTTCCTTGGAATATCCATTTTAACAGCACCAACAGAAGAGATAATCGCTCTGTCTCGTGCGATTTCACCGGCCAATTCCGTTATCGCATTATCCTTACTTGACGCAGTTAAAACAACCTTGTCAGCACCATATCCGTTTGTAAAATTTAATACAGCAATTTTTGGATCACTGATTTTGGAATTTACTACTTCATCAGCGCCGCATTTTTCTGCAAGTCGAACTCTTTCCTCATTGACATCAATTCCTATGACTCTACAACCGGCAGCCTTTAATAATTGAACTGTAATTTGTCCTACCAGTCCGAGCCCGATGACTGCTACATTCTCTCCCAGAGTTACGTCCGCTTGCCGGATTCCCTGCATTGCAATGCTGCCTAATGTTACATAGGCATAATATCTTAGTTTGTCATCATCTTTTACTTTGATGACTAGATTTTTAGGTGTAAATGTCACTTCGGCATGAGAGCCTCCTGCGCATGCCACAAAATCCCCAACTTTAAATTCATCAACATCATCAGCTACTGCAACAACTTGTCCAACTGAACTATAACCTAATCCCATTGGTTCATCCAGCTTATCCATTACTTTTTTATAAGTAGTCCATAGGCCCTCAAGTTTAACCTTATCTATCACCTGTTTTACCTGATCTGGCCGTTCTTTCGCCTTACCGATATAACTTTTTTTAGCAATATCTACTACCATCTTTTCCGTTCCGACGCTAATCAGGGAATATAAATTCTTAACTAAGACGCCGCCATTTTTCAGAACAGGAGGGGATACTTCTTCCACTTTTGTGTCTCCATTTTTTATATATTGTAAGATTTGTTTCATCGAAACTCCCTTTCTTAAAATTACATTATCGAATGCTATCTATAATTTTCCATTTTCCATTTCATTAATTACAAATCTTAATTTCCCATTTGCTGTCCTTGGAATCTTTTCAACATAAATAAGATTGATTCTTATTTTTTCCCCAAGTTTCAATTTGCAAGCATCTAAAAGAGCCTTTTCATCAATGTCACTATAGTTGCTGTTAACCACGAGATAAATATTAATCTCTCTTAGGTTAGACTGAATAATTTGCGCTTCAACGATGTTGGTTAAGTATAGAAAAATTAAATTCATTCTGCCAATCTTGGTTCCATCAGGCAATAAAACATAATCCTCTTTCCGTCCATCGATATCTTTTATACGAAGTGAAGGAACATTACCGCATTCCTTTTCTAAGGTAACCAGATCACCAGTATCATACCGGATAAATGGCATCGCATAATTGGTTAAATTGGTTCCTATCATTCGGTACTGATCATTTATGTTTTCCAGAAATTCGATAACACAAAAGTCTTCATCTATCTTTAATTCACCTTCAAAATTCTCGGAAATATTTGCAGCTCCTTCCGCTGCTCCATAGTGTTGTTTCGGCCAAACCCCGAAAGCATCAAAAATAGCTTTTTTTTGATGCTCCATCAAGTTCTCAGAACCTGTTGTTATATGCTCAATTTGATAGTCTAAGGATACATTTTCTTTCATCATAAGATTTGACAAAAGAACAATTGCAGAAGTATATCCATGTATCCACGGTACTTTATATTTATTTAATGCATTAATGTAATATTTTAGATTTGTTTCACTAATATGATATACACTAAAATATATTTGGTTGCATGGGGTGTTAAATCTAAAAAAAGGAGGTTTTTTTTGCTCCGCCGGCACAATTGTTTTACCGCCAAATACGGCGCAGTTTGTACCGTACTTAATTCCATTGTTTATTCGATATCTCCACCAAACAGCCCATTGCTCATTTATCGCATTTAAAGTAGTATAGAATTTAAATCCTGTTCCTGTTGTCCCACTCGTCCTCGAAATTAACCTTTGACCGGGGGTTACTTTATTGGATATGAAATCATCAAAATTCTCAATGATAGTTTTTTTATTTATTATGGGCAATAACCTCAAATCATCCTTAGATTTAATATCTTCGGGCTCAACACCTAATTCCTTAAATATTTTATTATAATAAGGAACACTTTCATACGCATGTCTGATTAAGTGTAATAACCCTTGGTTGCTATAGGATTCTATTTCTTCTTCTGACCATTTTGAACGCTCTAAATATTCTGAAAGCAAATTGTGAAAATCATTATTTAATCTTGTACTAGCGATTTTTTTACCTTCATGATAGCAAGCTATATTCTGAGCAAAGACAGGAAGCCGATTGTATATTTTGATTAAATCCATATGAGTTCTCCATTATTCATTCATAAATTTAATAAAAATTTCTTCTAACTTTGGTTTATCATATAGTTGCAAAGCTTTCATTCCTCCGACTTTAACCATTTCCATAACAATGCTCTTGATTTTCTCTTTGCTAAGGCCATAACCATAGATATAGTCCAACTCGTACGGATCTAAATACCATTCTTCAGGAGCGACACCATTGATCACAGCTAATATTTTTTGAGCCACTACCTTGCGATCCATTTCTTTATTAACAAAATCTTTTGCCTGAAGACCTATGGATTGCCTTAAATATTTATCCTCAATTAATGTTTCAAGTGCACTTTTAAGTTTTTCCGGTTTCACAAATACTGATGGGGGTATTTCGTTTGGTTTATAATGCTGATCCAGGTAATCAGCAAAATATCCGCCAACAACAGTTGGTTTTCCTAGTGATGCAGCTTCAACTACTAATGTAGCCATGGGGGCGTCACTATACATTTCATCAATAACAAGATCACATTTGCTTATTTCGTCCAAAATCACGTGATTTTCTACGTTTGAAAATTCTACATAATCAATATCCTTACCTTCAGCAGTTAGTTCTTCAATGACTTTTCGAATACTGTCTGTGCCCTTATGTGAACGGTAGGATGGTGCATGTAGTATTCTGACTTTCTTAGTATCATTACTTTCTGATGTTAAAACAGGTTTTGATTGTACATCATAAGGGATACCAATATTGGTGAGAGAAACAAATTTCCGCTCATGGAAAAGTGCTTGCGGCGGATGATCAAGTATTGCATATGAATATTTATCTATTCTGCTTACTAATCTTTTTTGTTTTTTTGTTATTTTAATTAGTTTATTTATTGTGGGTGCAGTTCCAACATATGAGCCATAAATTACAGTCCCATCGATAAAAGCCGGACGGGTTAGTGAACCCAAACTTAATTTTATGGTTTTTTTCCTTAACAATTTAAGCAATGGGAGTTCATAATAATTAAAGAAACTCCGGCTTCCGGAAAAAATAAATACATCAAAATTAAATAGAGTCCAAACAAAAACGAAAGGGAGAAGTGCAATAAATACACCCTTCCAGAATAGATATGTAATTTTTTTTGAGTTATCTTTAGCGTTTCTCCATTTCATGTTTGCAAATTGACAACCCCTTACAATCTTTGCATCCACTTTGCCCTCTTTATAACCATGTTTACTGCTACCTAATTTTATAAATGAAACATCCTCGCCTAGTTCTTTTAGACCCATATATAAATTGTAATAGTAGCCGCTAGCCTCAGATGGCCCAATAAATATTCTGTTCTTTTTACTTTTCTCTTTTGACAAAACAAACCTCCACAAAACCAGTGCCCAAATTCCGACTAACGGATTGCCTCTAAATCCTTGTCTTCAGGGAAATTAATAAGTACTCCCATTCCTTTGTTTTGAAAAACCACAATACTCCCCAAAGCTACTGCAGAAGCGTTCCCTTCCCTCACTGCAGATATAATATCACTCACCTTTCCGGCACCACCATGTGCTATGACTGGTATTCTAACTGCATCGGATACTCTTTTTATTATCTCGATATCGAAGCCACTCCACGTTCCCTCTCTCGAGATATTTGTAAGTAATATCTCGCCAGCGCCCATCTCTTCGACTTCTAACGCCCATTCAACGGGATCTTTCTTTGTATTCACAGTGCCCGCATGGCTATATACTTCATATTTCTTAAATATATTTCTTTTTATATCAATCGACACTATCACACTCTGGTTCCCATAAATATTGCTTATTTCCTTTATGATTTTGGAGTCTTTTAATGCGGCAGAATTTAATATGATTTTCTCATAACCAATATTAAAAATTTTTTCTGCCTGTTCAATGCTTTTGATACCCCCACCATAAGAAAGTGGCATAAAGCACTCACTTGCAAGTTCTTTTAATATTTTATAATTTGGTTCTTTGCCTTCTTTGCTCGCTAAAATATCTAAAACTGTCATTTCATCAACTTCAAGTTCGTTAAATATCCTGCACGTATTAAGCGGATCCCCAATATATTCAAATTTATTAAATTGCACCGTCTTAACCAGTGATTGTCCACGCAATAGAAGGCATGGAATTAAGCGTGTTCTTAACATCTTACATACCTCCTTTATAGTTTAGAGAAATTTGATAATAATTTTATACCATATTTATGGCTCTTTTCCGGATGAAATTGAACACCATAAATATTATTACTTTGAATTGCAGAATCAAATTCAAGGCCATATTTAGTCTTTAGAATTGAATCTTTTTCATCTACCACTCTTACATAATACGAGTGAACAAAATAATGCCTAAAATCATCAATAAATCCATCTGTTAAGGGGCTATCTGTCGATTTCGTCACATGGTTCCACCCCATATGAGGAACTTTCATCATTGGATCATCAGGGAAGTTAAATTTATAAGTATGCGCATTAATCCATCCCAGTCCTGCCAGTTGACCTTCTTCACTTCCATGAGTCAAAAGCTGCATACCCAAACAAATTCCCAAGATTGGAATCTTATCGACTCTTGCTTTCTTGTCAAGTACCTCCCTAAGTCCCAATTCAGAAATCTTGCCAACTGCGGCATCAAACTTTCCAACTCCCGGTAAAATTAGTTTTGAAGCTGATTCCACCTTATTTGTTTCAGAAGTGATCTCAGCCTCCACACCAATTTTCTTTAGCATATTTACGATTGACCCTAAATTACCCAATCCATAGTCCACAATTGTAATCATTGTTACTCTTTCCCCTTAAAACAGTATTTTACATAAAAACTCATTGGTACTAAATTAGCCTTTGCTAATAAATAAAAAACTGGTCTTAGATTTTCAAATCTCTGCTTATATGTTGGATAATCCTTGTATGATTTGTTTGGTTTATCAATATAACCCTGAAGCTGTTCATCTCTTAAATTCATTCTGTTTTTAAAGTAATCTAGCAAACCGTCTTCAATATAAGGGCACTCATCAAAATATTTTTTTAGTCCTTCTTCTCTTGTTATTGAGCCGCTTCTAACTGAAGCGGCAATACTCAAATTTCTAAGATCAATATCAAATTTTTTAGGAAACCAATACACATGACAAAATGCAGCCATTCTATTCTCTAAATGATGTCCTCCGTAATACTTCCAATCAAATTCTTTTTCTAGATATGCTCTGGCTTCTTCTTTGGAATAATTGATATACCAAAGTGGTCTAACTTTTTTAATCTTTTTATATAGAATCCACTTCATAAATTGTTTAAAAGTCATAAGAGGATATGTTTTCATAGGCATTTTCCCAAACTTTTTGTGTATAGCCGAAATATATTTTCCATCAAAATATACAATTCCTATGGGCGCTATTCCTTCTGTTACAAAGGAATGCCCCTCTATTACGTATTTAAGATTATATTTATTCGCAACTCTATACATCGTTTCAGCTAGCCCCAAATCCGTTGCTGCGTCAAGCTCAGGAACGCTCGCTTTCATAAATGACAAGAAAATATCATCCATTTCTTTATTGTCAACAACATGTGTGTATAAATCAACTTTTAACTTCGATAAAACTTTTCTTATATTTTCTGTAGCAATCGCTGTATTCCAAGTATTATCATAATGCACAGCCAAAGGCCTTAACCCCCACTCGATGAGCTTAACTATCAAATAGGAAGAATCCGTTCCACCACTTACTCCTATAATGCAATCATATTTTTTCCCTATCCCGTCCCTTTTTATTTGTTCAATTATCTCATTTAACTTTTCCTCTCCTACAGAGCTTCCAGTACCAAAGTCTTTTCTAAATTGCTCCATTGTATGGCAATAGTTGCAAACCCCATTTTCATCAAAGTATATCCCATTTACGGTTTCATCATAAATACATCTGCTACAAATCTTAATATTACTTATATCTACCACAGGCTCACACTCCTTTAATTGTCTCCACTAAGTTTGTGTAGTCATTTCCCTTGCTCAACACAAACCCTGCTACTATAGCATATTCCTTATTTATTGCTTTTTCTATCGGCACATTATTTGCTGTCAGAAGTATTTGATCGACGACACCTAGCTTTGTGTTCCTAAATAAGTCCAAGACTTCATCAATGGTTCTAAAATGATATATATGGTCTGGCTGCGGAGCGTTTATCGCTGTAGTTATATATATAAAAGCATCATCATTGGCAACATCATATATTTTCTCTAAAAACATCTTTGGATTTTCAACATGCTCCAAAACCTCACCCATTATAACTGCATCAAATTTATCTTTTGGTGTATAATCAAAAAAGTTTTTATGAAGCACTTGATAATTCTTATTAGTAGCGTTTCCAAGTGAATACTCACAAAATGATTTTGTTATGTTAACGCTGGTTTCAGATATGTCTACTGCGCAATAGCTATCAAAATCCGTATTTTCCATAGCTGTGATAAAATACTCTCCATGTCCCGGTCCTATTTCTAAATATTTTCCACCTTTAGTTAACCTTTTGCAGTGTTCAAAGAAGAATCTCATCATACCCCTATGTACATGCCACAAGTACGTAGATAAGCCCAAACCTACAACATAACTCTCCATATATGAGGATGTTTTATATAATTCCTCTACATCTTTAAATGATGAGTATCTATAGTGACCATTTTCTAAAAAATACTTCTGATCTTCCATGATAAAATCAATTAAATTCAAATACTTATTTGTAACACTTTCTATATTATCGCCTTGCTTTATATAAAAATTAAAAATGTTTTCCAACTTTTGTAATTCTTTTACAGTAATATCCTTCATGGCAGTTTGAAGATACTTGACTTGATATGGATTCCTCTCCGCAATATTACTTAAAAATTCTTCTAACATTGCTTTGAGCCCCTCCCCTCAACCAATTCTATCATTCCTATTTGTGAGTTCATCAAAAATATCCGCATTAGCTAATTTTCCTTTCAATTAAATTAATCATATCACCGACGTTTTGAATACTTGTAACTTCCCGTATATCAAATTTTATCGTAAACTTCTTCTCCATAGCTATCAGTAAATTAATTTGTCCTAATGAATCCCAATCTTCAATATTCTCTGCACTTGTAGACTCAGAAATTACTAGTTCATCATCGTCGAATACATCTTTAAATATTCTAGTTACCTCGTTCATTATTTCTGATTTACTCATTTTTATTTACTCCAATCGCTCTATTTTTTTCAACATATTTAGCAGGGACTTTATACTCCCAAATAGTTTCATTAGTATTTTCCTTTTGCTTCTCGAATCCCAATTGACCATATAGACCTTTTATCATAGCATTTTTTGAGCTGAGTTTATAAACTCCAACTATCCTGCTTATTTTTTTTTCAATACATTGTAACACAAGTTCATCAAATACTGCAAATTCCAAATCTCTTTTAAACACCCTGCAGCTCATAACCCAAAGTTCTATTGTAGCAGTGTTATTTTCTATACTAGCAATTAACGCTGTTACAGTTCCGTTACTGCCGAATTTATCTTTCAAGTCCGCTTTAATTGTAATATATTTCTTACTATCTATTATCTCTTCTATGTCAGATTGCTCGTATCTTATTGTAGTAAAGTTAAACTGATTAGTTTTGTTGATTAATTGCGTAATTCTTTCAACATTGTTGTAATCAAAAGGACCTAACATGGATGTCATTTGTAGTGACTTCAAATACTCACCATAATCCTTATAATTCAATTTTTGATGTTCTCGTTCTTTATTGGAAGTATAAAACTCTTTCCGCTTAAAGTCATCTTGAGAAAGTGAGGTTATTTCAAAGTATCCAAGCTGATCAATATTCTTTATATATTCTTCAGGAACTGTTAAACTGGGGATTTCGATTTGTGAAATGTGAGATTTTACCATATCTCTTTCTGCTGGGTTATCATCAATAAATACCAAACTATCCATCATAAGATTAATTTCTTTTGCTATTTCTTCAATGTTTTCATGTTTATTATTCCAGTTAACTTTATACGATATAAAGTCCTCTTTTTTTAATATGCTAGCCTCATGAGTAAATCCCATTTCTGCATTTTCCTTCTGATTCTTTGAACATACATTTAATAATATTCCTAACTCTGAAAGCTCTTTTATGTATTGCTGAAAGTCCGAAAAAGCCCTGCCTGCAGGGCTTTCTTCGCCAAGCTCAATATTTTCCACTCCATCATCACCTATTACCCCACCCCATAAAGTATTGTCTAAGTCCATTATCATAGCCTTCTTGTTCTTTCCAAATATAGATTTAATAATATTTGCTATGTTATGGCATAACAATGGTATAGCATTTATATCTAAAGCATATTTATATAAGTACCACTCCGTCATATTTGCCCACTTTTCTATTCCGTAATATGATGCAATATAATTTATATCATTAATATAGAAATTCGTTGTGCAGTTGGCGTAGTTAGATTGTTTTTGGTTTAATTCATTAATAAATCTCAGTTTGCCATTTTGCATATAGCAATCCGCGTTTCCCATAGTTCTGTATGCGAGAGGCTCAAAACTGTTTTGTATAATCGAACAGTTATATTTTTTACGTAGACATGTCCATATTTGCTCGAATTTATTGTATTCAGTATATAGTTTTTTGTTTCTATCTTCTAAACTGTCGCTGGGTGAAGGATAATTTGAAATATTTTTGTTTGTTGTGTGCACATAAATAATGTCTGGTTTAAAGTTCTTTAAACTCTCATTATCAAATACTGCCTCTTCGTAATATCTGTTAAAATCACCGACCCAAAATACCGGTTTTATTCCATAAGAAAGCAAGAATAGTTCTAGTATGTTCTTAATTTCTCCAATAGTTGATCCACTTAGGATTGCTATTTTCATTTCTATTAGATTGGCTTGTGCTACTAGTTCTTTTCTCAAACCCCTTTTCTTATTCAGAATGTCGGATGAATTTGAAAGGATGTATTGTGCGTTAAACATGATATATTTCCTCCAACTAATTACCGCTTATCAGAATCATTCTGCTCCAGCTGCATCTTTCGATGAGGGTTACCCATAATAAAAGTATTATTATTAACACTTTTCCTGATTATTGTTCCCATTCCAACAATCGAGTTACTCCCTATTTTTATATTTTCACCAATAATACTTCCAGTTCCAATGTAAACATTTTTTTCAATAATTGTATTGCTTAGAATTACTACTTTATTTGCAATTGAGCAAAATTTATTTATCCTAGTAAAATTACCTATTATACTGTCGTAAGTCATAATCACAAATGAATCTATATATACTTCATGGCATATTTTATTTCCGCTATGAATAATACATCCATAACCTATTTTAGCTGAGTTATATATTTTTACATTTGGATGAATTAGGGTTTCAAATCTATTTTCTGGAATATTTAAATTTCTGATGATTTCTTCCCTACTAAAATGTGTTTTAATTGAGCCTATCCCAAATACAAGCTTTGAATTCGGATAATTATGCGCCAATTCAAGTCCACCTACAATTTCTATACCATCAAGAAATTTCCCATGTAATTCAACATCGTCATCCAAAATTGCTATAACTTGATATTGTTTATTAGATTTTTCATCTGCGTTAATATCATATACTAACTCCATTATTTCATAGAATGCTGTTGAGCCGCCTAGCATTACAATATCAATGATTTCTTTCATTCCAAATCTCCAATCACAATATTATTTTTTTTATTTTATTACATACGTTCTCAACTTCTATGTCTTCATAGCAAGGTAATGTAACCGTATTCTCAAAAAGCAATTTTCCGTTCCTTTGGGCATCATTATATTTATCTCTGTAATATTTGCAATAACTTAAAGAATATGTCCCAATGGTTGCTTCTATATTTTCTTCCTTCAATCTGCTTATTATGTCAGATGATCCCTGTCCTGCTGGCACCTTAAATACTATTGATTGGATATTATGAATTATTATTCCCGAAACTTTTTGCGATATAAATCCTAATGGTTCGAGAATTTTACAATATCGATTTTTCACTTCATTTCTTGCTCTAATAATCTCATCTAATTTTTTTAATTGAACAATTCCCATGACACACTGCAGTTCTGGCAGCCTATAATTATAGCCGTAATCTAAAAAATCCAATCCACCTTCCCTTGCAATAGCTCCATGGTTCAATTTCACCTGAAGCTTTTGGGCATACTCCTCATTATTGGTCAATACTGCTCCTCCTTCACCCGTAGTCAGCAATTTTCTTGGGTGAAAACTAAAACATGTTAAATCAGCAATATTCCCAACTTTTATCCCGTCAATACTACTCCCTATCGCACATGCTGCGTCCTCGATTAGTGGCAAATTATATTTTTGACATATCGTTTTAATTTCCAAAATTCCGGATGGATTACCGAATGCATCCACAAAGATTACAGCTTTTGTTTTATTTGTAATTTTTCTTTCCAATTCTTCCGGAAGCATATTAAATGTATCTAGACTTACATCTGCAAAAACTGGCCGCGCACCAACATCTTCAATTACATTAGCAGATGCCGGGAATGAAAAATCAGATACGATTACTTCATCTCCAGATCCAATATGAAGCAATTTCAAACACGTAGTTAAGGCAGTAGTTGCCGATGTTGTTAAATATGCATGTTTTGCTCCGGTATACCTTTTTAATTCCTCAGGAAAGAGTCTTGAATACTCACCCTTTGTAAAAATTCCAGATTCAAATATTTGCTTAAATTCAATCTCAACTTCCTCAAAAGAAATGTATGGTTTGATCAATCTAATCATATTTCTTTCCTATCATCCTTTTATTTCATTTGTATACCATGTTATGGTCTTTCTAAGCCCTTCATCAAAACAAATTGGATCAAAGTGTATGAGTCCCTTCATTTTATCATTACTTGCACAATGCAAGTCTACATCTGAGTTTCTACGCGGGCCATATTTTATTTCACCGCTAAAGTCCATAATGTCCATTATCTTCTCTATTGCTTCTTTAATAGAAATCATTCCGTTCGATGAGATATTTACACTGTCACCGGCTTCCATAATCCCGAAAAGTTCAATGACTGCATTTACTGTGTCATTCACATAAATAAAATCTCTTTTTTGATCTCCCGTCCCATGTATCTCAGGGTTAATATTATTTAATATTTTTGCAACAGTAGTAGGAATTACCCCTGCAAGCTTTCCATTAGAATTCTGTCTTGGGCCATAATTATTAAATGGTCTTATTATGAATGCATCCAATTCAAACATTTTTACATAACTACTTAACATTATGTCTGCAGCAGCCTTTCCTGCGGCATATGTTGTGGTTGGATTAAATGGATGATTCTCATCCATAGGTTCATAAACAGCAGTTCCATATACCTCGGAAGTCGAAAAATGACAAAGTGTTGTAAACAAGCCTTTTCTCTGTAATTCCAGTAAGTTCACCATAATATTAACATTTGTCATATATGCATTGGATGGATTTGAAAAAGAATAATTTAACGCTTTTGTAGCACAATTAAATATTACTTCAACATCATGCTCTTTGACAATAAACTCAAGTGAAGAATATATCTCTGCATCATCCTTATATAAAATTGCTCCTTTTTTAATCGCTTCTATCAAATTGTTTTCATTTCCAAGAAACATATTATCAATAATGATGACCTTTTTAGCTCCCAAGCTTATCAGTCTATCAACTAAATGACTACCAATAAATCCTGCTCCACCCGTTACCAATATAGATTTATCTCTCAAATCCCTCTTCATGCTTTTATCCTCTTCGATTCAATATCCTTATCTGCTTTTTCCAAAACTTGCAATACCCTGATTGCCTGATCTGCATTTGCCACAGATTCTCGTCCATCCTCAACGCAAGAGACAAAATGATTAATGCTATTAAGCAAAGAATCCTCCTCTTGTATATTCGGTGAATACATCTCCCCTGTTCGAATTTTCATTTCATAAGTTCCATACTCATCAAAAGTACTACCAACAACGTTAACCCCTTTGTCATACACTAATAGTTTATCCATGTTCAGTTCATCAAAGACAAGCATCTTTTTTGTTCCGCCGATTATCATTCTTCGTTCTTTCAGGGGTGATATCCAACTCGATTTAAGCATCGCAATGAAACCTTCATACTGAATGCTTAGGTATGTCAATTCCTCTTGGGACCCGTACCTGCTAAGCCCTACAGCGTTTACATGCTTAGCGGTAACTCCATTGCTAAGATAATCAACGACTGCTAAATCATGCACTGCTAAATCCCACATCGCATTTACATCTTCTTTAATGCTTGGCCCCAGATTAACTCTACTAGAATCAAAATATATCAAATCTCCTAGTTCTCCACTAGAAATGATCTGTTTTATTTTTCTGATAACAGGATTAAAAATCATGATATGATCAACGTGTAATACTAATTTATTCTTCTGAGCAATTTCTTTCAGTCTCATTGCATTTTCTACTGATTTAGCTAATGGCTTCTCAATAAACAAGTGTTTTCCAGCATTTAAAATGTCCTCTGCAATTTTTTGTCCCACATCGTTTTTGACTGCGAGTGCGAACACATCTATATCATCCCTTGAAATTAATTCCTGGTAATCATTAAAATATTTTATGCTGTTTCCATAAATTGTTCTCGCCTTCTCTAGACGTTCTGGGCTCAAATCGCAAATTCCAAAAAGATCAACCTTATCGCTTAACATTGCATTTTTTGCAATGTTGGGTCCCCAATATCCATATCCTATTAATACAATATTCATGTACATTTTCTCCTATCGATTCAAATCATATTTTCTATTGCAGGCGTTACAGTAATTACTGTCATCAAGTTTTGCTCCACATTCGCAAACATATCCAATGATATGTGCCGGATTCCCAACTACCAGCGCTTGATCAGGAACATCCTTTGTAACTACACTTCCCGAACCAATCATGCAGAATCTTCCTAAAGTAACACCACATACAATGGTTGCATTGGCACCAATTGAAGCACCCTCTTGAATGGTAGTCTCTGTTACCTTCCAATTTTGATTAAAGGCTCTTGGATACATGTCATTTGTAAAGACAGCATTTGGTCCAATAAATACTTTGTCTCCAATCGTAATTCCATGGTATAACGATACACCATTTTGGATTTTGCAGAAATTCCCCACTGTAATACCTGAATCAATAAAAGTATCTTTACCGATGTTGCAGCTCTCGCCGATATTTACATCATTTCTTATTTGAGAGTTCACCCATATTTTTGTGCCTTTTCCAATAGAAACGTTGTCTTCAATGATTGCGCTCGGGTGTACAAATGTTTTATCCATAGTATATACTCCTTTTATCGGCTTTCCTTTAGTGCAGCTATTACTGCTGCAACATCTTCCTCTTTCATGTAAGGATGCATCGGAATGCTAAAGACCCGTTCCACTAGGTTTTCACTTATTGACAAATCAGAATAATCACTTCTAACGTTTGAAAACACTTTTTGCCTATGCAATGGTATTGGGTAATAGATCATAGTAGGGATATCCCGTGATTTGAGATGTTGCATTATTTTATCCCTCTGAGCATTATCATCTGCTATCAAGGTGTATTGTGCCCAACTTGACATATATCCTTCTTCAACATTCGGTGTTGTAAAGTCATCCTTCAAACCCCGATTGTAGAATTCTGCGATTTTGTTTCTATTCTCAAGTTCAGAATCAAATATCCCTAATTTCTCAAGCAGTACTGCGGCCTGCAGGGTATCCAATCTGCCATTGATGCCAAGTCTTACATTTTCATATCGGTCAATCCCTTGACCATGTATTCTAATTGATTTCATTAAATCCATCAAAGTATCATCATTGGTAAATATGGCCCCGCCATCGCCGTAGCAGCCTAGGGGTTTTGCCGGAAAAAACGAAGTGGCGGAGACGTCTCCAAATCCACATGACTTCCTGCCATTTATTGTTCCGCCAAATCCCTGCGCGCCATCCTCCAGCACGATAAGATTGTATTTTTGTGCTATTTCTCTGATTCTGTCATGTTCTGCCGGAAGTCCAAATAAATCTACCGGGATAATAGCCTTTGGCTGTAATTTTCCCTCATCTTGTACTGCCTTTATTGCTGTTTCCAGTTTGTCTACATCTATATTAAAGGTTTCCTTTTTTACATCAATGAATATTGGGGTTGCACCCACTGTAGCAATTATCTCTGCAGATGCATAAAAAGTAAATGTAGGAACAAAAACTGCGTCATTTTTACCTATTCCATACGCCATCAATGGGATCAAAAGCGCATCGGTACCACTGGAACAAGTTATGCAATATTTTACTCCCACATATTCAGCAAGCATTTCCTCCAGTTCAACAACTTCTTTTCCCATAACAAAACGAGCATTCTTCATGATATCATCAAATCTTTTTTTAACTCTATTTTCAATTAAACCATACTGTGTTTTTAGATCAATAAATTGCATTTATTCTCCTCTATCATTCTTTTTTAGATTCCTCAAACCTTTTTTATTATCTGTTTCAGTAATTTAATTTCCTCTATTTTAAATATAAGTAATAATCCCGAATAAATAATTACTGCGACTAATATGGATATAGATAGTTGTATAATTGATGGTATATGGCCCATTGCATCAGTCATGAAGGTATATGCCATATATGATATGCTTAATGCAGTTATTGAAGCTATCGTTATTTTTATTAATTGCAATCTTGACTGTAATACTCTTATTTGAGGGTGCTTTCGCTTTAATCCAATATACAATAAGATTGTATTGCAAAACGATGCAACGCTCGTCGCCAATGCCAATCCATTATGCGCCATAAACTGAACAAGTATTAAATTCAATACTACATTTATTATAACACTAATTCCACCAATAATCATTGGGGTTTTCATGTTATGCATAGAATAGTATGTTCTGGTAAGTAAATCATTTAATGATATAAACAGTAATCCGGCAGAATAAAATACAAATGCAGAGCTTGTCATTGCAGATGCATTGGCGTCGAATACTCCTCGTTCAAACACTATCTGGACAACTTGATTCGAGTATATCATTGCTCCAAGTGAACAAGGAAGTGCAATCATTACAGTAATAGTAGTTCCCACCCCAATAATACTATTAAACCGATCATATTGCTCTAATGAGTTTGCTTGTGATAGCTTCGGATAGATGATGGTTGATAGTATCGTAATAGTTAGACCCATGATCATACCATTAAGCAATGACGCATAGTTTAGCGCAGAGATGCTTCCCTCCGCTAAACGGGAGGCCAATGTTCTATCAATAAATAGATTTATATGCAACATATAGCTCCCTATAAACGTAGGCAAGGCCAATGCTACAACTTTTTTCACAGTATCATTAAGCTTTAATGAGAAATTATAATTATAGCTTCTTCTCTTTGCTATAGACCACATGGTTAGAAACCGAAGAATATATCCCAGTAAACATCCAAAAGCTAGGAAATAGTAATTTGTATATGAACTAATGATTATGGCTGCAATTGTACATGCGTTAATCAAATAGCCACTTATTATCTGGGGTAAAAAAACCCCTTTATAATGCAAGTACGATTCTAATATTCCAGCACTTGATGAAAAAACTACATAAGAAAACAACACCCTTACAAAGAAATTTGCCAACCTCGCAGTCTCGCCAGAGAATCCGCTTGCAAATATGGATATTACTTGATTCGAAAACACAATACCGATCAAAGATATTACTAATGTTAATATAAGAAGTGCATTAATTAACTCACTCGTGAATCTATCTCCTGCCTCTTTATTCTTCCCTTCTACTATCTCTGAATATATCGGGATGTAGGCCGTGGAGACAGCGGTAATCAATCCTCCAAATATAACGGATAGTATTGTAAAGGACATAACGTAGGCGTCCGTTATATAAGTGACTCCATAATAGTTAGCCATAACCATTTCTCTTATGAAACCAAGTAATTTTGATATCAGTGTTAATACTGCCATTAGAAACGCTATCTGAGCTGATGACCGTATCACTCGAGAATGTTTATCCATTTGCCCCCAATATCCTTTCCGTCCTCTTCTCCCCAATAAAAAACAACCATTCCTTGTTCAACCACGGATGTTTCAGATATGGGGGTCATCCTATCTCCCAAAGCAATTTTAACAATTTCCATCATCTCATCATTATCGCCATATACAAAGATCGTTTCTCCATGAGAGGAAAATTGATCGGCAAGGGATCGTATTTTCTCCGTAAGAGCAATTACTGCCTTATAAGATAGTTTTATATACTCTTGTGTAAGAGCTGCCTTTTCAGCAAACCCTTTTGGCGTTAAATTATATTTTATAGACTTAGATGTCTGGCCTTCTATTTTTATAAGACCCTTTTTAACAAATTTCTTAATTAAAAAATTGACTTGTCCCAAAGAAAGTCCGGTTTTCTCAGATATTTTTCTTTGAGATATGTTTGGATTGTTTTTTAAAATCCCTAATATATCTCGCTCTTCCTGCATAAACATCACCTTAATCATCACATAGTTAAAAACAATCGTTCATTCTTTGAACGATAAAATAATATCCCTTATCCAGACGAAAGTCAAGAGAAAAAAACGAAGGACAGATTTCTCTGTCCTTCGAAAAGTTATACTTTATTTAATTTTTTAAGCTTCGTTAGTATCGTTCAAATTATCGAATGAATACTACGATTTCTGCACCGGCAGTATCTGAATCATTTTCATATACTGAGAACTTCCAGGTATTCAGAAGTTTACCGGAGTATGCTTTGTACTCGCCATCAGCAGGAATGTATTCATAAATTGCTACATCCTTTGCTAAAGCATACCAAACATTACCGGAATCCTTAATAGCATTTCTTCCGTCAACTCCAGCCACAGTTTTATCCATTGCAACTGTAGTGACATCAGCATCAGGTGAAGTTCCAGCTGTAATTACGCCATCAGCATTCATATCGAACTTGTAAATCTGAACGCCGCCCAGAGTTGTGAAGGTGTTTCCATTCCATGCAGCGCTTAATACTGTAGTATCGCTGTCAGTAAGCTTATCAAGTTTTGCACCATCAGCAAATCCTTCAAGCCTCATAACTTTGTCGCCGTCAGCATCTGTGTCTGCATATTGATCGTTAATTACGCCATATACATCATCAGCTGATGCGCTAGCATCGTCAGCGTCAACGATGATACCGATTACTTTAGAGGTGTCATCAAGTAACAACTGTCCAGCAGCTGTCAGAGGATCTTTTGATACGTCTTCGATTGTAGTTACATCGTAGTCGCCAGCAGCATTATAAGCATATACTACTACGTCGCTAGCAACTCTGTAAGTCAAAGCACCAACAGATACAACGCTATTGCTCTTGAATTGATTACCAGCTGCAAGAGTAACATACGCTCCACCATCTGTTACGGATGAAACCTTTCCATCTTTGTTCAATCCATAAACAATCAGATTGTCAACTGCAGGTAACTGCGCATAAATTGTGCCGTTCTTCACAGTGAATACTTTTTCTGATGCATCAGCGCTGAGTAATTTAGCCTGATTATCAATTCCAGCATCCTTTGCTAAGAGAACAGCTACATTGTTAGCCACATCGTCTGTAACATCTACTGTATAGATGTATCCGTTTGCGTCGAGGGAAGCCTTAACGTTCTTGGAAACTTCAGCAGTAGTAACATCTGTGTTGTTTGCTAATCCGTTTGCCTTAGTAGAAGCATTTGCATATACTTTGCTACCAATGGTGATATCTCCGGACTTAACACTCTTAACCATGCCTTCAACAACGGTAGTACCAACTTCAATTCTCGTTATTTCGTTGTCAGATCCGCCACGATAAACGTAAACTACGTTATCTTTAGCAATCTTGTCAAGGCTTGTAGCTCCAACTAATGTGAATGAGCCTAGATCGATTTCATCATCATCATCTAATGTGAAATCTGCGCCAAGCAAGCTTTGGTCATCGTTAATGGATTCAAGGTCAGAAGCAGAAACTACGTCGTCATATCCTTCAGTATCCCATTCCATTACGGAGTAAATCTCTTTAATTTTCTTTCCAGCTACGTCTGCATTAACAACATATACAGTAGCAGCGTTGAAAGTGCAATCTTCATCTGTTCCATTGAACATTAATTCGATTCCGGTTGTTGTTGTGATGCTGTTTGTATAATCAACATCTGCTAATGTTGTGAAATTGTCATCAAAATCTGCTCCACCGTCAAAAGTACCAACCAGCTGGGTGGACTCAGAGATGAATGCTACGATTTCGCCATCTTTATTTGTATAAGTTGTTCCAAACTGACCAATGTATTTGTTCATATTGATAACTGAATCTACAGTCCCATCAATAACCTGATCAGGATTTTCGTCACAACCCAGTCCAGTGTTTAACAGATTGTAAGCAACATAATTTGGATCTGTTGAAACTTTTCCATTATCAAGGAATGTTGTTGCGCCGTCAGAATTAACAGCAACCTTCTGAACAGTTAATGCGTTGTAGATAATCTGCGCTGCACTGGCCTTGTCAACGTTTCCTGTTGCAGCAACGTCATCATAAAGTCCTTTGTTCTGAGCCAGAGTTACATAGTTTGAAGGCCATGCACCAACAAGCTGTGAAGAGTTGGAAGTGTAACCGATAGCTCTAAGAACCATTGTTACTGCTTCGTTTGTATTGATTGTTCTTCCTGGCATTGCGTTTCCAGCGCCATCACCTAACATGATGCCCTTGGAATTGCAGAATGCAAGATAAGGAACAGCCCATCCATACCCAGTAGTGTCTTTGAAGCTAGTTGAAGTGTAACCAGCAAGTGCACTATCAGGAATAGCAAGAGCTCTTGTAATCATAGCAGCAAATTCTGCTCTGGTTACAGCCTTTGCAGGCAAGAAAGTTCCATCTGGATTTCCTGTTACGATTCCAAGGTCAAAATTAACCTGGATTGCTTCTTCATTGGCAATTCCTGCGATATCGCTAAGTCCGGCTGGAGTAGCAGCGAATGCCATTGAGAAGCTACCGAGTACCAGCGATAATACTAGTACAAATGATAATACTTTTCTCATTAAAAAATTCCTCCTTTAAGGTATTTTTCTTTGAAGGGGAGATTTAATTTGATTTTTGGCTCAAATTATCCTCCCCTTCAGAAGATAATTTGACATTTCCTATAGAAATGCAGTTCGTTTATCCACCGCATATTCTATCACGTTGAATTATACCTTTTGCCCGCATAGCAGTCAACCTCTACTTTCAAATGTAACCAAATTGTAATACATAAACAAGCTGGCGCTTTCAATGATTTAAGTGAGTGCTTAGGGGCTATTTCTCAAGGTATGTCCCTATTATATCGGGTAAATGACAAGAAGTCCATTACAGACATATTACAGGTCTGTTAACATTCCACGAGATTTGGGACAAGAACTGGCAAAAACAACTTCATTATAAATTCCGCAGTAAAAACACATCGATTTTCAACGGGTTGCAGAAGCGTTTACTTCCATTATTGTTTCATCGTCATAAACGAAGGGCACCCTCACGGGTGCCCCTTAGGTCATTGTTATTTCATTTTTTATATTCTCTTATGTTTCCTATCTTAAAACAACAATTATATCTGCAGAAACGATATCATCATCAATAATATCATATGCTCTGATCTGTACCCCTGATCTTATACTGGAGATACTGCCTTCGCGATATTCAGTTTGGTTGTTTTTATCAATAACATAGATGGAAGCATTACTTTTTATCTCAAACATAGCTCCCCCATCGGCGCTAATAATTTTAACAACCGCCCCCTCGCGGCTTTCAACGTCATCCCAGCCTGACACAGATGCGGTGCCGGAAATTTCTTCAAATACAGCACCTTTTTTCCCTGCTTCGGAAGCTTTAAAGATACTCTGAATTTCACCGTTGGAAACGTTCAGCTCGTAAATCTCCCCCTGAAGATACTGTGCACTTAGGATATCCGCAAGACCTTTCTCGCCAAGCCAAGTAATCTTTCTCGTTGCCGTAAGTGTCTCAAATCCGATAACTGCTTCCCCGCTACCGTTGACAGTTGTAATTGTTTCGTTAATAACACAGTACACTCTGCCGCTGAATCCAACATCCATAGGAACGACCATTTCTGTTATCTTGCCATTCTCTTCTTTGTAGTAAGCAGGCGTTTTTACATTTTTATATTTGTATACGGTATCTTCTCTGTAATCGGAGAGCTTGTTTGATAAAGCCATTGTGCTGCTGTAATTCTTCTTTTCACCATAGGTGTATACGAGCACTTTACTTGAAATGGCTTTACCGTTATAGGTAGTCATAGAGTCGTTGAAGCTTCCGGTTACATATGTCATGGATTTCGTGTCCGGCACCTTGTCCGGGCCTGATCCATGTTCTCTATCTGTAAGATTTGCCGCCTCAATTTTGCTCAATGCATTATAATCCAATTGCGCTGCCATCCATTTTGTAGCATAGGTTGGAAGGGGAGCAGGAATATTTGAAAGCAGATCCAGCTCTGCAGCTTTGCCTGTATAATTTGAAGGCCATGTGCCACCCAGACCTTCATCTGTATAAGCCGCTGCTCTGAGCACCATTGTTATCAATTCATTCATGGTTACATTGTTTCCCGGCCTAAAGGTTCCGTCAGGATATCCTTTTGTTACACGCTGCTGGACAGCATACTTGATATAACCTTCTGCCCACCCGTATCCGGACATATCGGCGAAGCCACTCTTTCCTACAAGCTGGGTTGCCGTGCCGGTAACTTCAGCTGCCGGCGGATTCATGGACTTGACAACGATGATGCACGCTTGTGCTCTTGTTAAATTAGCTTCCGGATGAAACTTGCCATCTGTGTCACCTGTGATGATCCCTTTGTCCATGAGGGCTTTCACCGCCTCTTCATAAGCAGTTCCTTCAACATCGGATGGAATCGTAACTGCAACCGTATCTGCTGCTGCAAATACAGTTGATGTTCCTATTAATGTCAGCACCATTATTAGCGCTAGCTTTCTCAATGATTTTTTCCCCATGATATATCCCCCTCTTTACTAATTTGATTTTGGCATTACCCGGTATATTAGCCTTGCTGTATCACCTCTTGTAGCCGGAGCATACCAATCAGTTATAATTACATCACCAATTATATTGTACATTTGCGCATATTGAATATAGTTATTTGGCCAATTCCCATAATTTTCTAGCTCGGACGCCGCGCCGCTATTTGTTCTGATCAGCATTGTAATTAGCTCTGCATAGCTGATATTTTTTCCCGGCTCATATGTAGTGGCAGTAATCCCTTTTATTACACCGGCATCTACCATTGTATTAATATAGCCTTTCGCCCAATCGTAACCGGTAAGATCCGCAAAGGTATTTTTTGCAGCCATTGCATCTACGTCTTTCGTTCGATTGACCATCTTCGTTATGGCTACGGCAACTTCCGCCCTTGTAATACTATTCTCCGGCTTAAATGTTCCATCAACATATCCGGTTAGCACTTTTTTGTCAATCAAGTATTTGACTGACGAAAAATATGGAGTTCCGACTACATCTTGAGGATAAGCCGCTTGAGAATCCCACTGGCTGTAATCAACGTCTGCAAATGCGGTCCCCGTAACTGAGCCTACTAATAACACAAGCGTCACGATTAATATTAATACTTTTGTTCTCTTCAAAGTTTCCACCCCTTTCAGTATTATAAAAACAGGTTATCATGATTTTTCATTCTTTGGATATTATACCAAAGTGTTAGCTTAAGTCCATTACAGCCATATTACATTTTAACTTCTCAGCTTTCCCGCTTTAATTTTTAATGCTAGGATAGAGGTATTTCATCTTTATGTCTTCCGCTTTAATTGTATTGCCCTTTATATCAGCTGTATCATATCCAATCGGAGGCACAATCCCTCCCCCATCAGAGATGACTGTCATTACTGCTCCCGATGCCGGTTCTGCAACGGCATAAAGGTATTCCCACACCGGATTCGGTCTCGTCTTATTGGCAATATCTGTACTGGTTATATTATTATCATTCATTACGTCTACGAGTAACCGATACCCATCCTGTGTCTTAATTTTAATCTGGCCGGACAGCTCTTCATGGGCGACCCGCTTTACCAATGACTGACTGCTTGTATGGTCAGCCAAGCCAATACTCAAGGTGCCTGCGGAGTCCAACCAGTAAGAGTTGCTTAATGTTCCGACATTCCTTCCGACCAAAATTCCTACGATGTAATCTCCGGTAACAATTCCGGATCCATACACATTGGTAACTGCTTTTGTATTAGCTCCGGCAATTCCTCCAATATTATCTTCACCGCTCACCTTGCCAGAATTGTAGCAATTATCAACTTTTGAATTGTTTTCACCAATGATACCGCCGGCATAGCTTTTCGCATAGACTGTTCCTTCGTTATAAGACTTCGTTACTCTTCCCTCTCCATTATTCTGGTGAGCTGTAATTCCTCCCGCGTCCAATTTCGCTTTTACAGTTCCGGAATTGTAACAATAGCTAATTACCCCCCGGTTGCTGCCGACGATCCCGCCGGCTCCGTAACCGGAAACCGTACCCATGTTTTTACAATCCGTCACAGTTGCTTTTTTTGTTTCCAGCAAACCGGCTATCCCTCCATTTACACCCGCTCCTGTTACCACCCCTGAATTTGAACAATCACTTATTATTATACCGTAGTTTTCTCCGCTTGCTGTACCTGCGATCCCACCCGCTTGATAAGCGCCTGATTGTACGGTTCCCTTATTGTAGCATTCCTTTATATTTGAAGCTTCGTCTGCAGAAGAGATAAACTTGCCGACTACGCCACCGGTGCTTTCGTTTCCGACAACCGTGCCTTCATTCTGGCAATAATGCAGGGCTGTTCCCGGTGCACTGATATAGCCCACAATACCTCCGGTATTGGCGGCTGTCCCGGTAACCTCACCTCGGTTTCTCAGGGAGGATAACGGCTGCGTGCTGTACCCGACAAGCCCTCCGGTATTTGTCCGTCCATTCACGATGCCCTTTTTTCCAAGCTGGCAATTCTTGATTGTCCCTTCATTATATCCCACAACTGCTCCGGTATATTGATTCCCCATAATAGTAGCCGCATCGATAATAAGGTCTGTCACGCTGGAGCCGGAAGCCAAATATCCGAATAACCCCGCATAGCTTGCCACTGTCTTTTTTGAACCAGTTCCGACAGTCCCGGAAACATTCAATCCACTGATGGTATATTCATTTCCATCGAGAGATCCTTTGAACGGTACTTCTTTGCTTCCGATCGGCGCAAAGTTACCTTCGGTCCAATTAGGCTCATCAGAGCCAACGGCCGGAGGTGTGACTGCGTAGTCCTTCGTGATCGCGATATTTTTTGTTAATATGTAGAAGGCTCCTTCCGTTACATGCATTTTCATGTGATTCAGCTGCTCCTCGGTGGCGATTTGATAAGGATCGTTTTTCGTCCCGGAACCCTTAACGAAAACACCCTCCATACCATCATGGGATGCCATACAATCCGTAACAGCAAGTTCCTCTGCATTTGCTGCAATAACCGCTTCGTTTTTCTTTATATTTAATAAAATCGTTGCAGCCTCTGCTCTGGTCAGCGCCATGGTCGGGCGGAAGTTTCCTTCTGTGTCCCCTTTCATGTAGCCTTTTTTAAACATCAGATCGACATAATCATATGCCCAATCGGCGATCTGTCCTTTATCCAGAGCTGTTTCCGCGCCCTTTTCCCCCTCAACATCATAGGATGGGATCACAGATCCTGCAATTTTTGCCGCCTCCTGCCTACTGATCATCAGTCCGATGCCGAAGGTTCCGTCTCCGTATCCGGATGTGATTCCGGCAGCTACTGCTATCTTAATAGTAGGAACATACCATTCCTCCTCCACAACGTCTGTGAATGGGAGCTTCGTATTCGCAATGTCCGGTTTCTCCGTCAATATATTGGAAAGGAGTTTTAGAAACTCTTCTCTTTTAATTAAGTTGTCCGGTAGGTAAGTTCCGTCGGGATATCCCCCTACGATCTTGAGGCTTGCCGCTTCCTTTATTGTGTCTTCCGCCCAATGCCCGCTGATGTCGGCAAATGCAGTGCCCGCATCCGTTTCCCCATAGCTGCCGGAAATCCCCATGGTCAGCACCATGGCAAAGATCAATATCAGGGATAACCCTTTCTTGTAATTCATCTCTTTCTCCTCCCATTTTCTCCTGTATATACGAATCTTCCCGTTTGAATGGAACTTTTCTCCTTTTAATAGCGTCAAAAATGTGGTGTTTGAAACGTCACTGAATTCCCGGTTTCACCTATCCCAATTATATGCTTTCACGCAAAGAGTGTCCAGTACAAAACTGGGTCGGAAAATGTTGACATGTGTCAATCGAGAGCAGATAACTTAATAAAAATGTAATATCCGGGAATTGTATTTTAACTGATAAAGTAGTAAAATTTACTAAAAGTTTAAAAAATATAAAACAGAACTTTTCATATTAGTCTATTTAAGAGGGGGAACAAATCAATGAAATTGAAAAGAATAGGCTGCGGTATTCTGGCGATTATCCTGTCGCTGCCGCTGGCTGCGCCTGTAAATTCCTATGGAGCAAGTAAGTTTTCCGATACGTCCGGGCACTGGGCAGAAAGCTATATCAATACCGCTGTTAACAAAAAAATAATAACGGGATATCCCGACGGCAGATTTTCGCCGGATAAAGCGGTAACCCGAGCCGAATTTGCCACCATGGTGAACAAGGCCCTGGGCAATGCCGGAACAGAAAACCTGGCCTTCAGCGATGTAGTCTACGGCGAGTGGTATTATAACGACGTTTCAAAGGCCGTAGCTGCAGCTTACACTGCGGGCTATGATGACAATACCTTCCGGCCGAACAATCCGATCACCAGACAGGAAGCGGCAGTCATGATATCCAGAATCGTGCCCATCTATGGAACGGGAGGCAATTTGAAAGCTTATTCGGATTATAAATCCATTGCCGACTGGGCCTATGACGCCGTGGAAAAAGTCAATGGAAAAGGATACATCGGCGCATACAATGACGGAAAAATTCATCCTGTCGACCAGCTCACAAGGGGTCAAACCGCAAAGATCATCTGCGATATGATTGATAAAGAGACCATTGTTACCAGCAGCCCTGTGATCGACGATGACGGCACGAAATTATCCGGTAAAATATATTCCAATAATGTGACCATAGATGAAGATCTTGGAGAAGACAGTGCCACAATTGACAATTGTGTGATTTTAGGCACCCTTTCCGTCAAGGGCGGAGGAACCGAGACGATCACCGTGAACAATTCCCGTGTCGCGAATGTGGCCGTCAATAAAGACGACGATCCGGTTCGCATTCTTGCAAAGGGGCAAACCGCCATATCCAAGCTCTCCGCTTCCCAAGCCTGCATACTGCAGACCTCCAGTCTGGGCGGCGGTCTTTTTGGCTCGGGCTTCAGTAATATCACCGTGAACGGTTCCGCGGAAGTCACATTGAAGGGAACCTTTCCCAAGGTGAATGTTAGCGGCACTAAAGCAAAAGTAACGCTAGACTCCGGCACAATCGATTCGTTGACCGTGGGCGGCCGATACTCCGACATTACAGCGGCAAGCAATACAACCATTAGCACAGCAACCGTCAATACGCAGAGTTATTTCCACGGTAGCGGCACCATTTCTCAAATGAACGTCAATGCCGACGATGTTACCTATGAAACAAAACCGAAACGGTGGACCATTGCTTCCTCTGCCGACACGCCGACCCAATCGGATGGAACTTCTGCTATTACCTTCAGTCCGAAAAACGGTGCGACAAAAGTGAAATTGGATGCAACGATTACCATAACATTTGATTCGGCAATGAAAATGTACGATGGAGACACTATTTCCAATTCCGATATCGATGACTTCGTTGTCCTGCGAAAAAGCTCCTCTTCCGGAAGCAAGGTTGGCTACACCGCGACAATAAACAGTGCGAAAAAAATTATCTCGATTGTGCCTGACGCATCCCTGACGAAGGATACAAAATATTATGTGATTATCGATAAAAACTCCCTTCGTGATTCCGATGGAAACGGGAACACCGCTCAATCAATCAGTTTTACAACCGGAGATACCTATGGCAGCGTAACGACCACTTTCAGCCCGGTTAACGGAGCAGCAACGATCCCGGTCAATACAAGCATCTCCATTGCGTTCTCTGAGGATGTGGTCCGTTACAGCAATGCCGCAACCATCAGCACCAGTGATTCTTATTTAAAAGACTGTCTGGTCTTTCGAAAAACAAGCGCTAGCGGCGAAACGGTATCCTACTCAGTTACCATTAATTCCGCGAAAAAGATGATTACCATAACACCGAGTTCAAATCTAGATTTGAACCAGAAATACTATGTGGCAGTGGTCGCTAACAAGCTGAAAACAAAAACTGGAGGCGCTTCAATTCCCGCTTCCTCCGTCACATGGACTACCGGCAGCGTTGATGTTACTGCGATCAACACAGCGATCACCCGCGCAAACAACGCCAAGGTAAATGTATCGCAAAGCGTGAACGGCACAGATGTGTATACCACAGATTACTGGGTTACCTCAGCACAGATGACCGCCCTGGATAATGCAATTGCAACGGCAACCAGCGCTAAGTCAACTGTTCTGACGACAGCTGCCGCCGGTGCCGCTGCGGCGACCCTCGACACCGCTACCAACAGTTTTCTGTCTGCAAAGAGTCTTGGTTCAAAGATAAAAGTAGATACCGTAGCCATCGATACTGCCATCGCAGCAGCAGATGCAAGCAAAATCAATATTGAAACAAGTGCCGATGGTAGTAATGTGGACCCTGCCAGGCAGTGGGTGACACCGGATCAAATGTCCACTCTGAATACGGCCATCAACACAGCGACCGAGGCAAAATCCACTGTTCAATCCGTCGATGCAGTGAATACCGCCGCCGGAGCATTATATTCGGCCGTGTCGACATTCAATACCCAAAAGTCCTATGGCACGAAACCAATCATCGTGAAAAACAGTTTATCTAGTGTAATCAACACCGCAAACAACTTAAGAAGCTCAACCTTCACAAGTCTGGACGGTACCGACATTGCAACCGACAAATACTGGGTAACCTCTGGCACGATGTCCACATTTACATCAGCAATCACTACAGCGGAAACAGTATTGGGAAACCCTTCCGCAACACAGGCGGAAGTCGATAATGCGGCCTCTGCAATGAATTCTGCGATTGAGGCTTTTTCGGACCTGACCGTGCGAAAACTGGGTACTAAAGTTACAACCTAATCAGCCCATGAATTAACCGGAGAATCCATATAGAAGTAATCATTGGGAGGATAGCGTAAAATCTATCCTCCTTTGTTTTTCAAACTTTATTTAAGTAATTCTGGTCGCTGCCGATATTTTATGATAGGGGCGATCTACTGCGCCGTATTTACAATTCCTGCATCCATAGTTTATTAAGCTACGGAATTGTCATTGAGATAAAAAAATGTTAGAATTTAGGGGAAATGAGTAGGAGGATCTTGATCATGAGCCTAAAAAGAAGAATCGGACACAGAATATTGGCGGCAGCGCTATCGCTGGCAATGGTTTTATCGTTGCCTTTTATCCTGCCCGTGAATTCCTATGGGGCCGTCAAATTCTCCGATGCGAGAGGGCACTGGGCGGAAGGCTTTATTACGAGGGCTTATAATCTGGACTTCGTTGACGGCTATCCCGACGGGCGTTTTAAGCCGGACAAGACCGTAAGCAGAGCCGAGTTTGTTACCATGATCAATGATGCATTTAAAATCAATATTGATACCGATGCGATTTCTTTTAAAGATGTTCCTTTCGGCCAATGGTATTCCAACGCGGTTGCCACGGCTGTGACAGCAACCTATGCAAGCGGCTCGGGAGATACCTTTCGGCCCAACAGCTCGGTTACCCGGCAGGAGGCGGCAGTCATGCTGTCCAACATCCTTCCCAATTATAAAGGCGGCGGAGATCTGAAAACCTACCGCGACTATAGATTGATCGCAACCTGGGCCACAGCCGCGCTGGAAAAGATGACGGGAAGGCAATATTTCGGAGCCTATGACGACGGAAGGCTCCATCCGACGGATCCTCTTACCAGAGCGCAAGCAGCAAAAATATTATGCGAAATATTGGATAACGAAACCATCGTTTCTCGGAGAACAACCATCGATGAAAATGATACAACCCTTCTCGGGAAAATTTATACGGACGATGTGACAATCGATGAAGATCTTGGAGAAGGCAATGCCACGATCGATAACTGTGTTATCTTAGGAAAGCTCACGGTGAATGGCGGAGGATCCAAGAGCATCACCATTAACAATTCAAGAATTGCCGGCATGGTGGTGGACAAGGACGACAGTGCGGTACGAATCGTGACAAAGGGTACCACGGTCATTCCCAAGCTGTCCGCATCAGGGAAATCCATCCTGCAGACTGCAGGGAAAGACGGTTTTGGCATTCTAAATGTGGCGGTCAATAAAGGAGCTGATGTGACATTGAAGGGGAACTTCCCCATCGTTACTATTATGGGCTCCTCTGCTGTAGTTGCTCTGGAATCCGGCAAAATCACAGCGCTCACGATAACCGGAGCAGGAAGGTATTCCGATATCACGCTGACTGGAAAAGCACAGGTGCTGGAAGCGACAGTGAATGCAGAAGCATATTTCCATGGTGAAGGTGTCATTACCCAAATGTTTGTCAATGCCGATAACATCACCTACGAAACAAAGCCAAATAAAATGACCGTCGCAACCACCGTAGACAGAGCCGAGGAAGAAGGCAATTCCGATGTTGACGTTGCCTTTCATCCAAAGAGCAAGGCAACGGACGTTGACGTGGACTCGAAAATCACATTGACCTTTACTTCTTCTATGAAGCTGGCTGATGGAAAGGTCATCAGTGCTTCAAATATAAAAGACTTTGTCAGTCTGAAACTCAATACCAAGGGTGGAGATGATGTTGATTTTACAGCAGAAATTAACAGCGCAAAAAAAATAATCACCCTTACTCCAGGATATGATTTGAACACGAGTACGAAATATTATGTAGTACTCAAGGATGAAGCCTTGATCAATGTCGGCGGAACGAAAAATGAAGGGGCATCCGCATATTTTACCACCAGTTCAAAGGGCGGTAGTACATCGGTCAAATTTAGCCCAGCCAACGGTGCGACGGGAGTAGCGGCAAGCACCCCCATTACCATTAAATTTACGGAAGATGTTGTGAAATACAGTGACGGCGGAGAGGTAATCGCAGCCTACCTGCAGGAGTGCCTTCAGCTGAAGAGCGGCAGTGCCAGTGGCGCAAATGTCACCTTCACCGCTTCCATCAGTTCTTCCGACACAATTACCATAACACCAAGCGCAAACCTGACGGAGGGCCAAGCGTATTATGTGGCAGTCGTTGCGAATAAATTAAAAACCAAGTCCGGCGGGAAAGCGATACCGGCAGCCTCCGCTACATGGACCGTTGCGGCAGCAGTCCCACCGGTTACAACTGCTACCTTAAGCACGCTGACCCTTGCACCTTCCGGCGGAAGCAATGTACTTACAGGCTTTGCCGCCTCCAAAACCAGCTATGACATCACGGTACCATTTGGAACCTCCGGCGTCGATGTCACCGCCACAGCGGCCAGCGGAACCACGATATCCATCAACGGTACCGCGGCAACTTCGGCTTTGAATATTCCGTTGGATCCAAGCGACATTACGACGATTACGTTGGATGCATCGTCAGCAGGGATGACAACAAGGACCTACACGATTAGTGTTGAGGTGGCGGGAAACACCAACTTGAGTGCGATTTCCATTGATGGGCTGGCACTGCTTCCAAGTTTGGATCCGATTGCCGCAAATGCGGCCGAGGCAGCTACTTTGGCTATCGTATCGGTGACCGCGGTTGATCCTGATGCAACGATCACGATCACTGGCAGCGCGGCTGGAACGGGTACTCTGAATACGGCCGTGAGCCTAAATCCCGGAAACCAAAGTATCACCTTTACCGTTCTTTCAAACAGAACCCTGAAGACCTACACGATCTATCTCACGCGTTCATTATAATCTTACTGCCTTTATCATTACGCATAAATTGATCCCTTGTATAACACAAAACCGCGCAATAATTTGCACGGTTTTGTTCATTTCATCCTTTATTCGTTCCGATGTGAGCCGTCGCAGAAGGGTGGATTTTTCGTTTTGCCGCAGCGGCAGAGCACCATGCTTTCACATTCTCTGATGGCATTTCCTTCCGGATCCAGAATGCGGACGGGTCCCTTTACCAGCAGAGGTCCATCTTTTACGATTCGTATCTGTACGATTGAGGGTTCAGATACTTTATACCCAATCCATCCCGGGCCTTTTGCAAGAGCCGGATCGATCTTCGAACCCTCTGTAAGCTGGTATCGCAGCGCACCCGTTGGACACTTGTCAATGGTCTTTATAATTTCAAGTGGGCCGGCACCGTCCATACAAACCCATGGCCGCTTGTCCGGGCTGAACACCTGAGGCAGCATCGCTGTACACTTACCGGAATGGGAGCATAGGGAAAGATTCCAGTACACGATCACATCCTCCGTCTTATATTCTTTATACTGATTCTCCTTATCCATTCCTCTTCTCCTCTTCTCTATATATGTCTGCTGTATTCATTTATTCTATCATATCTTAGCCCCGGAGGAAAGGGGGGGAGGATAAGCTGTTTCCACCGGCGAGGCTATCTGCGCAGGTGAATTTGCCATAGTCCGCAATCTACCATAACCTGTGCAGCTGCCAGTAATCCTGTCTGCTGTCAACGAGGATCATCTTCTCATCGATCTTGGTTACACCACCGGCATAGTATGCGGTGAAAACAAAGCGCAATTGCTCCGGATTTCTTTTCCCCCATCTGTTGATCATGGTGTTCTCCCAGAGACTGCCTTCCCAAAGCTCTGCGCCTGATGCTGTTTTCCTGCCGGTGTTCGTCAGTTCCACAGCGTACCCTGTATTTTGATTCCCCTGCTCACTGACAGATAAAATTCGCACCTCAACCTTTGATGGTTTTCCCTCCGTCTCGGACTGCAGCATGAATTTCTCTCCGGACCAGAATACGTTGGTTCCGCGTAATCTTGGCGTTGGCATGGCTAGGTAATCGCTTAATTGCATTGCACGATTTCCCTCTTCCGAAAACCGTTTGAGGTTATACTTTTTTCGATTGTCATCCCATTGATCCGTATGGTTTACGAAGCCTGTTATTTTTCCCTCTGAGATCACGGTGAAACGATAGGTGCCGATCCCAGCTCCGGACCAGTCTCTGACAGTGCACACTACCTCATATTTCCCAGCTTCTGCTGTTGGGGCAAGCCCTGTTGTGACGAAGGGGTATGTTCCGCTTGCATCGGCAACGATGCCAGTCTGCCTGTGGGTGTAGATCAGCTTTTTGTCCTTATACAGCTCTGTCGTCAGCCTCAGCTCATCCTTCTCGGCATCATCCACGCCGATCTGCAGCTGATAGCGGTCTCCCTCCTTCACCACAGCCGGAATTGTTTTGATGAAGGTGATCCAGGGCGCAGACGCTCCACCTTCGATATAGAAGGTGATGCTTTCTACATTTGACAGTTTATCATAGTGCGTATAGTCCGTATCACCCTGGACAGTGCCTCCTGAATGCCCTACCGCCTCCACCATACGGTTTGTGTTGTCCTCCTGCCAGTGCTCCACGGTATATTTTCCGTCGATGTAAAAGCGGGGTATAGCCTCGGCCAGAATTGCTCCTGCGCTGCTTACCAGATATCCTTCTTCGTCTAAAATATATGCTGCCTGTGGGTGCGCCCCGTCGTTGTATGGTGTATGGGTATACCTCCAATACTGCCGTTTGCTTGGATCATTCTCATAATCATCATAGAACATGTTATATGAAACGAGTTGCCCTTTTTTGTAGACCAATGGCGCGTCCTCTTCTTTTTCGGGCTTTGTTTCCGTATACATTTCTGCTGTGGCATTTTCTGTTATTGTCCATCCGGATAATTCAGAGGTGTCCTGCAGCGGCTTGTTATGCAGATATACCTTATTGCCGTTGTTCAGATAGTAAATTTCCAAATTCTGCATCAGCAATTCTGAGTTTGTTCCGTCGGAATTTAGATTGACTCTAATGTTTGTCTTCCCGTCAAAGGTGTTACTCATAGAGTAGACCTTGTCGCCTTCAAAAAAGAAGGAAGATTGCCCATTTAGATTCTCCGGATAAATGTAAGTCTCAAGGTTTGTCAAACTGGCTGACCTCTGATATCCTGCATTTGTTACGAACTGGGTTGTTCCTTGCTGTATCCCCGCGAACCAAGTCTCTCCGGTGTTTACATAGGAAAGGAGACTGTTACTGCTGCTCCGTGTTCCTCGATGCGTCACTTGCCATCCCGGAAACTCATAGGGCCCTACTGTGGTGTTGCTGCGGGAAGTGTAGCCATAGAACGTTGCAAAAACGTTGGCAACCTTTCCTGCGGCAATTGTAAAATCGTAGTAATTGTCGTCACCATCCGGCGTTATCTTAATTCCCGGCGGCCAATCCGGAGCATGCTGCATTTCTTGAGATTGGAATTCCATTATCTTTTCAGGGGTCCGAAAGCTACCCGTCACCATTGTCCACCCGTCCACTGTTTTTGATGACGAAAAGCTACCCCCAGCAGCAGGCGGATTTTTTTCTAAGAACAATATTTTTAGATTGTCTATCTTTGTATACCAAGAATCAATCTGATTCGTACGATCACATACATAGGCAGTGATCGTATTGATGCCGGGTACCAATAGGTAGGGATGTACATAACCGTTTATATTTGGACTGGCGGACATAGGCCTGCTGTCATACCTCTGTCCATTGATGTAGGCACCGGACTTCCAGCCTGCGGCATCCAGTGAATCATGGTAAACGTCTACATCCATGACGGCGACGGCTGTTTTCCCCTCCGGAATGGTGAAGCTGACCTGTGATGCAGTGGCCAAGTCCCTGCTGCTACTATACTTTGAAGTAGTCGGTGTCTGCAGGGCATTCGTTATCCTTCCGGAATCAAGGGTAAAGAAAGGGTTCAGCTCATCGTTGAAATTTTCTTCCATGATGTCCGTCACATAATAGGATTCTAAATTTCCTGCGCCTTCATAGACATTTTGAGTTTCATAAGTAATTTGCGGAGCGGTTACCTTGATGTTTTCAGAGTCTTCCTTGGCTGCCGGTTTTTTTACTTCGTATTCGTAATAGTAGGTTTTTCCGGGTTTCAGGTTATAGGATCTCGACAAACCGATCTGTCCCCCATCAGAAACTGAAAGCTTTACCGAGATCTTTTTCTTTACCGCTTCTTTTACCTTATCAAGAAGCTTTGAAATGTTGGTGAAATTCTTTTCGATATATCTTGTTGCATCCTGTGTGAAATCAGCAAGACGGGTCAGCGCCGATTCTTCTGCCTGTTCTTTTGTGATTGAGTTTGTGAACATCTTAATGCGCCTATCATTATCAATCCAGTTATCGTAGTTGTAGTAGGTCATCATGAGATAGTCATTATAGCTGCCGTACTCATCAGCGATATCCCAATTCCAATCATATTGGTCGAGGTTTACTGTCCAAGACGGAAGCTGTATCCTTGCATTTACGCCCCATACGTTTCCACCCCAATCATAGCCCTCCCATGTGGCCCCTTGCATGAGATAAATGGCGTTTTCTTGACTGTGGTATTTCGCATAGGAAATGCCGTTTCCGTTGTTCCTTTTGTTGTTCTCGCTGTAAATTGTCCTTTTGATAGGTGGAGTGTCGCCCTCTCCTAATGAATATACATATAGATGAAAGTATTTTCGCGTTGTGGACGATGTTGAATTATCGTCATGTATTGCATGGTACATGTAGGCCGCTTTGCCGGTTTCATCCTTTATAAAGCCAAGGGAATTCGTCCGCATATCATTCGGCGAGGCTACCCTGCCTAAATTGTACACCCTCTGCGCTTCTGCATCGGCAAGCCATAGAATCACGCCACAGCGATCGTTGTTATCGTCAATCAAAACCTGCGTAAATGTAACGTTTCCTGTTGTATCCATGTCTGTCGGACTTACCGATGTTTTTCCCTCGCTTGTGACATACTCTTGCAATTCGGGCAGTGACTTTTGCGTAACGGTTTCCGTTTTCATATCAAACTGGCCGATATAGAATTTATGGCTGCTCTCCCTTCCCACAAAGGTTAGTTTTCCGTTTTGGATTCTCCCAAGGTCCCCTCCTTTATTTATGACTGTTTTTATCGTTCCGGTATCCGGGTCATATTTTTGAATCCTGCCATCGAATAAAAAATAAAGATTGTTGTTCCCGGAGGTTGTGTATGGATTGTCCGGAATGACCACAGGAAGAGTTGTCACATAGGCTCCGTTATTTCTGTTCAGCAAAATAGTTTTTCCAATATCATTGCAAGCAAGATAGATATAGTTTTCAGAACTATCTTTTTTCAATCGAAAATTGGTTGATTCCGTAACAGTATAGCTCCATGCCGTTACCAAGCCGCTTCCCGTTTCAGCTCTTTTTATCGCTCTTACCGTATAAGGCGGTATGGCTACTTCTTGATATCCACTCATCTGAAATCCCGCCGCTTCAATTACAAAAGCATATTCAGAATCAAAGACCAAGCCTGCCGATTGCTGTGTCTGGTCATTGATGGCGATTTTCCAGTCATAGGCTCCAACTAGATGATATCCATCGCTATTTGACTTCGCCGTTGGAATAACTTGTACATTTGCGTCAATTCCGGCTTCGATCAGAGCCGCTTTCAAGCTGTTGACTCCTGACCGAATTCCGCTTTCTGATGCTTTTTCACTCACGATAGTAATATCTGCCGTTTCCGTTTCAATTGGTTCTAATCTTACGGTTGGAGCAATATTCACGACTTCCGTTGCTGCGGTTGTTGAAGCACTGAGATAATCCGATGCTGTTATATACTCTTCTAGGGTCGGCTCTGTCCAGACGTCTTTCACAAACAGACTCACGAACTCTTTGCCGACGCCGGTTTTGTTGTATTGCACTTTCTGTCTTGAACCGAAAGAATTGTCTTTGAAATCGGGAAGAGATTCAAGATTCACTTCCTTCACCGTCCAGAACCGTTGAAGCTGATCGCCGTCGGTGGTGCTTCTGTCCTCCGCTTCGATTTCGGCGATGTTGGTCCCTTTGTTTCTGATAAAGCTGTCCTGAATGGTGATCTGTGCATTTGGCGGCAGGTCGGGCACAACGGAGAAGGTCTTCTGCGTCGTATCCGTATCACCCTTGCTGTCCTTCATGTAGATGGTATAGCGAAAATCTTGTATGGCCTCGGGATGATCCGGATTATAGGCCGGTGTTTTGGTGAGGAATTCCAATTCAAAGTTTGTCCAGTACTGATCGCCGCCTGTTGTATGCGCTCTGGTCTTTATGGTTGCATTGTTCTGCTGGGGCTGATCTTTTGTAAGTGTGATTTCTTCCCCCGTTTTCAGATCTCTTAATTTAATATAGTAGTCGACGATAGGCTTGCCCGGATAGGTTGCAACTGAAATATTCAGAATCTGTTTTCGATTCTGCTTCTGGAAGCCCCCCAAGTTGTCGATAATGTAAGGAGTCTTTCTTACTTCGATCGGCTTGGTATCCGTCAGTGTACTCCCGTTGATCGTCTCGACTTCAAGCCTGACATTGTAATTTCCCTTCTGTGGGAAGACCACATTGGCCGTCGTCAGGGATTCTCTGGAAGCACTTCCTGCTCCGCTGGGCAGCGGGCGAAAGCGGTTAGAGGCAATATCCTCTTCGTAGGCTCTTCTAGCAGAGTAGTCAACCCCGTCCACGGTAAATACCGAGACATCCTTTGCCAATGCCGGATGTCCCTCATAAGTAAAGGCCGGCAGTTCCAGGATCGCCTGCCCTTCCACCTCTCTGCCGTCAGTGATGGTAATGATCTTTGTGTCGGTATCCACCTGCTCATTTGTTGTTGTCACGGTTAAGCGATAGGTGACCGTCCCGATTTCATCACAGGCCTCCTCGACACTGCCATCCGTGTTTTCCCCCGAACTTCCCGTTCCGTCCCAGGTGACGACCTCTTCCCAAACTCCATCACCGTAATGCTTTTCCAATACAGCATCTTCTACCGTCAGGCTGTCATCGACGACAGAAATATCGGAAGCGGAATAGCTTTCTCCTTGCTTGGCCGAGGAAGGCAGTTCCAGCTTCGCTTCTAGATCTCCAAGGGTGATATATTTCTTATATTCGATTACATTGGGGCAAAAAACTAAATACAGCTTGTTCGTACCGGCCGTGCCGTTAAACCCGGCTGCCAGAGCAGTGGCGATTGCTTCTGCGATTTCCGGCTGGTCGTTTTGAAGGGCAGTTTTGCCGCCAAAGAGTTTATATATTTCTTCATCCTGATCAAGTGCACCAAATTCAACGACATCTAGCGGAACGGAAGTACTGAGTCGTGCTGTATAATCAAAAGAAACATTTTTGCCATTGCTACTACAATTCCCCTCTGTCATGAATGAGGATACATGGTTTTTATAAAACCAATTATATGCAGAAATACCGTCCCCTAGCTGTGTCGGTATATTATGACTGCTTGTATCTCCATCAAAATCAAAACTGTTGCCCTTTGTACTATTCAAAGGACAGATGTCAATTACCTCGATATCACTATTGAAGGTTATGGTCGTATTGACCAATAATTGTGTGGGGCTTCCATAAATATTGTCACTGCCCCAATCACAGCCCGGGTTATATGCAATTTGGACTCCCATATCGAGATGATAATATATTTCTTCTGATAATACTACTTCGTCGGCATAAGCAACATTCTGGCACGAAAAAAGCCCTGTTGTCATCAGGGCTGCTATTATAAGGATCGATATTCCTTTTCTAATTATTCGATTGTCCGAGAGTGACATTTCTTTTCTCCTTTCATCTGAATTATTACATATGTTTTTTTACCTAGTGCTTAAATGGATTTAGCACTGCTTTAATAAGGTCATTTTTCTCAACTTTCGCATCTGATGGTACACAAATGATATAGTCTGCTTCGCTTATATCACAATGAAAGGCTGATCTTTGATAATATAGATAATTACCATCACTATCGTACTTTGGTGTTGTATTACAGTATTCAAGAATTTCACCATCTTTAATCAAATAGATATGTCCCCGTAACGTATGATCAAATGCCCCTAATGATCCATCCCATTGTTTATACATTCTCATATCCCACTCCCTTGCATCCTTATACAGCTCATATTCATCAGTAAAATGTACGCTGACCGCTCGTGTTCTCTCCGGCGTCAGCTTTGTCATATCCAACAGTCCGCTGGTGGGATAGGTGATTGCGCTCCGGGTCGTTTCTTCTTCCTTTCCATATGGCACCTCCCGTTTGCTTTCATCCACAAGCCGATGGATGACCGTGGCGGATTCTGCTCGCGACAAGGTGTCATCCGGGCGGAAGGTATTGTCGGTGTAGCCTTTCAGGATTCCTGTTGCATATGCCTTCGTAATGTCATATTCATGCTTCGTCTGGTAGGTAACATCCCCAATATCCCTCTGGATCTCATCATAGTTTTCAATCGTCACATCACCCAAAACCGAACTGATGATCAAGGCCATGTCCCCTCTTGGAATCTGGTTTCCCAGCTGGGCTTTGTTGATGTCAAAAGAGTTAAAATACTTGAGCTCCAGCGCCTTGTTATAGTATTTGGAAGCCCAGTGCCCTGATGTTGCATTTCCTACATCTTCTCCCGTTCCGGCGATCAGGGCCATCTTGATAAATTCTCCGTAGGTGACAGTATTGTTTGGTTGAAAGTTTCCGTTCGGATAACCTTTGACAATGCCTTTGTCCGACATCATATATACCGCTTGGTATGCCCAATGATTTGATTTTACGTCCGTGTATTCCATTCCATAGGCTGTGGCTGAAGCAGCAGCCGTCCCCGACAGAATAATCATGCAGGTTAGGATCGATGCAATTATTTTCCTCATGTTACTCCTCCTCTTTTATATATTTCCCGTTCAAGTCTGATAAGCACATAACGATTCAAAGTTTCTTTTATGAAGCCCCTTTTGTAACGCCGATACCCGGAATGCAGACATCGGCCTATATTCAATTTTCAAAGTGCGCGCTCCTACACACTTTGCTGTTATTATTTTACATTTTATACAAACCATAGGATTTTGTCAACGAAAATGTTTTTGAAAGAAACCCTCTTGACTCGGTTGTGCAAAAGGATTATTTCTGGTATAATTCACAATGTTGTTTTTAGTACGATCAGTATATTATTTCTAGATTTAAGGTGAAAGAGGTGGTAGAAAGTGAAAATAGGTTTTGATGCAAATAAGTATATCGAAGAACAGTCCAAGTATATTTTAGAACGTGTAAACGACAAGAACAGTGAAAGACTTTATCTCGAATTTGGCGGCAAACTGGTTCACGACAAGCATGCGATGAGAGTTCTTCCCGGATTTGATGAAAACGCAAAGATTAAGTTGTTACAGAAGTTGAAAGAGCAGGCGGAAATCATCATTTGCATCTTCGCCGGAGATATTACCACCAATAAAACCCGACAAGATTTTGGAATCACCTACGACCTCGAAGTGTTGCGATTGATTGATACATTCAGAAATTATGATTTGTCCATCAACAGCGTTGTAATTACAAGATATGAAGACCAGCCGTCGGTCAATATGTTTATCAATAAATTGAATCGACGCGGAATCAAAACATACAAGCATCATTTCACGAAAGGATATCCCACTGATGTGGATACCATCGTGAGCGATGAAGGCTACGGAGCAAATTCGTACATTGAAGTAACCAAGCCTCTCGTCGTTGTAACAGGGCCGGGCGGCGGCAGCGGAAAGCTGGCAACATGTCTGAGCCAGCTTTACCACGATTATCGAAAGGGAACAAAGGTCCGTTATGCCAAGTTTGAAACCTTCCCGATCTGGAATCTCCCATTGAAGCATCCGGTCAATGTGGCTTATGAAGCTGCAACCGCCGACTTGAGGGATGTAAATATGATTGACAACTTCCACCTGGAGGCCTATGGGCAAATGGCGGTTAACTATAACAGAGACCTGGAGGTCTTTCCGGTAATCAAACGGATCATTGAGAAGATCACCGGGGAAGAAGCCGATTACAAATCCCCGACAGATATGGGCGTGAACCGTGCAGGCTTTTCTATTACCGATGATGAAACAGTCCGAAGGGCCGCTGAGCAGGAGGTCATTCGAAGATATCTCTTTGCCCAATGTGATTACAAGAAGGGTAAGATCAGCGAAGATTCCCTCCTGCGCTCCAAACTGCTGATGGACGATCTTAAGCTTAGAATCGAAGACCGTGCCGTTGTAAAGCCGGCTTGGGACTATGCGGAATATAAGAGAAGTCTGGATTCGAAATATGAAAACGTGGTTGTAATGGCCATTGAAATGCCCGATGGTTCCTTCGTTACTGGCCGAAGCTCAAGAAGAATGGTAGCTGCGGCGGCGGCAATTCTGAACGCCATCAAGCAGCTCTGCGGCTTGTCCGACGATATTTTTCTGTTATCACCTGCCGTACTGGCAACCATTCAGCATCTGAAAACGGATATCCTGAATAACGAGAAATCCAGCTTGAATGTAGAGGAAATCCTGAGTGCCCTGACGATTTCAGCCACGACAAATCCTTCCGCTCAGGTTGCTGTAGAAAAGCTTCTGCTTTTGAAGGGCTGCAAAGCACACTGCACTGCAATTTTAAGCGACCGCGACGAGCAGACAATGCGGGATCTGGGACTTGATGTGACCTGCGACCCGGAATATCTCACAACCAATTTGTATTTTAACTAAAGCTTCAATGCTTTAGTGAAAGAATTGGAAGACAAATTACAATTGTAAAAACATATTTACCACAATAGACAGATTGCTCCTCAATCAGCAGCATCTGTCTTTTTTTTATTCTATACTTGCCAATATGCTTTTTTTCTATCCATTATATAAACCAAAAACGATATCGTTTAATTCCGATAGACTTAGTTGGAAAAGCATATCTGTTTTCCCATAATGTGAGGATTGTCGCGTCGGTGTTTCATTCGTTATGATAGAGAAGGTGGTCATCATCACCAAACAAACGGTATCACATGTTTCACATATTAGGAGGATTACTATATGACGATAACAATGAAAAAATACAAGTTCGTATCTATCTTGAGTATTCTGGCAATCTTGCTGGCACTGAATCCGATCTCTGCCTTTGCCGCAGAACCGATGGAGGACATCACCGGACATTGGGCGAAGGATCAGATCCAGAGTTTTGTGGATAGCGGACACATCAAGGGGTATCCCGATGGAACGTTCAAGCCTGACAACAATATTACCAGAGCCGAGTTTATGACCATCGCCAACAACGCGTTCGGTTATACGGAAAAGGCTGAAATCGATTACTCAGACGTAGCGGATGGAAGCTGGTATGAGGACGCGATTGCGATTGCTAAAGCCGCAGGTTATATTGCAGGATACCCTGATGGTACCATGAAGCCGGATGCGCCGATCTCCCGTCAGGAGGCTGCCGTGATCGTGGCAAAAATTGATGCCCTCGAAGCGAATGCAGCTGCAGCGGACACATTCAATGACGGAACGACGATTCCTGCATGGAGCAAAGGCGCCATCGGCGCTTGCGTAACAGCGGAAATATTGAATGGATATCCGGATGGTTCTTTTTTAGCAAAAAACCTTATCAAAAGAGGGGAATCCGTAATCGCGCTGAGCAAGGCGCTGGACTATAAGAATACGATCGTCGTTACGAAAACTGTAACTGAGATCTCTGATGAAGGCTTCCAGCTGAATTTAACTCCATCCGTAGATGGATTGACTCCAAGCGCCGTAACTTTAATGCAGGTTGATGGCAACGTGACTGATGGTGCGATCAACGTGACTGATGGTGCGATCAACGTTACTGTGACCGCCATCACCACGGAAAACAGCGGCGCAATGTATGCGGTGACTGCCGATCTGGAAGAGGGCAAGACCTATACGTTAAGTCTTGAAAAAGACGGCTATCACTTTGGTGCAGAAGTCACGTTCACAGTTGTTACGGATCAGCAGGCCGCCGATGCAGTAAGCACTGCGATTGCAGCCCTGCCTGCTACAGATGAACTGACGCTTGAAGATAAAGCTGCAGTCAATACTGCAAAAGCTGCCTTCGATGCACTGACGGAGGAGCAGTCCGCCCTCGTAACAGCGGAAAACAAAACAACACTGGACGCTTCAATCGTAAAGATTTCTGAGCTACAGGCAGCCGCGGATCAAGCAGCAGCAGATCAGACTGCCGCGGATGCCGTTACAGCAAAAATTTCGGCTCTTCCTGCTCCGGCAGAGTTAACTCTGGAAAATAAGACTGGGGTAGACGAAGCTAAGGCGGAGTATGACGCCCTGACCGAAGAACAGAAAGCGTTGATCAGCGCTGAAAATCAGACAAAATTGAGCGAGGCCATCGCAAAGATCGGCGAACTCGAGACGGAAACTCAAACCGAATAACATCCCTACCCAAACAGAGAGAGGAATCCAAATTCGGATTCCTCTCTGTTTTCTTATATGGTTCATTGATTTCATTCTCTAAGAACCTTGTCCTGTTTTGATGCGTCCGGATGATTATTTCATCAGCGAAATTGCTTTGTCCAGCTGCAGATCCTTGCCGGCTTTCGATCCGGTAATATAACCTACCACTGCCTTATCCAGCGCACCCATGGTGGTATAATCAAGTACACCATAAGGGTTGAGTCCGCTTTCCTTCTGGAACTTCTTAACTGCCGCAACAGTCGCATCGTCCATGGTTCCCGTGACTTTTACGGCATACCCGATCATTGACATACGCTGCTGCGCGCCGAAGACATTCAATCCGGTATCACCGACTTTTGGCTTTACCTTTTCACTCATGGGCGCAAAACCGGCATACTTCTCGGTCAATTCCTTTTCATTCGCATTGGTGCCCCTCTGAATCATATAGTCGGGAATGATTCCGACATGGTCGATCTTCTTTTTATCCGGTGTCAGGAAATAGTACATGGATAGTTTCATGCTGGCACCGTCGGCAAACTCGCTGACCTGCTGGGCAACGCCTTTCCCGTAGGTAGTTGTCCCAACCAGCGTCGCTGTTTTGCTGTCCTGCAACGCGCCTGCCAGTATCTCCGCTGCGCTTGCGCTTCCTTCATTGACCAGCAATGCCATGGGAAGGTTCAGCTTGGATTCGCCGTCGGACGAATAGGTTTCTACGATCTTCCCCTTCTGCTCAAAATGGGTGATAGGCCCTTCCGGCATCAGCTGGTTTGCGATTTCCAGTGCCGTATTGACCAGGCCGCCGGGATTATTTCTTATATCAAGAATCAGTGCATCTGCGCCCTTGTTCATCAATGCAGTCTTCGCCAGACGAAATTCTACATTGGAATCGTTGTCGAAGCTTGTAATCTGTATGTAGCCAATATTGCCTTCCAGCATTTTGTAGTTCACAGAGACGTTTTTGATTTTTTCTCTTGTCAGATGAAAGGTAAGTGCTTGTCCGCTGCGATCGATGGTAAGCGTTACCTTGGTTCCCGCTTCTCCTCTCATCAGCATGACTGCCTCATCCAGAGTTTTGGACGAGATCTCTAAGCCGTCTATTTTCGTAATAATATCTCCGCTTTTTATCCCTGATTTCTCAGCAGGTGTACCGGGAATCGGTGCAACCACACGGCATAGACCGTTATAATTTTCCACACTCACTCCGATTCCGGAAAATTCACCGGAGACGGTTTCAACAAAGGTTTCCCCTTCACCGGAGGCACCGTAATACACGCTGTAAGGATCGCCGAGAGAATTGACCACTCCCTCAAAAGCGCCCTTCATTAGTTTGTCATAGGTAATCTCATCCTTGTAATTCTGTCGGATGTATTCCATGTATTGCTTCAGGTTCTCCATCTCCCGGTCCAGCTGATCGTCCTTGGTCGCCGCGTAAACCACAGCGCCTTCCATTCCAAACATGCCCGGAATCAGCATAACAAAAGAAAATGAAGTGATGATCATTGCAACCGCAACGATAATTGCTATAACTTTAGCTAGTTTTCTGGCTCGATTATGATCCAAGTAAATTTCCCCCTTTTAAGCAGCAGCGCTGCTTCCGCTATGGAACCCATGGTTCCCTTCGGCGCTCGCTTTGCGAGCTGAGCACCCTCCCTCGATAGCGAGCTATATTATTTCTATATCAAGGATACTTCTTCCTTCGGAAAGACCTCTGAGGCTGATATGATAATCAATATTCAATGAGCCTGTGCCCTCCGCCTTTTCAATTTTATTCACGACGTCATTCGTTAGAACTTCCATTTCAACAGAACCAAAGGGCGTATCGTAGTATCCTTTAAACCGTTTTCCCTTTTCAAATTCAATCTCTGTGTCGAGACTGATATTTTCACCGCAGCGTTTCATTTTTATATTGTCACCTGTAATTTCCAGGCTGGTTGTGCAGCCCTCCATTCCGGAGAATTCACTTTCATCGTACAGCAAATAAACCGAGTCGCCCTCCACATAATATTTGCCCTCGGTTACAAACTCCAGCTGATCTTCTTCGGAGTCAATCGACACTTGTTTTCCTATAATTTTTAACATGATATCTTTCATGTGGCACCTCCCTTTTGAGTTAGTATAACACATTGTAAAAAAATCTACAATTTCAAGTAAAAGTTTCTTTTAGACAGCAAAAAGCACTCAAAATGTCAGCTTCATATCTAACATTTTGGGTGCTGCTTGTAACTTAATCCTTTTTCAATCTATTCGCAGAAGATACGGTGTCAAACCTCAACCTGTCTTCCCAATCTTTTTAATGTTTCGTCATCTTCCTTTTCATAATCGATATCCGTATCGGACGGCATATCCTTCATCCCTTCCCGTTTCGCACTTTGATCATTTTTAAAATCCATTCCTTTCACCTCCTGAAATTAATGTAACCACAGAAAGTGTTTTTATACATTTTTGTCGTTCTTCGTCTCACATCCACTTTGGCGGAATCAGCCCCGTCTATCTTCGTACCGTTCAAAGCCCAGCTCAATGATCCGTTCGATGAGCGCGGGATAAGGAACGCCGGCCTCAGCCCAAAGGAGCGGAAACATGCTGAATTTCGTAAATCCGGGAATCGTATTGATTTCATTTAAGTAAATTTTGTTGGTACCTCTTTCCAAAAAAAAGTCGACTCGTGCAAATCCGGTGCAATCCAGCAGTTGGTATGCCTCAATAGCGATGGATTTGATTTCTTCCGCAATCTCTGGCGAAATGTCTGCCGGGATGCACATTTTTGATTGTCCACCGTCAAAGTATTTTGCCTTATAGCTATAAAACTCTTCGGAGGGCAGGATTTCTCCCACTGCCGCTGCGACGGGATTGTGATTCCCAAGGATACCTGTCTCGATTTCCCTGCAATCCAGCCCTTCCTCCAAAACTAGCCTACGATCGTATTTCGCCGCTTCTATGATCGCGGCTTTTAATTCTTCAGCATTTTTCACCTTGTTGATGCCCACACTGGAGCCCATATTGGCGGGTTTTACAAAAATCGGATAAGGCAGGAACTTTTCCACCCGGTGGATGGTTCGGTCTATATCTCTTAACGCTTCCTCTTTGTGCAGTTTCAGATGTCTGCAGATCGGCAGGCTTTCCTTGGCGAAGACTTCCTTTGCCAGTGCCTTATCCATAGCCGCAGCTGAGCCGAGTACGCCACAGCCCCCATAGGGAATATCCGCCATTTCAAACAATCCCTGTATGGTACCATCCTCCCCGTAGGGTCCGTGTAAAACCGGAAAAGCAAAATCAATCCGATCCTTTAAGGATTTCCCTCCTGAGCCCAGCACAATCAGCTCATACTTCTCGGGATTTTCGGCCAATGCTGCTTCCGCAATTGCCTGCCACCCACCGTCTTCTATCTTTTCAACAGGCCCGTCATATAACAGCCAGTTGCCTTCCTTTGTTATTCCGATCAACACCAGCATGAATTTTTCCTTATCGATTGCCTTTATCACTGAAGTGGCCGACATCAAAGAGATTTCATGCTCTCCGGACCGTCCGCCGAATAGGATTCCCAGTCTGATCATTTTATTTCCTCCAACCCACAGAATTCTGACCGATTCTGATGAGAGCCGGTCAACGGGTTTCAATTAAGTATATCATACTATGTTCTGTAGCAGAACTTGCAATTTGGTTTACTGAGACTGATTGTTCTTCAGCAGATCCCGGATCTCCGTAAGCAATTCTGTTTCCGTTGGCTTCGGAGGTTCTCCGGTGGCGGGACTTTCCTCTTCCTTCTTGCGGGATTTCGTGATCAGCCGGATCGCGATAAAGATAGAAAATGCGATGATGATAAAGTCAACGATGCTTTGGATAAAATTGCCATATGTGATGATCACGTCACCGCTGGTATAAGCCATGTATTTAAAATTTATCCCCGAGGTTAAAAACCCGATGACCGGCATGATGATATCATTCACAAGAGAAGTAACTATTTTTCCAAAGGCCCCACCGATGACCACAGCCACTGCCAGATCGATTACATTTCCTTTTAACGCAAATTTCTTGAAATCATTCCACATCAGATGTACCCTCCCTCTGCATGCTTTCCTCTAAGAGCGATTTTAGATGCTCCTTATCAAATTGATACTTGGTTCCGCAAAACTGACAGATCAATTCTGCTTTTTCGTCCTCTTCAATGATTTCACTCAGATCCTTTGTGCCGATGCTGATGACGACCTGCTCCAGCCGTTCCACAGAGCAGTCGCAGTCCCAGTGGATCTCCCTGTATTCCAGACGCTCCACCGCAAACTCGTCGGGAAGGGGTCTAAAAATACGCTCCAGCAGCATATCGATAATGGCCTCCTCTGTTTTTCCGGCAGACTGTTTTACCGTTTCATCGATGAGACTGCTGATTGGAGCCATTTCAGCAAGGAGTTGTTCAAGGGCCTCCACCGATTCCGGCCTTGCATCCGGCAGCATCTGAATGATCATGCCCCCCGCCGCCAAGGTTGTATAGTCCGTATTGATTCTTACGCCCAGAGCAACTGATGAAGATTGCTGCTCAGATAGAAAGAAATATGCTGTCAGATCTTCCCCCACCTCACCGCTTACCAGATCGATTTTACCGACATAGGGTTCCTTTAAGCCCAGATCCTTGATCACAGTCAGCGTTCCGATTCCAACGGCTCCACCCACATCAAGCTTTCCGTCCGCCTTCAGTGGCAGCTCCACCTCCGGATTTGAGATATATCCCTTGACGCTTCCCCGCCCGTTGGCGGTCACCAGGATTTCTCCCGCCGGTCCGTCCCCTTTGAACTGTATGGTCAGTTTGTCTTGATCATTTTTCAGTTGCAGCCCCATGAGGCCTGCACCCGTCAGCACTCTTCCCAACGCCGCCGTGGCCAGTGGGCTGGTTTGATGTAACGTTCTCGCCTCCTCTACCATCTTTGTTGAGATTGCAAGATAGACTCTGAAAGAGTGGCTCTTGTCAATTGCAATTAAAGCTTTGTTCATTAATATTCTACTCCTTAGTTTACTTCTATGATTCCCTGTATTTCAACTTTCAGGGCCTCGATGATCTCCTCCGATTCCTGTCTGCTGCTGCCCTTGGCGGAAAGATAAACCTTAAGCTTTGGCTCTGTTCCCGACGGACGGACGATGATGCTGCTTCCGTCATCAAGGACGTATTCCAGTACATCAGATTTTGGCAGTGTGATTGGTCTGGTTCCTACGGCTAGATCGCAGGTTTTGGAGCCGCCGAGAATTCTTCTCTGGGACAGCTTGTAGTCTGCAATTTCAACGACCTTCCGGTCGATGATGCGCATCGGCGCGTCGGCCCGTAAGCCAGTCATGATGCCGTTCATCTTTTCCATTCCCGCGGCACCCTCGAAGGTGAATTCCATCAGATCATTTTTATAATACCCGTATTTCTCGTAGAGCTCCTTCAGCCTGCCAACAAGGGTTTTTCCAGATTTTTTATAGTATGCCGTCATTTCGCAAATGAGCATGGCGGCGTTCACCGCGTCCTTGTCTCTCACATAGGCACCGGATAGATATCCATAGCTTTCCTCAAATCCGAAAATATATCGATCCTCTTCTCCCTTTGCTTCCAAATACCCGATCTGCTCTCCGATAAATTTGAAGCCTGTGAGCACGTCGATCATAGTCACTCCGTAGTTTTTCGCTACATTATCTGCCATTTTACTCGTTACGATTGTCTTGATGGCCAAGGGATCCTTGGGCATCCGCCCGGCTTCTCCCCGAATCCTACAGATATAATCAAGCAGTAGGATCCCCGCTTCGTTGCCTGTGATCAGTTGATAGTCCTCTTTCCCTGCTTCATCCATCTCTCTGACAGCAATCCCAACTCGATCACAATCAGGGTCCGTTGCCAGCAGGAGATCCGGCGCATTGCCTTCCTTTGAAAGCTGGCGGCAGAGGGCCAGTCCCAATGCAAGGGCTTCCTCTTTTTCGGGATTTGGATAGGGACAGGTCGGGAAGTTGCCGTCGGGCAACTCCTGCTCCTTCACGACGCTGACCTGTTTTACTCCGATCCGATCCATGATTTTTCTTACCGGAACGTTACCTGTCCCGTTGAGCGGCGTATACACTACGGACAGATCCGAACAGTCGGCAACCGTACTTTCCTTCATTACCGCAGCCAGGTAAGCCTCCGTTGTTTCTTCGGGAATCATATTGATCAATGCCTTTCCATCCTCATCTGCGGTAAAAATAGCAGTGGGTACATGGTCCGTCAGCTTCAGTTCATCGGCAATGGTTTTAACATCATCGAAGAGATCTACTTTTTCAATCAACGAAAGAACCTCTGCCGCAGCATCCAGTGTCAGCTGGCAGCCCTCATCGTTATATACTTTATAGCCGTTATATTTGGCAGGATTGTGACTCGCCGTGACCATGATCCCTGCGCAGCATCCATAGTGTCTGACCGCAAAGGACAGGGCCGGAGTGGGCATGAGTTCTGTATAGATATAAGATGGAATGCCATTGGCTGCAAGAACACAGGCGGCCTCTGCGGCAAACAGATGGGAATTGATTCTGCTGTCGTAAGCGATGGCCACGGGCGGCGTATCTCCCGGATATTTTTCGCTTTCTCGCCCATAATGATGGTTCAGGTAATCGGCAAAGCCCTGGGTGGCCTTCCGGATGGTATAAATGTTCATCCTGTTTGTTCCAGCACCGAGAATACCTCTCAGACCTCCAGTACCGAATTCCAGATCTCTATAAAAACGGTCCTGAAGCTCCTCTTGGTCTTTGATTTCCAAAAGCTCCTTTTTCAGCCCTTCGTCCAGATCCTTTTGATCCAGCCAGCGCTTTACCATATCTTCCGCTTGATACATAACAGTACCTCCCCTTAAGATTTATCCTTTTATAATACCCAATCCTATCTATGTTTGAATCATCGTTTATTCTGTTATTTTACCATATCTATCCTGTCATTAAAAGCACCATTCCATTCCGCCAATCCAAGCGAGCTTGGGGCAAAAATTCAGAAACCGCAACCCGGATAGAAAGGCTGCGGCCTCTGTCATATGAATCAAGTGTTAAGGGCATGGGCTTCTTCATTAATAAACGATCACTCTGACGCAGCCGCCCTTTTCCGGTTCCTTGTCATAATAGAAGGATACCTGTTTCTTGGACTGGAAGGCAGTTAACGCAGCGCTCAAGGTCGATGCCTTGTAACTTCCGGTCGCATTTGTGTAAACAGCCACGTTTGCAGAGACCGGATAGGTCCCGATGTCATCGTTGACCGTGATCTGCGCACTGTTGAAGGTCTTTATCTTCGTTCCCACGCTGATCAGATTTTTGATCAGGCTTATTTTTCCGCTTTCCCCATAGAACTTCGCTGGACCCGTATTGGCACCCAGCGTACTTCCCGAGGTAGAAATCGTCGCAGAGACTCCATCAATTAAGTAGGTGTAGGAACCACTTAAGCTCATGGAGGAACTATTTGATTTTGCTGAGGTTAGCACTCCGAATTTCGCCGTATCTCCAGTCACATCATCCAGAATCATAGTGGTCACCTTGCCGCCGCTTGCTTCGTAATATAACACCTTACTGCTTTCAAGGTTCACTCCGTCCAGCCGCTGCAGGGATGTCGTCGTATAATTGCCCAGACTGGTATCCAATATCGTCGCGTTGACTGCAATGCTCGTCGTTCCTATGATGGAAAGATCCGCATCTGCCGTTCCGTAGACTCTGCCACCTGCGGAAGCGTTTCCGATGCTCATGTCTCCGTCTGTATCAAAGTTGATTTTCAGCAGATCTCCCACCTCGACCCATTTTTGGTCGATGGCATATTCGATTTTCGAACCGTTTGGCTTTATCCCTTTTATATATAGAGACGTATATTGACTTCCATCGGCATTCTCGTAGGTTTTGGAGCCGGTTTCCGTGACGTAAACAACCACAGATTCATTGAGCACTGTGCTTGCAATCGCATCAGCCACTCCACCGTTCTTGCCGAGGAGCAGGGTGACTGCGCCTCCTATTTTCAAAGTTCCGGTTGATGACAGTGCCGAGAATGCCGCTGAGGATTCCAACTGGTATTCGGTTCCCGACACGGTTACCGATGTGACCGCATTCTGGCTGGGAGATGCCTTTTCGTAAACACCGGTGACCCGATCGTCATATACCCAGACCGTTCCCTTTGACTGGGAATAGTAAAGAACATCATAATTCTCGACCTCCGAGGCGGTGACGACACTGCCGTTCTTATAAATGGTAAGGCTGGATACCGTCATGCCCAGTTCACTTGCCCAGCTGCTTGATTTCACCGTATAAGGGCCGTTCATGTTGGCGCTGATGACGCCGGCATAATCTACCTCACCGCTGTCATTGAGGGTATACCCCAGACTTTCCGCATAGGTTTTACTTCCGTCCTTCATGGTAGTGCCCATCAAATTGTAGATCAGATTGGCCGCATCTCCCTTCGTCGTCAGAGTACCGATCCCGCCGATAATATTTTCAGAAAGCCCGTTGCTGCTGTATACATTCATCTGGGCATAGGGGAATGCTCCCACAAAATCACTTTGGCTGTAGCCTAAGAGCTTCAATGCACTGTTGACCGCCTGTTCCAGTGTAATCGAACTATTTGGACGGAAGGTTCCGTCGCTGTAGCCCGACAATAGGCCTTTGGATACGGCAATACGGACATAGGGCGCCGCCCAGTTCTTAGCCGGTACGTCCTTGTACGGAGAGGAATAGGATGCGGTTTGGACGAGATCCTTATAGCTTGATGCCATCACGATCATCTTGGCAAATTCCGCTCTGGTTACGGTCTTTGTCAGGTTATAACTTCCGTTGCTGTCCGGGCTGATGACCCCCATAGATGACAGGAGCATGGTCCCAGTGTCTGCGCCGGTGGTGCTGTCGCTTGCCCCATAGGAGAACGCCGTGCCGTTTACAAAAAAAAGCGCTGCGATCAACAAAATAACGAACATCTGCTTCCTTATTGTGCCGTCATTGGATCGATGGGAGCCTGTTTTCCCGTTGATTGATTCCCTCATTTGAAATTCCTCCTTCTATGTTGTAATTGAAGCTGCGCCATGGTTTCCTGACGGAGCGTTAGCCCTTAATCATATCGTAACGCATCGATGGGGTTCATCTTTGCCGCTTTATTTGCTGGAAAATAGCCGAAGATCATACCAATTGCAACCGATACGGAAAATGCAATGAATACCGCGTTCCAGGAGGGCGCAACGGATAGATCCATCAAGATCCCTGCCACATAGGCCGCGCCAAGCCCGAATAATATCCCCACAACACCGCCCATCGAGCTGGTTGTGGCCGCTTCTATGATAAACTGCCGCATGATGTCTTTTCTCTTTGCTCCAAGAGATTTTCTGATTCCGATCTCACGAGTACGCTCCGTAACCGAAACCAGCATGATATTCATGATGCCGATCCCTCCCACAACAAGAGAAATCCCTGCAATTCCCACTAGCACCAAGGCGATGGAATTGGTCATTTCGTTCACCGTGTCGATCATTTCCGACATGCTGGTAACTCGGTAGGCATCTTCATCTCCGAAGACAGAATACAGTGTTCTCTCAACAATGGCCATGGTGTTTTCTATTTTGTCCGCATCTACGGCCGTGATGTAATAGGAGCCGATGGTGGCGCTGCCGGCCAGTCTTGTCGCCGTAGTATACGGTATATAAATGATATCATCACCGGAGCTTTCCTCCGAGTCGGCAGTTTCTTCCAAAACGCCGATTACCATGTAGGCAGATCCGTTAATTTTTAAGGTTTCCCCCACAGGGTCCATTCCGTCAAACAATTCCTGGACCAGATAAGTTCCGATGACGCAGACCTTCTGACGTCGTTCCGCATCGATATATTGAATGAAGCGCCCATCGGTAACTGCGATGCTTTGCATATCGTCATAACTTTCATTTACCCCTGTAACTGTCGTACTTGCCGAATTGACATCACGCTTTGCCGTAACGGAAGCCGTAACCCTGGGACTGTACCGGTCTAAATAGTCCGGGTTCTCTTCCACCATCTTTTCCACTTCTTCTATCGCCAGTGCTCGGTTTGTTCCCCGCCCCATCACGTTGACGGTGATGGTATTGGTTCCCATGCTTTCGAAGCGGGATGTCATATCCTTGGAAAGTCCGTTCATGATGCTCACCAGGATAATAACAGAAGCAACACCGATGATAATGCCAAGCATTGTCAGGAATGCTCGCATCTTGCTGGACTTTAAGCTTTTGATGGCGAGCTTGAAGGATTGCTTGAAATTCATTTCGCCGCCTCCCTTCCGGAGTCTTCGACAATCTTTCCATCCGATATCCGGATGATCCGTTTCGCTTTTTCTGCAACCAGCATATCATGGGTGATCAGGATGATGGTATTGCCCTCTTCGTTGAGCTGCTGCATGAATTCCAAAACCTCCTGTCCTGTTTTGGTATCCAGAGCACCGGTGGGTTCATCTGCCAATATGATGGAGGGGTTTCCCGCCAAGGCTCTTGCAATGGACACTCTCTGCTGCTGCCCTCCCGAGAGCTGGGAGGGCATACTATTCCTTTTTTCTTCAATGCCTACTTTTTTCAGAACCTCCATCGCAATGTCAATTCGATCCTTTTCGAGAACTCCCTTGTAGACCAAAGGAAGCTCTACATTTTCCAGAACATTCAACTTTGGAATGAGATTGTACTGCTGGAAGATAAACCCCAAGGTTTTGTTCCGGATTTCGGCAAGCTCGTCATCCTTCAGGTCGCTCACATCCCGGCCGTTCAGATAATACTTCCCCTCTGTGGGAACGTCCAGACAGCCAATGATGTTCATGCAGGTGGATTTTCCGGACCCGGACTGGCCGATGATCGCCGCCATTTCCTTTTCCCGGATGTCCAGCGTGATGCCGTCAAGAGCACGGACTTCATTTTCACCCATATTATAAATCTTATGGATATTTTCAAATCGAATCATGGATCCCACCTTACATCCCGGAAGCTCCGCCGCCGTTTTGACGCCGAGAGCCCCCCTCCGCCGGCATTCCGCCTGCCGGCATTGCACCGCCGCCTCCGGGTCCCATCATGACAACGCCCTTCTGCGCCTCATTCTCTTCCCCGCTGCCCTGGATCACCGGAACCAGTACGATATCGCCCGCGGAGAGTCCCGCGGTTATTTCAATATAGGATTCGTCATTGAGCCCCAGCTCAACCCGCGTATATTGTGCTCCTGAGGGTGCTCCGGTCTGGCTGATGTCCTCGGTCCCCTTTGCTCCCTTGACTAAAACAGTGTTTCCGCGATTGACAGCGGATACTGGTATTTTCAATACATTCTGTACGGAATTCACAACGATCTCCGCAGTGACGTTCATTCCAGGCCATAAATCCCTTCCGTCATGGATCACGATCTCCACCGGATAGGACGTTACCCCATCTGTGGAGGTCCCAAGCAACCCGATATTGTTGACAGATCCGGTAAACCCCTTGCCGCTCAGGGCATCTGCTGTAATCGTAACCTCCTGACCTTTCTTCAGGCTGGCAATGTCCAGCTCATCTACGTCAATGGTGAATTTCATGACCGACAGATCAGCGATCACGCATAGTGTTGTTGCACTGCTATTGGAGGACCCTAAGGTGTCTCCTGCTTTCACGTCCTTTTCGATCACCGTACCGGAAATCGGAGCAGTGATGCTGTATTCGTCCAGCTGTTCCTGTGTGCTTTCGTAAGACAGCATGGATTCTCTCAGGGACAGTTCGCTGCTTTTCAGATCATCGTCAGCGGAATCGCTGGTCAGCCTGATGATGGTTTCGCCCCGGCTTACGTACTGGCCTTCGGAAGCTACAATCTTTGAAATCAAGCCGGAAGTTTTGGCGGTAACGATCTTTTCCGTATTGCCTTCCAGTGCTGAACCTTCATAACAGTCGATTCCTCCGGCGTTAACGGTAACAAAGGTACCGCTTTCCAGCGCGCCCGGATTTTTTACCGTGATTTCCACATCGGTTACTTCGATATATCCATCCAGAATCCTTTTTGAGCCGGATATGGAGCTGATGGTTCCGTTGAGCACTTCAAAGGTGTTTTCCACCGTTACGTCTACAGATTGACCGACGGAAAGACTGACCGCATCGCTGGTTCCGAAGGAGACCTTTGCCGTCAGCCAGGCATCATCTACAATTGTAGCGATTTTGGTGCCGTTTTGAACGCTGCCGCCCTTTTCAACCAAAATCTCCGTGATCCTCCCGGCGATGGGAGCCGAAACATTCAGCCCGTTGTAGGATTCCAAACTGTTCTGATAGCTCATGGTGGATTTCTCATAGCTGATGTTTGCCTTCTCAAGGGTATTTTCCATATCGGAGGAGTCGATACTGTAAAGAAGCGCGCCCTTTGTCACAGTGTCGCCCTCCTGGAAGGTATCCTCCAGAACGTCTCCCTCAACCAGAGAGACAACATTGTACTGTTCGTTTGGTTCCACAGTTCCCGAGCCGCTGATGGTCACGGATATGTCTCCTTTTGCCACTTCGTATTCCGTATAGGCCGGCGCTTCCGTATCTCCTATCAGATATCCGCTGACAGCGGTCGTCAGACCGATGACAGCAGCCAGAAAAACAGAGGTGAAAATGAACCTGCGTTTTTTCAAGCTCAATGTGTTAACCTTTTTCACCACTGGAATCTTATCGATTCCTTTTCCCGCCTTACTTAGCACCTTGGAATTTTCTATTTTTAAAGCCAGTTTTTTTAATCTTTTTATAACTGCTGCACCTCCGACTCGCTGCGCTACACGCTTCTCCTTTACGCTCAATGTCTGTTCCTCACTTTCACACAATGTATCCGTATCACTCCCATGATTACTATCATTTTACTTTTCAATTATGTTCGTTTCGTGAGAGCTGTGTGGTTACTGGATAAAATCGGAAAATATGGAGTAAGTTCCATAGGCCACCCTCTTTTGCTATGCAGAAAGACCCGCATCACTGCGGGCCTTCTTGATCCTATTGAGCTTTATATTTATTTGAGACAGCAATTAATATCCCTAAAAGAATGGAGAGAAATGCTGATGCAAGCACTCTATATTCTGGAGGTAATAAAAACACAATCGTATGACAGGGGATCCATATAAAAAGGCAGGTGGTCACCCATGAAAAGCTTACCATCCGATACCAGTCAACCCGTTCAACCATCGCTCCTAGCGTTATTTTGTCCCCTTGGTTTTTCACTTTCTTCTCATAAACCATATCGACAAAGAGATCTCCAAACTTATGATAGATATATAGCATCGGACCAAAAGTCACATTCATTACAGCGCTTCCGAAGAAAGCCTGTGCAAGTCTTGATCCTTCAAATGGAAGCTTTCCGATCACCTGCGCTGCAGCAACACCTGCTGTAAATACTGTAAATACCAGATTAACGAGCATCCCCATAATCCCCCATACGATTCCCTTCAGTAAAAATGTATGTGAAATATGCCATTTCCCTTTTAAAATCCTTTCTCCCAGGAGGTCCCCCATGGAAGCTAAAATAAAAAATTTTACAAATCCACCAACGTATGAATGAGCTTCGGTTACCTGAATGAAAACTGTTCTGGTGTCAGGTATCATCAGTATGAAAACCCAAATTAAAAGCAATGATGACCACAGCAAATCGCCTTTCCAATTTTTCAACATTTGTACCTCCTAAGTTGCTGCATTTGTTCGCCGAATAGATTCAGTATAATGAAACGGTATTGCTTCTGTCAATAGCATTTCTCTCGACATCACTTCTTCCACATACAGAAAGACCCGCATCACTGCGGGTCTTCCTGCTTCTTGTTTAGTTCATCTATCAGCTCCAAAGTCTTAAACTTGAGCTTAAGGGCGGTTGGTTTCTCCTTTTCATCCGTCAAGGGTTTATACTTTTCACTTAGCAATATATCTTTATAAAGTTCCTGTGCCTCCTGTACCGCTTCCTCCTCATCCTCCGGTGCTTCCACGCCGATCAGACAGAGGGGTGGAAAGAGAACGCACCACCAATTTTGCCCTTTGCCTTCTCCAATTGTTATGTTTAAGGCTTCATAGTTTCCGGAAGGAAAAATGACATCTCCGTAGGTTTTCTGTGGAATCCAATTTACACCTAGCTCAGCTTTTACAGGATATTCATATCCGTTCTCCCGGAGGATCCGCTCTGCGGTCGTCTCGATTTCCGCTAAATTTTCCTGTATATACTTCCTGGATTGTTCCAGGTCCAAGCTTACCCGGCTCTCGTTGCCTTCCTCTTCCACGCTGCTCATCACAGCTGCTGCAGAGGTTTGAAGATCTGCCAATTCCTGAGCCATGGCCTCCCGGACCAGCTCGCTGTTGATCTTTGCCAGAACCCCATCTCTGACCGCGAGCTTCAGCTGCTGATCTTCCTCCGAATCACTATTCGCGATGACGTGAAAGCGTATGAAGTCTTCATTGCTCAGCTTGCTTTGGCTGCTGGAGATCGTCCATGTACTATAAAGCAAAACACAGACCAATATGAAAAATAGCATTCTAAGTTGCTTTTTTTTCAATCCCAATAAAAATCCCTCCCCTGAAAAAGATTTCTTTTATTAATCTTTCCCAAAGGGAGGGAATCTTATACAATTCGTTGCTTTTTCAATACACGGTCGGCCGCAGTTTTCTATTTATATTTCCATGCTTCTTAATTATTCTTTGCTACAATCAATAACTTTGTACCGGGTTTTATCTCCTTTCCAAATTCTATTTCATTCATCTTATTGATTTCATCGATGGTGGTTCGATATTTTTTCGCTACCTTCCAGATCGTATCCCCCGGTCTTGCAATATAGAGAATAATCCCCGGAAGCGGGTTACTATCCTGTGGGCTTTCCAGGAAGCTAATGTTTTTCACCAATCGGTACTTATTTTGACTTGCTACTGCAGTATTGACCAGAATTCCCGCATTCACTTCAATCTGCTTATTATTGATTTTATCAAACCACAGCTCCTTCAGCACAATATCATTACTTGCAGTCATTTCCGGAGTGATTCCCGGTATTTCCATCGCACTTCGGAAAGGGATCTCCTGCGTAACGTTGAAGGCTGTCTTCTTTGTATCTGCCGAGGTACAGATCAAATTGATCGTTACGTTACCCTCTACAACGCTCTTGGCCTGCTCGATGAAGGCTCTCTTTTCATTTATGGTACCGGAAATATAGACAACCTTATCGACATTGCCATATCTCTCGGGAATATTGACGATCTCGCGAACAGAGATTTCTGCAACTCCGCTGCCGCCCAGCGCCATTACTCCGATCTCATCTGTATCATATTGAATTTCCTTCTTGTGATGGTATACGTCGGTAACTACATCCTTTTCGATGTTTTTGTACAGTTCCAGACCTGTATCCACATTCATATCCAGTCCAAAAAGGTTTCTTTTTCCGTTTCCATCCTCCTTTGCAGTAAGGTTTAAAGATGCGATATTGAAATTGACTTTACTCCCTGCAGGATTCTGATCGTTTGGATTATAGTCTCCATCCAATCTGATAAACTGGGTGAATTCCGTTTTCCCCTGATAGAGAACCGGGACTACCGCTTCTCCCTCAGGCTCCGTTCCTGCATCTTGCGCGTTCACAGATTCAGGATTCCCTTCTGCCCCAAGGTACATGATATTACAATAAACAGAAGCGTTTATCACCGCTTTTTCTTTCGTGATCTGTTTGTGATTCTCCACGACGCTTACGTCATATCTTAGGATTTTCTGTATTTCAGGCATGTTATCCTTTAACATTAAATCATCTTTAATTTCCATGGGTTCCGTTTTTCGCATAGCGACATCCGTAAGGTTGATCTTTTGCTTCAGCATTTGTATCTCTTCATCCCTTACCCCCTCGAACACCTCGACGTCTACATTGCTGTATTCCTTGATTCCAAATACCACTGTGGCTTTTACTCTGAATTTTCTTTCATTGACAACAGTAAAATCTATGGACTCGATGTTGGGGGTGACAGACAGGTCGGAATAAGGTCCTGCTCTCATTTCTGTCTCATTTTTAAATGGAATTCTTGATTCAATGGCTATAATCGGTTCGACCTCAACCCTATTTTCAGGAACATAAAGGGTCTGTAGAATCAAATCTCCTGAAAAGCGAACCCTGTCGGTTTCCATCTGCCCTATGTGGATTTCCCGTTCTAAAAGCTTGATCTTTCCTTCCATTACAAGAATGCGTGCCAGGTCTGGTTTTATGTCTGGAACCAGAATGTCCTCCTCAAGGGTCATGCGGAGAGGCTCTTTCTTTCTCATGTCGATCAGCTTCAGTTTGCTGCTAATGGTGTTTCCAATTGCTGGCATGATCTTTGCCGTAGCAGTTTTGGGAACGAAAATCGGCTGAAACACAGGGCGTGTGGGAGTGGGCTTTGAAAACAAAGGTGTTTCCTCCCCTTGCGTTTCCGGGATCTCCGCAGGTGTTTTTGAATAGGTGGCTACGGTTTCTGACGTCTCAAACGCAGGGGTTTCTACCGTCTCAAAAGCTGGGTCTTCTGCCATCTTACAAGGTGCGTCTTCTGCAGTTTCTATGGCTACATCTGATTCGTCTTCTGCATCCGGATACAAAACAGCAGCGTCCAGTACTACCTCATCTATGATTTGAGGATCGTATTCCGTCGCTTGCTCCAAGGAATAGGATGCTTTCTCTTGCAGTATATCCAGCATTTCCGGCTGCTCTTCTCTCTCTGCCGCCTGCCGTACGCTGTCATGCAATACTTTTTCATAGGCCGCCGGATCAAATCGATTTGTCGCGCCTCTGGGCACATAATGGAAACTATATTCGTCTGCTTCTTTTGCAGGCTGCAAAGCATATTCAGGCACTTTCTCAAATCCAAACGGGTCCTTTTCGTATGTCATCACATTTTCCCCCTCTATCTACAGTTCGTTCCACTGTTCGTTGCTATAATGATATTCCAGAGAAGTGCTTGTTATGACAAAAATGTGGCAGCCTTCAGATCTCGTAATGGCAAAGGGAATAATACAAGTCGGGAGCCATCGTTCTCGGCCGGATAAAAAAGCAACCCACCGAAAGGTGGGTTTGAAGCTTCTATTGAAAACTCTTATCGTGCAGGATCATATCTTTTAACTTGTCGATATGGTTAAAGGCCTCAAATCTTGCATTGGCGCCGTTTCCGTTTAAGATCTCCTCTATGATGCGCTGATGTTCCGGCAGCATTTCCTCTGCTCGTTTAAAATCTTTGTAATAGATATACCGAAATCTGAGAACCAGCTCCTGTAGCTGCTCGACCATATGGATCAAATGGTTGTTTCTGCTGGCCTCCACGATCAAATGATGTAGTTTGGAATCGTAGGAAATCATATCTGCCATGTTCCCTTCCTCTACAGCCTGTTTGAACTTTTCACGGATCTCTTTTAGCGTTCTCTTCTCGGCTTCGGTCATTCTTTCCGCCGCCAGATATGCTGCAAGCCCCTCCAGATTTGCTCTTACTTCCAGAATATCCTCCATATCCTTGACGGATACTTCTGAGGCGTATGCTCCTTTTCTTGGCTCGATGACAACCAAGCCTTCCTTCTCCAGCTTTCTGATCGCTTCCCGGATCGGGGTACGGCTGACACCCATATCTTCCGCCAGTTCTATTTCCATCATTCTGGTTCCGGGCTTGATCTTTCCTGTTAAGATGAGGTTTCTCAGTTCTTCATATACAATTTCTCTTAATGGTCTGTGGCTTTGAATATCAAAATTAAGCATATCAACTTCCTCTCTTTATTTGTTAAAGTGTTTTTATAAGAAAGGTTTCCTGATTCAATGTTTTCATCTTCAAAAATGCAGCGGTCCCTTTTCTTTTACTAGTATACAAGCCAAATACGGTAGGTCCGCTTCCACTCATCAATGCTTTATACGCCTTCCCATCCTGAACAATCTTGTTCTTTGTATACACAATAACAGGATACTCTTTCAGACTATAATTTTCAAGTACATTCGTCATATTTTTTGAAATTTTATACAGGTTGCCTTCCTTTAATCCAGCTACCAATTCAGCGGTATTTGGACGCTCCGGAATCGCTTCGAGATTGAGCCCTCCATATACCTGGGCGGTGGAAAGACTGATGGCCGGCTTGGACAAAAGCACCCATACATGCAACGGAGGAACCTGCTCCAGCTGTTCTCCAATGCCTGATGCAACCGCACAGGTTCCCGCCCTTGGATCCTCTTTCAGTTTCAGCTCCTCATTGAGTGCAGCCTGGCCCGCCAGACAGAACGGTACATCTGCACCCAGCCCGGCGCCAAGCTTCATCAGCGTTCCAAGATCGAGGTTCAGCTCCCAGAGCAGATTCAAGGCGTGAAGCACTGCCGCACAGTTTGCACTGCCTCCGGCCAGGCCCGCTGCAACGGGGATTCTCTTATCAATCTTTATAACGATCCGTCCCGCTGCTTCTCTGCCATACTGTCCAGCCATCAGCTCCGCTGCCTTATATGCGATGTTTCTGCTATCTGCTGGCAGATAGGACAGATTGGTGGAAAGACGAATGAATGGTTCATCCTGATCACTGTCCTCCAACCAGATAACTTTCACCATATCAAAAAGATCAACCTGCTCCATGACCATGAGCACCTCGTGATAACCATCGGGTCGTTTTCCAAGAACATCGATGGATAGGTTAATTTTTGCATATGCTTTTATTGTGACTGCTTTCATCCTCTTCCCTCCCTTTTTTATTCGACAGGAAAACAATATTTTCTATTGGATAAAAAAAGCGGGCGTGTTGTTTGATCCGCCCGCTATTGAATGCTTTCTATTTTTTCGTTGTTTTTTTATTCTTGCTCTTGCCTGTTGCAGACTTTGGTCTGGTGGTTCCGGCAGCCGCTTTCGCCGCAGCCAGTTCCCTTTCCTTTTCGGCTTTTTCTTTTCTGCCGGTTATAAAGCTGCTTCCCGTTGCGGAGATCGGTCGCGGCCCGGTAACTCTCTGGGTATCTTTTCCCTGTTCCGTTTCGCTCTCAACAGCCGATTCACTTTGGCTCTGGGCCTTGCCCTTATTTTTCTTCTGCGCTTGGGCTCTTGCTTTTTCCTTTTCCTTTTCTGTTTTCTCCACAACGTCCTTCACGGACTTCCCTGTTTCTTTTGCAACCTTGTATGGATTGACCTTTGCTTCGGAGTTTGCAGCCTCCTCTTCTTCCTGCTTTTTCAGCTGACGCTTTGCAGAAAGAGAAGTAAAGACGATCATGCCAACCATCATGACACCCATCAGTCCCATATTGACGTTATTATCCGTGGCTACATTTCTTGTTTTAATGTTGATGGTTTTATCCTGACCGAGATAATCGCCGTTGGCCATCTCCAGATCACCTGAAATGTGGAGCTTATATTCGGAGTCGGATTCCAGCGTTTTTTCAACCAGCACCCAGATCTCCTTTGGTTTCTTCGCGTCGTAAAGAATTTTTATCGGCAATGCTTTTCCTTTTGCATCTGTAAATTTGAACTCACCCTCGTTATCTGCCTGCATCTCCTGTGATGATACATCTTCGTTGAAATAAAGCTTTACCAGGAAGTTTTCCGGACTGGCATTACTGCTGCCGTCTTGTGGGTAGCTATCTAACAATTCCAATCCTGTTGCAAAGCAAAAGGAAAAGGACATCAAAATCATAACAATGGAAAGGCCTAATATTATGCCCGTTCTTTTCATCTTGTATTTTCCTCCGATTTCTTTTTTCTTAGTTTCTGAAAAAATGATTTCATTATTTTCTCGCATTGCTGCTGCATGATTCCAGTTTCTATCTGTACATTATGATTTAATCTTTCATCCTGCAAAATGTTCATCAAAGAACCGCATGCTCCCGCTTTCGGGTCAAGGGTACCGATAAAGATTGTTTGAATTCTTGCCAGTACCAGCGCACCTGCGCACATGGAACAAGGTTCCGTCGTTACGTACATCTGACAGCCCAACAGTCTCCAACCGCCTAATTTCTGTGCGGCTTCACGGATCGCAAGCATTTCCGCATGGGCTGTCGGATCCTTTGTTGTTTCAGTCATATTATGTCCCCGTCCGATAATCATGCCGTCTTTTACAATTACGGCACCGATGGGGACTTCATCAATGGAAAGGGCTTTTTCAGCTTCCCTTAATGCTTCAAGCATAAAGTCTTCCTGACTCATCCTGCGCTTCTCATGCCCCTTTCCTTGGTTGTTTCATATGCCTTACAATATTACCACACTTCCGCCGGCTTTTCAATGAAAAATCGAAAGGTGTCGGAGGCGAAGAAAAGACCCATCCGGAAGGAATGGATCTTTTCTTAGAACAGTTGGAAGTATTTCTAATTCTGTTAGACTTCTTCGATATTCCCCGTCTTGCCGTCTACCGCCACGATCCAATATCCGTAAGCGTTTCTGTTTACCCTCTCCCCTTTACGGTAGCCCTCAAAAACAGGGTCCACGCCGCGGATGGGCTGCCAATAGGTAAACCCCGATTTCCCTCCGTCAGGCTGCTCATCATCTAAAAATCTTCCTGGAATTCCGAAGAAAAATTTTGTCGCCATACCGTTTTCATCCGGCTTTGCCCCGAAAATATAGTGGCGATACTGGGTAGCAAAATAATGAGCACCCGGAGATACCAGCGGCAGGTTGGTAATATTTACAATCTTCTTCCATCGAGCTTCGGTCTTGTCTTTTTCAAATGGAGTAACGTCTTCATAAAATTCTGCGATCCTGCAGGTATGGGCACAGGCATTGAGCAGGTATTCATTATAAAAGTCATTATAGGTTTTTTTTGTCACCATACCTTCCGACTTTTCCTTCGGTGCAGCAGCGGCCTCTTCATCATATTGCATTGCCTCCTCAACTTCATCGACAATCTTGTCGATTTTGCTGAGGATATCATCAATCTCCGAACTCTGTCCCTTTTCCATTTCTTCGTCTACTTGAAAAAGTTCGGATTGAAAGGGCTCCCCCTCACTGAAGGTAACCCCCTTTAGCACAGGATGGAGCGGCTCCCGATCGTCTTGGGTGGAAGCGGCGGCAATGATGGCCGTTGTATAGTTGTGATAGGAATTCCCTTTTCCGTCAACGTCCAGCGGCAGGAACCGAAAATAGCTCTCGCCGTTTCCCTGCTTGTTAATCACCAGATTTCCAATGATGGTATGGATGGTTCTTTCTCCCCTTTTCCCGAACAAAATGAGCTTGTATATGTAATCGTTCTTTTCAAAATATCTGAGATTCTGAACAACACAGCGAAGTGCGCCCTTATTATTTCCCGTCTCCACCTTTAGATACCCCTTAATCGGGGCAGCTTCCCTTGATGCGAACTGACTGCTCTGTTCTTCCATCATCACAAATGCGCGATTATATTTAACGTAGTTCATTCGTTTTCTTCTCCTCCTAGATTTCCCATGTCGTTTTTTCACAATCCTTGAAATTGCTCTCATAAATTGGTAATATACATATATGCAGTTGGGTGTGCTAATATGCAGGGAGATTAGAGGGGGTGCCACATGTGGGTTGATGGAATCATTGTAATTATCGTTATTTTTACTATTATTTATGGCTTTCGCCGCGGATTTGTCCATACCTTTATCCATACGGTGGGATGGATTCTTGCCGTCGTTCTGGGGTTTGTCTGGTACCCCCATGTCATTCAATTTTTAAAGAAGGAAACCGGATTTTATGATGCGGTCCATGAAAAGATTGCGGAACGGATCGCAAAAAATACGGGAAATGCTGCCGACTCGGCCATGACCGGCATCCCGGAAGTGATCCGGGACTTGCTTGACAAGACAATTGACTCGGCGGCCAATGCAATCGCCGTTTCCATGTCCGATACCCTGAGCAATTTGCTTTTTAACATCATCGGATTTCTCATTGTGGCCATGGCCATAAAGCTGATTCTGATGGTCATAACAATCCTATTTTCAAAAGAAAAAAACAGAGGCTTTATTGGCGGCGTAGACGGGATGCTGGGATTGCTCTCAGGGGCGTTGAAGGGCGTTATTCTGGTTTACATACTGCTGGCCTTGATGGTGCCAGTGACCAGCCTGTCGGGAAGTGACTTCCTCATCGGGCAGCTGGACGGCTCTGTGCTGGGCAGCTATTTATATGAAAATAACCTGATCTTAAAGATCATAAAAGGCTTTCTATAGGTCAAAAGGAATGCCATCCTTCCGTAATGTGACCTTTGGATGAAATTGAAAAAACGCCTCGGGGCAGAACGTATGAATGGGGACGATTTCCTTTGGAGAAAGTCCCTTTATTACTTTTTTGATCTCCTCTTCAAAGGCATGGCCACTGGTATGGAGATGACAGGTGGAAAATCCACGGGTGGCTAGATACTTCTCTAATCGGATCTGATATGGCTTCTCCCGATACGCCTGCCACTGAGAGTAGATCAAAGTGCCATCCTTCAGCTTCATCAGTTTTAAATCCGCAAGGGTTGACGGTCTCACCAGCATCACGATCTCCTTTTGCTTTCTGCCAATAGCTTTTGCTGAGATGCCATAGGCACGGAACCGTTTGGAATATTCCTTACCGAGAAGTTGTTCCATCTTCTTTGTCAGGAGCATGGGATAGAAAACCCGGATATCCGGTCTCCAGAGAGATGGTACGGGCAGGTTGGAGTCATCCCCATGGGAACAGGATATCAAATTGCTCTTTCGCAGTTTTTCCAATTTGAATATAAGGTTGGCCATATAAATATCCATGACAAAGAATTTTTCGCAAGCTTTGGCAGCTTGATAAAAACTGATTACGCGGTCGATATTCTGGCTGGTGGGCTGGCACAAAACGATACCGTTCTTTTTCATTTTTTTCTGATTCATCATGACTTGTTTGAATTCCGCTTCCAGCTCCTCCTCCGTACATTCCATTTCGTCTATACGTCCCAGCGTCGTTCCTTCAATCAATAATAGATCCGGCTTCTTTTCTGCCTCATTAAGAAAACGCTCCAAATATTCCCTTCTCCTGCCATGTCCTCGGAAATCCCCGGTGTATAGAATGGTCTTACCCTCGCATTTGAGTTCAAAGGCTGCTGCCTGAAAAGCAGAATGATCCATCAGGTGAGCCTTGACCAAGAAGTCTCCGATGGTAAAGGGTTCATACATTTTTATCCTTCTTCGATCTCTGCGAGAATAGCCCGATATGGGAAAACTCAGGTTCATTTCAATTAACATATCCGTAATTTCAGAAAGATAGATCGGAATGTCGGGATGAATATACTTCAGCAGGCCGAAGTGGTCACTGTGGGCGTGGGAAATCAGCACTGCATCAAACTCTGGTTTCTCCCAGCGGTACAATCCCTTGACCCTCGGAATGATGCCTAGGTCTAGCAGCTCCTGATAGGGCTTTTTTCTAACCTCGTCGTCGATGACCTCCCCGTTAAAGAACAGCGGGTATCCCGCATCCAGAAGAATCCGTGATTTTCGGCTCTTCAGTTCAATCATCGTCCCGCCGACCTCCCTGTTCCCCCGGTATATGGTAAGCTGTATCGCAATCACCTCCTGTAGTAGCTACACTGCATAAGTATGCTGTAACCATTATGATTAGCATAGCAGAAATACAAAGAAGTAGAGTTAAAATCAATAACTCTACTCCCTACTCCTTTGCCTATTCCGCTAGGTGACCCCCTGATTCTCTTCGGTGGCTGAACATTTTTGTGCAGCCGATCTGCGGTTAATAATCTATACTGTCTTTTGCAATGCTATCATCATGAGAAGGGCAACAGCAGCGCCCGGATCCTTCAGACTTCTTGAAGCCTCTCCGCGTGTCGCAGCACGGCCGTGAACGGCAATCATGGTCGTGGTTTTTTCAAAGCCTTCTCTCGCAGCACGAACCGCCTTTTGTGCAACGACACTTAGTTCATCCCCCTCCGCAAAGGAAGCCTTCATGGCTTCCACTGCCGGATCCAGTCCGTCTAAAAAGGTTTTCTCGCCGACCTTTGCTTTTCCCCTGTTCATGACGCCCTCTTCATATGCCATAAAAAAGGTTGCAATATCCTCGTTTTCGATTTCCGTTTTTCCTTTCAGCACTTTTCCTGCCTCCATCAAGCCAGAAGCCATCAAGGTTCCCATGGTAGAAGGCACGGCCGAGGACATTGCCTTTCCTGCCGAGTAGAGCATTTTCCCAATGTCTGTTTCCGGGTAGTCTTTTCCCGCCTGATACGCCGCCAGAAATCCGTCACTCATGGTCAGTCCCAGGTCACCGTCACCCACCACAAAGTCCAGATCGATCAGGTACTCCCGATTCTCTGACATTATTTTTTGCAGTTCATCCAAATACCTGACAAAGAATAATCGATCCATATGTCCCCCCTGCTATTACAATTGCACAAAAAACGGCGTCTGTGCCGGTGCATCCAGATAATGCGTAAGCTCTTCATCCAATTTTAACAAAGAAATGGAGAAGCCGGCCATTTCCAGCGAGGTCACATATTCGCCCACATAATAACGGTGTACGCCGATCCCTTTTCCCTTTAAAAATTCGTCGACTTTTCTTGTCACAATATACTGCTCATCCAGTGTCGTTGCACCAAGTCCGTTGATCAGCACCGCAACCTTATCCCCTCTTTCATAGGGCAGGTCCTTTACTACTTTCTCCAGCATTTCTTCCACGATTTGATCTGCCGTTTCCAATTTTCCCTTGCGAATTCCGGTTTCTCCATGGATCCCCATTCCGATCTCCATCTCGTCCTCAGCAATTTCAAATCCCGGTTTTCCTACCCTCGGCACGGTACACGGGGTCAGTGCAACTCCCATGGTTCTGACGTTGTCAGCTGCCTTTTGCGCAACACGTTTCACACTGTCCAGATCAAGCATGGCGTCTGCCGCTGCTCCGGCACATTTGAAGACGAATACGATTCCGGCGACTCCGCGTCGTTTATTGCTTTCTCCAGGCGCACTGGGACCGGCAGATGCAACATCTTCCCCTGCTACGATGCTTTCCACACGGATGTTTTCTTCCATGTCGGCCATTTCCGCCGCCATATCAAAATTAAAAATATCGCCGTTATAATTCCCGTATATGTACAGCACTCCTGCGCCGTGATTAATTTCTTTTGTAACTGCCAGCATCTGCTCCGCACTTGGGGACTGAAATACATCACCGACGGAACAGCCATCAAGCATTCCCTTTCCGACATAGCCCAGGAAGAGCGGCAGGTGACCGGAACCTCCTCCGGTTGCGATTCCAACTTTTCCCTCCTTTTTGTTAACCGATACCAGACAATGCGGGTCATTATCCGTATAGGTAATCAAATCGGGATGCGCGATGTAAAGCCCTTCCAGCATCTCAATTACATAATTTTCCGGTTTGTTGATAACTTTCTTCATGATATCCACCTCCTGTGAAATTAAGTTGTACAAACCACCTAAACAGGTGGAAGTTCTCTTCGCCTCTTTATATTAAATTCTCAACTACCATCGGATGAGGCCTTGGTATCACAACGCTGCGCACCAGCTGACCTCTTTCCGCTGCCAGATTGCTTCCTGTCTCCACCGCAGCCTTCACCGCGGCCACATCACCGGTCATCACCACATAGGCCTTGCCGCCGATACCGAAGGCGATATGGAGTCGGAGTGGTTCCACTTCGGCGGTTTTCAACGCCTGGTCGGTTGCTTCCATCAGAGTTGCAACGCTGAAGCATTCGATGAGGCCAAGGGCCTTTACATTTTCAATGCTCACCGTACCCGCAATGGCAGGGATCAAAGCTTTATGGATGTTTGGAATCACAAAACTGTCGATCGTACATTCGGGCGCTTTATCCTCTCCTGCCTGAACAGACTGTTGGACCGCGGCGACTTCTCCCGCAACGATGCTGATATACTTTCCCGGGCAGACGGTTTTGCTCACAAGAAGCGTGACGTCTGCGGTCTTGCACATTGCGTCGGTGCTGTCGATCCCCTGGGCGATGCTGTTAAATTCCAACATTCCGATAGCTGTGACGTTCATTCTCTGACACCGCCTTTCTCAATGACTACTCCGCTTTCGCTTATTGCAGTTACCGTTCCGCTGATGCTGGCATGGATGTTGGCTCCCAACTGGCCTTCCCGGATCTTTGCAATCAGATCTCCGGTGCGTACCCTATCCCCGGCTTTCACAAGGGGCTCGGAGGGCGCGCCTACATGCTGCTTGAGCGGAATTTGCACGCGGTCGAATTCCAGATTTGACTCCTGCAAAGGTGCTTGCAGGTCGTAATAATTCTTCAGGCCGATCCTTTTCGCGATCTGTTTGGAGGGAACCATTCTGGCCTCCCAGAGGGGATCCTCCTTGCTCAGCATGCCGTCATATTTTACCCCTTGTTTCTGGAGCTCCTGCTTGAGGGCCTGATTGACCCTTCTCGGAGAGATATTGACGGGGCAGCTGTACATCTCGCAAATTCCGCAGTCGGAGCATAGCATTGCACCCTTAATGACCTGACTTTCCGTCATCCTGCCGTAGTTCACGCCACGGATGGTCATATGGGGCTTCAGATCCCGGTGCCCGATGATATTTCTCGGGCATAGGTCCGTACACATCTGACATTGTTCGCAGACGGTTTTGGCGATTCTCATGATCTGATCCATCGGCTGGGTCTTGATTTTAATCAAGGGATGTTCCGATCCCAGAACCACCAGCCCGCCACTGGTCTTGGTCACGCTGAAGTCGAGACCCGGTAGCATTTTTCCCATGATGGGTCCACCGTCGATATAAGCATCGTCATCATTGATGTCGTTACCCGTCTTTTTCAGGAGCTGCCGGTAAGTCACTCCGATCGGTACCGTGACCGTTATTGGATTCTTAACGTTCCCTGTCACCGTGATCGTTTTGTGTGTCACCGGTTTATCTTCCATTGCGCCCGCAACGTTGATCAGGGTCTGGACGTTGCTTACCACTGTGCCGATGGAAATCGGAATAGAACCCGGGGGCACTGTTTTACCCGTTGTCATCTTGATGGTCATAAATTCGTCGCCCGCCGGATAAACGTCCTTCAGGGATTCGATCCTCATCCCGTCTCTCAGCAGGGGGCGGATTTCGTCGATGACCTTGTGATACTTTTCCTTGACGGCAATGATACCTTCTCTGGCAAATACCGCCTCCATGGCATAGCCAAGGCCATTGATCAATTCTACCGCCTTTCGCTCCGCCAGCTGCTGGTCCACACGAAGCAAAGGCTCACATTCCGCCATGTTGACGATGACGGTCTCCGCTTTCGTTTGATACTTTACGTGGGTTGGAAAACCGGCTCCGCCGGAGCCGACAACACCGCAGGTTTCAATTTTTAAAAGGACATCTTCTGCCTTCATTTTTCAAACATCTCCGAATCTTCCATTCTTACAGCTTTCATTTTCCGCCTAATTGGAACTCTAAGCTCCTGATATCATCTCTATCAATTTTTTGAAGCACAGTTATTTCTTCTTTCGTCGGCTCACCGGTATATCGTATTTCGTCGTACTCCACCGGAAACCCTGTATTTTCAATGATCTCTTTTAAGCTGGAGGTTGGATGAATGGTGTCCAATTTGAGTCTTCCTTCTTCAAATTTAAAACTGCATAAGGGTGTTATGATTCGATCAATATTTCCCCGGGTTGTGGTAAAATCGACTTTATCAACAAAGGTACGTTTATCATGTTTTGTTCTCCACAGAATCGCACGTCTAGAGGTGGGAATCAACACCGCAGACCCTGCTCCGCCAGGCATACGCACCTTCGGCTTATGGTAATCCCCAATTACGGATGCATTTACGTTTCCATCTCTGTCAAACTGAATTCCGCTTAAAAAAGCAACATCCAGCTCGCCCCGCATCGATAAATCAAATACTTCTGCCAATGGGAAAATCGAACAGGACTGCTCCAGTAGATTTTTCCCCGCACTTGAATACCTTTGAAGCTTTTTTAGGTTCGGGTCAACGCCTCCGGGAATATTCAGATGAACTGATTTCGGGGCATGAAGACTCTTTGCCAGAAGGATGGCAATCATGGGCATATGGGATGACACGCCCTGAAACACCTTTTCCCCGTCCCGGATCAACCTGGACATGGCACATACCATCAAATCGCTTATTCTTACCTCACCCATTCTATTTTCTATCTCCTGTAGTCTGTCTGTTCACAGCTTTTCAAATACGCCGCAAGCTCTGTTTTGGTCTCGCAGCGTTTAAAACATTCCAATTGTTTTGGGTTGATATCGTAATTGGGAAGACAAGAACAGGGAAGTGCACCTTTCTCTGCTTTCACGACTGCCTCCACAAGAAAATGCGGAATCTGTGCTTTGTTTTGTGAGAATGCGAATTTATTCTCCGGAACAATTTTTTCTGCGGATAGAATCACTCGTTTTGACGCCCGGCTCATCAAAATATCGTCAAACAGCGGTCCTTCGATATAGGCGTTTCCATTGATATCTGCCTCATGTACATGAATCAGTGCTATGTCCGGACGGATTGCTTTGACTACCGTAACCAAATCTTCCGAAAAAGGATCTTTGATTCTGGTGAAATAACTGTTTTCTTCTATTAATTCACTTGTCACAAGGCCCTTTACCGGCATAAACGGAATCCCCGCACTTGCTGCCCGCATTGCAGAGATTATCGTGTAGCATGCATGCTCATTTCCGGCCACCTTGCCGGATTCCACCGCCTTGCGGTAGTGGGAAGCCAGCGAATATTCCGTTTCGTAGCTGACAAATCCGGCATCCACACTTGAGACACAGTCCCCCATGCATAAAAGATCTACGTCCATGGCGCCTGCAGTCTTAATAATGCGTAAATTCCTTTTCCTCTGCCGAAGGATTTCACGCACCAAGGCCATTGGTGCTCTATGCAGTACATTTCCGCCGATGGCGACCAGCTCCCCGTCCCGAATCATATCGACGGCTTCCGGTAATGTCACTAATTTGCTCATACTCTTCCAATCTACTTTGCCGCGTTGCACGCAATATGAATTGCATCCCATACCCCTGCAAAGGGGGGTGCATATACAAGGTCGGTCATTCCCAACTCATCACAGGTCATCCCTGCATGGATCGCAACCGCAAAAACATCCACGCGAAGTACCGCACCTTTGAATCCGCAGGTTTGTGCTCCCAATAATTTTCTCGTTTTTTCTTCATAAATCAATTTAATCACGATGGGCGTGGGATCCGGGTAATAGGCAGGATGATCGTATGCCGTTACAAGAACGGTTTTATAAGGAATCCCTTTTTTTCTGGCGTCCATTTCACCCATTCCGGTTCGCCCTAATTCCAACTCGCAGACTTTTATGGCAGCAGAGCCTAAGGCTCCCAGAAATTCCTGATTGGCCCCGGCGATGTTTGCCCCGGCGATGCGGCCACATTTATTTGCTGTTGTGCCAAGTGCCAGATAGGAATCCTCCTGCAGGCATTCATTGTATACCAGAGCACAATCTCCTGCCGCATAAACATCTTTGATTGACGTTTCTAATTTGCGGTTTACACGAATCGCGCCATTTTCTGCCCGTTGGATACCGGTCTCTTCCAGAAACTCCGTTGCGGGTCTGACTCCCACTGCAACAATGACAAGGTCCGTATCGTAGATCCCTTTGTCGGTCTCAATTTTTTCAACTGCGATCTGTCCGTAAAACCGTTTCACCGTTTCCGAAAGGTGTAGTTCTAATCCTTTTCCCTCCAGTTCCAGCCTTGCCAATTCTGCCATTTCTGAATCAAAAGAAGTTAGAATCCGGTCTGCCGCTTCAATCACTCTTACCTTTTTCCCTAAATGCAGAAAGACTTCCGCACACTCGATTCCGATATACCCGCCTCCAACAATCGTTACATTTTTAACATTTTCTGATTTTGCATATTCTCTCAGGAAAATTCCTTCTTCCATGGTCTTCAAAGAGTGAACTCCAATCAGGTAATTGCCTTCAAGGGGTGGCATTAAGGCTTTCGCCCCAACAGCAATCATCAGTTTATCATAGCGGTCAACAAAGTAACGATCGCCTTTGATATCATGGACGGTCACCTCTTTGTTCTGCGCATCCACATGCGTTACCTCATAATGGAGATGGCACCGGATTCCCGATTCTTCAAAGGATTCTTTTGTTCTTGCGATCATTCTTCGGTAATCGTCATTATAGTTGCCAACATAGTATGGAAGGCCACAGGCTCCATAGGAAAGGAAGCCTCCTTTTTCATAAACTACGACTTCCGCTGACAGGTTACTTCGAACCACTTTCGAAGCACAGGACATTCCGGCTGCTACGCCACCAATCACAATCACTTTCATCTTAGCTCTCCAGTTCCAGAATTTGTTGTTTTGCATCAATCATTGCATCCCTCGGCATCTTTTTCCCTGCAAAGGAAAGGGCAATCTGATGATATAGAACACCGTTTTTATCCCCTGCCCTGATCAGGTCGGGAAGCGGCTTTGCGTGCTCGAACATCTTCAGCTGACAGCAATACCACGGATAAACCTCCATAAAGGAAAGGTAACTCCCTTTTCTAACCGGCGCTCCGCTTGCGCCCCCCGCCTTTTGGTCTATCGATTCCGATCGCAGATACCGAAGCAGTCCCATTGCCTTCTCGATGTTGCGAGAACGGCTGCTGATAGCAAAAGACCAGGTTACATTCCATGCTGTGGAAAATGTTGAAAATCCCAAGTCTTCTTTCTCAATGCATGCTTCGTTTATAACGGATCCCAGTTGCCCGCTCCAAGTAACACCCATAACAGCCTCTTTCGATTGAAGCTTCCGCGCAACCTCTTCATTGCCGTAAGTGTCTGTATCATCCAATGCGAACCTTCTAAGCGCAACATACTTTTCCAGTCCATGGATTACTTCTTCTCTGTCGCATTGTATTTTTCCTGTCTCTTCATCATAAGCGTCGACACCCTTCATACGAAGAAACGGAAGCGCATCCGTAAAAATTTCCGACTCGTCTGCCTTCATTGCGATCAAATACCCTGCAGCGGACAACTTTTGAGCAACTTCATAATATTCCTCAGGAGTAATCATTTCACCAAGCTCGTTTCCCAGGACTTCCTTGATCACACTTTTTCGATAGAGAATCATATGTCCGTCACAAAAAGAAGGAGAGAGGTACTGTTTTCCGTTAAATTCCATCTCTTTTGCTACAACAGGTAGAATATCCTCGTTTCCATAGGATAGCGGAGATAGATATCCTTTTTCTACAAAATCGCGCTTCCATAAATGTCCGGCAACCATGATGACATCATAGTCCTCTTTGCCATCAAATACTTCCTGCATGGTGCTGTAATAAAGAGACCATGGAAATATATCCATTTCTACTTTAATGGGGAACTCATCCAGAAGCTTCTGATCGACGTATGCCATCACAGCCGGATCAGCTACTGCTAAAACCCTCAGTGTTTCCATATCATACCTCTCATACCGGAAATGACCGCATCAAACTGATCTGTTCAATCAAAGATGCGGCCATTCCCTATAAATCATTTAGAATTGAGGAGGAGCATCTACAATTCCAACCACATAAGCATCGATAGGCGCCGATCGGTCGATCGCATATTGTGTTGTATTATCTGTTGTTATAAGCACCAATTCGTTCATCCCTGCACCGAGGGTATCTGCGGCGACAAATATTTCCGATTTATTACCGAAAAAAGGTTCAATCAGCAATAGTTTGAAGCCCACCAGGTTACTGCATTTTCTGGAGGATACTATATTGCCTTTTACTGTTCCTAATATCATTAACCTTCTCCTTCGCTACAAACTCAACTATTTCATCAACCTTGCTTTTACTCCCTGCTGAAGCATAAAGGCATTTGCATCATCGGTATCAATATGAAAATCCAGACAATAGTCTGCCTTCACCCGTACCGCTACCTTTTCCATAACACCTGCTTTGGGTCCGGAAATTTCCATTTTCACCTGCTGTCCATCGGAGACACCAAACCATTTTGCATCTGCAGGGCTCATATGGACATGACGCTCAGCGATTATGACTCCAGAATCCAGAGTTACTTCACCAACGGGCCCGACAAGTCGTATGCCAGGAGTTCCTTTTAGATCGCCCGAGGCTCGAACCGGCGGAACGACTCCAAGTATCCTTGCATCCGAATAGGTAATTTCTATTTGACAGGCGGCGCGCTCCGGTCCCAGAATACGCATTTTTGCAATGCTCCCGGAAGGACCGATGACCTTAATTTGTTCTGCTGCCGCATATTGGCCGGGCTGACTTAGCTTCCTGAAAAATGTTAAAGCATGCCCTTTCCCAAAAAGAATCGAGACTGCTTCTTTTGACAGGTGGATATGGTGAGCGGAGATGCCAACGGTCACTCCGTAAGGATTTGTTTCCAGTTCTTTCACAATATACGTTACAAGGCTGGCCACGTGCTCTACTGCTTTTTCTTTATTATTCATATCTGTCCACAGTCAATCGATTTATTTCATATTCGGAAGAATGAAATGAACATTGTCATGGGGTCTTGGTATCACATGGACAGCCACGATTTCGCCAATTCTTGATGCCGCAGCCTCTCCCGATTCAACCGCCGCCTTAACAGCACCAACATCTCCCTGGACCATAACGGTTACAAGTCCTGATCCTATCTTTTCTGTTCCAACCAACTCAACATCTGCGGCTTTCAGCATTGCATCCGCCGCTTCGATGGCTGCCGTCAGACCTCTTGTTTCAATGATTCCTATCGCACTTAAGTTTCTATATGTCGTTGTCTTAGCTTTTGTTTCTGTTGATTTTATCTCTGTCATTTTGCTTCTCCTTTCTTACCGTTCCATAGATTCCTCTGTTATTGCCAAATTTTCTTCCAATAGATTCATAAGTTTTATCACTTCCGGATGCGGGTTGCTTATGGTGATTGCTACTTTTACGTTGCCTTTACCGATTTTATCTTCTGCTTTTTTTGCTGCTTCAATTGCAGCGTTCACAGATGATGTTTTTCCACTTACAACCGTGTGCACCATACGTCCGCCTAATTTTTTATGACAGCTGATCAGCTCAACATTGGAAGCCTTCAGCATTTCATCCAGAACAACAACGGCATTGGCGAAATAATTTACCTCAACAACTCCGATTGCATCTAAATTCATTTTCATCACTGCCTGTCTTTTATTTTAAGCCCGGAAGAATTTTTACGATATCTGCGTGGGGTCTGGGGATTACATGTACCGCGACTAACTCTCCCAGTCTGGAGGCTGCTTCCTGACCCGATTCGGTCGCAGCTTTCACCGCGCCAACTTCACCGGTTACAATAACGGTTACTAATCCGGACCCAATCTTTTCTGTGCCTACCAATTCCACATCTGCTGACTTAAGCATTGCATCTGTCGCTTCTATAGAAGCTGTTAATCCTCTTGTTTCAACTATTCCAATTGCCGACATCTTTTTTTCCTCCTAAATATTTATTTTTGATATTTGCGCTAGTTTCTTCGTACCCTCATATGGGTTTTCAATGACTGCGATCAATACTTCATGCTCTTGATTGATTTCAAGTGCCGCATCTCTTGCCACCTCAGCCGCTACCTTTACCTGAGAGACCGTGCCCTCAAACTTTACTTGTGCCGTTAATGGGATAAAAGCACTGGTATCTTTTGGATTAATAGTATCAATCCCCAATATTCTGATTTCCGCAGCTTTGCATGCTTTGTCCATCGCATATAACAAAGCGCCATACCCTGCACATTCCAAGAAGCCTATTGCCATAGGGACACCACCTTATCTTTAAACAATTCGGAAACCGCCATCTGCCAGCATGCATCTTCTTCTTCTGGCGAAGGATCTTGCACAGGTTAACCCTTCTCCGGTTGGCCCTGCAATCGTCATAGTGGTAAAGCCATTGCCATCGATTCCATCCCCCTTGAGCGTAGATCCATTTTTCACAAAAATGGTGGTTTCAATTTTTCGAGCGAAGGTTGTCATGTTATCTATATTTTTAGAAAACATAGAAGCAGTATGGCGATTCCCGGATTCTGCACGATAAGCGCCTTCTACCGCTTCCTCAAAGCTATGGCACCTTACAATCGGCAATATGGGCATCAGCTGTTCCACCAGAACAAACGGATGGTCTGCCGGTGTCTCACAAATCATCAGTCGTATTTCCGGACGTGATATCCCAATTTCTGACAGGATCTTGGAGGCATCTTTGCCAACCCATTTTGCATTTGCGCGATATCCTTTCTCGTCTTTTATAAATACGATTTCCAGAATGCGCGACACCTCAGAAGGGTTCAAAAGATATGCTCCTTCTTTCACCATTTTTTCTATGAGCTCATCTGCAACGCGATCTATTACAAAGACTTCCTTTTCCGCAAGGCATAAAAGGTTATTGTCAAAGGATGCTCCCTTGTAAATCTCTTTCGCTGCCAGTGCAATGTCAGCCGTATCATCAACAACGACAGGCGGATTGCCGGCTCCGGCTCCAATGGTTTTCTTCCCGGAACGGAGCAACGCATTCACCATAGCCGTACCTCCTGTACCAACCATGAGTCTTACTTTCGGGCTATGACAAATCGTTTCCACACTTTCCATCGTAGGATCTTTCGCCATTGTAATCAAATCCGCAGGGCCTCCATTTTCTAAAATTGTGCGGTTTAAGATCCTAAGGCAATGTGCACATACCTTCTTTGCTGATGGATGTACATTAAAGACAACGGCGTTGCCGCCGGCGATCATGCTGATGGTATTATTAATTATTGTTTCGGTGGGATTGGTCACCGGTGTAATTGCCCCAATCAATCCAAATGGTGCATATTCCTCCAGCATAAGTCCGGCATCACCGGAGATGGCATCTGTTGTCAGACATTCCGTGCCAGGTGTATTATTGATCGTTGCCAGGTTCTTCTCAATTTTGTCTTCATAACGACCCATTTTGGATTCCTCGACGATCATCCTTGCAAATTCCTTTGCATGCTCTCTGGCAACTTGCCTGATCGCTTCAATAATGCGATCCCTATCTTTAACGGAGCACAATTCCAAATATTTCTTTTGCGCTGCAAAAGCCGCATCAATTGCATCTTCGACCCTGTCAAAAACACCGTAATCCCCTTTGGAGGCTCTGGTATCTTCCTCATTTATATTGGTTTCTGCATTGATTTGATTCAAGTCAATATTGGCGAGTACCTGCTTCACAATCAGTTCAATTTCTCTTATATCCACCGTGCGGTTCCTCCTTATCCAGTATTTCACTCATTCAACTTTGCGATTACTCTTCTTACTACTTCATCAATGACTTCTTTCTTTACTTGGTTGGCCGCTTCCGCATCAGCCTGTTTCTCCGTGATACTCACGCATCCACACGAAAGGTCCTTGTTGGATGGCCGGACAAGTGGTGTAATTCCTTTTATAGAACCATCCTGACTTATGTTTCCTCCATAGCTTATGACGTCGTGGTGATTGGATGAGGTTACCGCACAGCTTGGAGCCCCTCCGGACAGAATGCCGAGTTGCTGACGGATCCCCAGCAAATCGTCGACTTGCTTGCAGGAGAGCTCATTTTGTCTTCCTATAATATTTCCTGTATACATTAGAATCGTTGCGTAATACTCCATCGATTCCAATCGATAAAATGCTTCTATTACATCTTTTCCCCAACTTAATGCTCCATGGTTTGCCAATAATACACCATTGTATTCCTTACAAAACGGCGCAATGGAATCCGGTACTTCCTGTGTGCCCGGTGTTGCATATTTTGCAATCGGCACTGTTCCAAGCTGCACCACTGCTTCCGGCAAGACCGCTTTGTCCAAACTGATTCCTGCAATCGCAAAAGACGTTGCAACAGGAGGATGTGCATGGGTAACTGCCATGACTTCCGGATTCTCCTCATAAACTCTAAGATGCATTTTTAGCTCAGAAGAAGGCTTTTGCGAACCCATAAGGACCTTTCCGTTTAAATCTGTCTTTACCAGCATATCCTGCGTCATAAAGCCTTTGGATACTCCTGTACAAGTAGTCCATATGGTATCCGGTCCGACCTTACAGCTTATATTTCCATCATTTGCAGCAACAAAGCCCTTTTGATACATTCTTTTTCCAACTTCAATCATTGCTTTTTTTGCTTCAAAATCTGTCATATATTGCTTTCCTTTTATTGTTACCAAACTTTCCACCTCTTTCTGTGCCTATTTTACATGTTTTTTGTTGATTTGTCAACGTATTGTTTTGTTTTGTGTTGATTTTTATTTTGTTTTATTTTGTTTTATCATACATTTGCTAAATCATTCAATGTTAGGTATAATTGTACGGTACAATAATTTGTTCTCGTAAAAGAGAACAAAAGGAGGAATTGTCATGTTAGCCGTAACTCGAAAAAACAAAATAAAAGATATTTTAATTGAACGGAAAAGCATAACTGTTACTGAACTTTCAAAGACCTTTGATGTTACCGAAGAAACCATACGCCGGGATCTAAAATTTCTTGAAGATGAGGGTTTTCTCACCAGAACCTATGGCGGAGCCTTCATACAATCAGGAGTCGAAAATAACGTAACCGTAGAATTGCGGGAAGTTGCTTATACAAAGAGCAAAGAGGCCATCGCAAAAGAATGTCGAAAATTAATTCACAATGGCGATTCAATCTTCTTAGATGCATCCACGACCGCTTTGTTTGTAGCAAGGGCAGTCAGCAACATGCGTCTTACCATCGTCACAAATTCCCTCCTTATTGTGAATCAGCTTGCTGACCTTGATAATATCCGTGTGGTATGCGTCGGCGGCACTTTTTCCAAAGATCATAAAGCCTTTCAGGGCAATATGACAATTCAGGCTCTTGATAATCTGTATCTTGATAAAACATTCATGTCCTGCCGTTCTATTTCTATGGCACACGGAATTACTGATTCCTCGGAAGGCCAGGCCATGATCCATCAAAAACTTTTGCAGCGCAGTAATGAAGTATACTTAATTGCAGATTATTCTAAGTTCGATAGAACTTCCTTCATTCATATTTGTAATTTTGATCATTTGACCGGAATTTTAACGGATAAAGTGTTAAGTCAAGAATGGAAGGATTTCTTACTGAATCAAAAAACAACCTTTATCCCCTGCTAATAACAAAGAGCGGATCGAAATCCGCTCTTTCTGTTTTAAGCTACTTTGATTTATTCTTGGATGCCTCATTCTTCCTGTTGAAAATTTCCTGCAAAGAGTTCGAATAGGGCGGTCTTGCAATCCCGTATTCCGTAACAATTCCTGCGATTAAATCATGATCTGTGACGTCGAAACACGGATTGAATACCTTTACCCCTTCCGGCGCCATACGTTCCTTGTACCACATTTCCGTAATCTCTTCTGCCGGTCTTTCTTCTATATGAATTTCATCTCCGGTTGCGGTATTCAAATCGATCGTTGAAGTCGGGGCGCAAATGTAAACCGGTACCTGATAGCGTTTTGCCACGGTAGCAACAACACTGGTTCCTATCTTATTTGCAGTATCCCCGTTTGCCGCAACACGGTCACAGCCAACAAAGACTGCATCAATCAATCCTTTTTTCATCACGGATGCCGACATGTTGTCACAGATCAAAGTGACGTCAAGTCCCGATTCATGCAATTCGAAAGCAGTTAATCTGGCTCCCTGGAGGAGCGGTCTCGTTTCGTCTGCGTAGATGCGGAAGCCATATCCTCTTTCCTGTCCCAAATACATTGGTGCTGTGGCTGTTCCATATTTAACGGTTGCAAGCTGTCCGGCATTGCAGTGAGTCAGCAACCCATCTCCGGGTTTTACAAGGGTCAATGCATTTTCGCCAATCTGCGTGCATACCCAGATGTCTTCTTCCCGGATCGCAACTGCCTCGTCATGAAGCATTGCTATTACTTCGTCAACGCCTTTCTCCATGTTGTCCTTAACAACCTCTTCCATGCGGTTGAGTGCCCAAAAGAGGTTGACTGCCGTCGGGCGGGCCGAGGCAAGATAATCTTTGGCTTTCTTAAACTGTTCGTAAAAATCATTCATGTCGGAAGCGATCATTGCTCTTGCTGCAAGATAGATTCCGATGGCTGCCGCAACACCGATTGCAGGGGCGCCTCTGACCTGTAGCAAATAAATTGCTCTCCATATATCTTCCTGTACTGTCAGAGATAAAATTTCTATCTCGTAAGGAAGCTTGGTCTGATCAATTATGACAAGGGCATTTTTTTCATCATCCAATGCAACCGTTTCATAATCAAGAATTTTTTTCTTTGCCATGGGATCCGTCTCCTTTGTCTTTTCCTTCATTGCCTGTCTAAAATTTTGCAATTGCCTTTTGTATGGCATCTCGATAGTCTGCGCCGCTTCGGAAGGAAGTTTCACGATTCAGGATATAATCCTTTGCCAGTGTAATTATGATCCTTTCCGCACGGGCCCGTTTCTTCTCGTCTGAAATGCCGGTTATGTCCTTTACGTTTGCCATGCCCACCGTGCGGCGGATGGATTCAAATCCTGCAACCGCTGCCGTATCACGAAGAATACTGTCTAAATACCATTCCATAAAGCCTTCCGTCTTGGCCATCGTATCCGTTACATTTTCTCTAAATGATACTTTGAATTTTGCAATGAATTGATCCACAATCTCTTCAATGGTATCAAGAGTCCATCCGCAGAATTCTTCTTTTTCCGTAGAATCTTCCATGGTTGCATCGCCGTTACACCATGCAAAGAACATATTTGCAATCACATTTCCGATATCATAGCCCATCGGCGCATAAAACGCAAACTCCGGATCAAATATATACGTGTGTTCCTTATTAATAAAAATTGAACCCGTATGCAGGTCGCCATGAATCAGGGCCTGGGCATTGTTCATAAAATCAAACTTGCATTTCGCAGCTTCTAAATGAAGGATTTTATCATCGTAAAGCTCTTTTTGAACAAATTCCTTGTTTGCCGGAAATACGTTGTTTCTATGATTATAATCAATGAAAGGTTCACTATAAACCAAATCTTCGCTGATTTCACACAAATCAGGATTAATAAACGATTTCACATATTCTTTCTTCTCTTTATGCCCCATTACAACGTCTGTGGTAAGCAATAGAGAGTTCACCAGGAATGTACTGATGTGTTCTGCAAACAAAGGATATATTTCATGATTGATCAGCCCCGTTCTCATCATGGTGTGTCCGACCATATCCTGCATCGTCAATGCGCACATAACGCCGTCATACAGATACACCTCCGGCACAAGACCAGGCGCATATTTTCCTTGAATACCAAGAATCTTTGCCTCGATTCTGCCCCGATCCTTTGAAATCTTCATTTCTGCGGAAATACGGAGCGCTTCATCGGCCTGTTTCACAATGATGGATTTCCCCGTTTCTACGTCTTTCACACGAAACACATAGTTCAGGTTGCCATCTCCGATTTCCTTGCTTTCCAATTTTGCGTCTTCCGGGAAAAAGCTTAACTTCTCCTGAACATATTCAGCAACATCTTCCGTTTTCATCAAAAAATAGGTATCAAATCGTGACATATCAATTCCTCCATTTTGTCATCAATTCTATTTTCTCTTTGTAGCGTATGTCATTGCCAGAGCGATGGCAAGCACGGCACCCTTCACGATATTCATCGCATAGTAAGGTACTGCCATCATGATCAGACCGTTTTCCAAAATTCCGACTAAAATTGCTCCGATCAAGGTTCCAAGCGCATTTGCTTTTCCGGCTCCCATAACCGAGAATCCGATATAAGCCGCGGCTACTGCAGGCATTAAGTACGCATCACCTGCGCTTACCTGCGCAGTACCAACACGGGCGGCTAAGCAAATGCCGCCAAGAGAAGCAAAAGTTGCGGATAAGAAATAAGCTAACACTTTATATCTTGCTACCGGAATACCGGACAGTTTTGCCGCCTCTCGATTTCCGCCTACCGCATACATATACCTTCCATGTTTTGTATAATTTAAGAAGAAATGCGCCATGGCAACAACACAAAGCATAATAATAATCAGCCAAGGCTCCGATCCCATTGCGCGGAATGTTTCCGGGACCAGTCCGGGGGCCTGGGATCCATCCGTTCTCATCATGCGTTCGGTAATCGCACCACCGTTGGAATAAGTCAGTGCAACCCCCTGGAACATAAACATTACAGATAATGCCGCCACCATATCCGGTATCCTTAATTTAACAATCAGGAGAGAATTTACAACTGCGATGGAAAAGCAAGCTACGATCGTAAGGACGATAGAGAAACCCATACTTAAGCCATACCATACGAACATTGTCATAATCAGTGTGTCCGCAAAGTTGGCACAGGCTCCAATGGATAAGTCCATACCGTCAACGGACAATGCGAACGTCAAACCAATCGCAATGATTGCCGTAATTGAAATAGAACGTAAAATTGTAATAATATTGCCGGATGTCAAGAACATACTTTTTCCTGTCTCTTCATTCCAATTCCCAAAAGTAAACAGGGCAATCAAAAATAATATCGTAATGATTGTTCCCCATTTTGTTACCAGGTCAGAAATTTTCAGGCTATGCTTGTTCAATATTGTCCGATTCATATGACTCACCTCCTGTCGAATAGTAAAGCAATTCCTTTTCGTTGGTGTCTGCAACCTTAAGCTCTTTGACGATTTCGCCGTCATACATCACATAAACGCGATTGCAGATACTTAGTATCTCGATAAATTCACAAGTCGCATAAATTGCGCCTTTTCCTTCTGCCGCCAGCTTTTCGATCAGTTCATACATGTCTCTTTTGGCTCCGACATCAATTCCCTTTGTTGGTTCATCATAAATGTAAACTTCAGCTTTTGAATTCAGCCACTTTCCAACTACAACTTTCTGCTGATTTCCTCCGGAGAGGAGTGCGACCGTCTGATTCTCAGAAGGAGTCTTGATCCCAAGATCCTTGATCATCGTTCTTGCATCTTCTTTTTCTTTTCTTTTATTTACAACTGAAAAACGGTTCGTATACTTGTTCATTGCCGCAACCGATATATTAGAATATACCGGATCAGTTACCAATACCCCTTCTTTTCGCCGCTCTTCCGGGACAAGCGCAAATCCGCTCTTCACTGCCTGATGCGGATTGTGATACTTCAGTTCCTTGCCCCGCAGTTTTACTTTTCCGGTATATTGATAGCTTCCAAACAGAGTTTTGCATAGCTCCGTTTTTCCCGCTCCGACAAGACCTGCGATTCCAACAATCTCACCTTCACGGACATACATATTAATGTTCTTAACTTTTCCTTCTTTTTCCGTCACTCCCTCTATTTCAAGCAAGGGTGCGCCAATTATACAAGGATGACATTCATAGACTTCCTCAAATTTTTGCCCTAACATATATTCAACGATCGTATTGACTTCAAGGTCTCTTGTCAGAGGCATGCTGTCGACCAATTTTCCATCTCTCATAATCGTTATCCATTCACAGATTTCGTACAGCTCATTCAAGCGATGAGAGATAAAAACAACACCTACATCTTCCTTTGCCAACTCCTTTACGACTCGAAACAATTCCTGTGTTTCCGAAGTTGATAAAGGTGCAGTGGGCTCATCCAAAATTAAAAACTTACATTTTTCTACCACGCATCTGGCGATTAAGATCATTTGCTTTTGCGCAAGTGTAAGCTCTGAGGCAATCGCATTGATATTAACATCAACATTCAGTTTATGTAATACCTCTTGTGCGGATTTTCGAATTTTGTTCCAATTTACAATCTGTTTCTTTCCCATACGGTTAACGAGTGTATTGAACATAACATTTTCTGCTACGGACAAATACGGAATCAACGCCGTGTCCACTTCTTGGTAAACAATTTCTATGCCCAGATTTTTAGCATCTTTTGGAGACCTGATCTCAACCAGGTCTCCATTTAGATAAATCTGTCCTGTATAATGCGTGTTGGCACCGGCCAACACTTTCATAAGTGTTGATTTGCCGGCGCCATTCGCACCTACGAGCGCATGAATTGTACCACTTGTTAAGCTGAAATCAACTCCATCCAGCGCCTTAACGCCAGGGAACTCGATTGCGATGTCTTTCATTTCAAGTTTTAATTCATTCATGGCATCTCACCTTGGTCTTATTCATTAAATTTTAGATTGATTACTTTACATAAAGGCCTTTGATCGTTTCGGTAAAGAGTGCACCATCAGGATCGGAGGCATCGCCCCAGCCTTCAATGATTGTTCCAAGATCCTGCATCGTATTTCCTTCTTTTAACTGTGTTGTTAAAATATTATTTGCAGATAAGTTAAAGTACTCCGGTGTTTCTTCTCCGGCTAATTTGAGAGCAATCAGTCTCATATCAACAATACCGATCAACTTAGGATCTACGGCTGCAGTTGATTTCCAAACGTCTGGATTGCTTACCATTAACTGAATATCATCATTTGATACGTCGATCGTATACATTGGCATATCTTTACGATTTGCATCATTTAATGCCTGAAGAACGCCTTTTGCCAATTCATCGTAGCAACCCCAAATTGCATCGACACTGCCTTCCGCAATTGTAGGCAGGATCGCTTCTGTCTTTGTAGTCATGTCTCCACGAGCGTTAGCCATATCGGAAGGAGCAATCACCTGTACGGTTTCGATCTTTCCTGCTTTTTCTAAATCGGTATAAATTTCGTTACGTCTGTCAAGCGGAGGGATCCCAGGGCCCATAAATGTTTTGAGAACCTTCATAGGATAGGTACCACCATTTGCTTCAAACTCTTCCATCATATAACCCAGGGATAATTCGGCCAGTGCAAAATCATCCTGTGCAGTTGATGTAACCCCTTCTAACAATTTTCCGCTTGCATCTCCGTTTTCATAAGGCATGGTATCGAAGGTAACGACCTTCATTCCTTTTTCAACGGCAGGCAGCAACATATCATAGGAATATGAAAGCTGTCCATGCGATACGATGATTCCATCATAATTTTTTGAAATGACTTGTGCTACCGTTTCCTGCAATTTTGCATCGTCACCATCTGTAACAAATGTGTCAACGGTCATTCCCATTTTTTCGCCTTCTTCTACACAACCGGCTAAGAACTGCTGGGTATGATCTCCACTTGCAAGATTTCTAACCACTGCTATCTTTTTTCCAGCCAAAGGACCGGTTGCAGCGTTTTCAGAGGATGCATCATCAGTAGCTGCGCCTCCACCTCCACAACCAACGAGCATCGTTACCAACAATGCCGCACATAACAAAACACTTAGTCTTTTTTTCATAAAAAATTCCTCCCATAGTTTTTTGTGCATTTTAATAAATAGCTGTATTATTATCCATATGGTAACATAAATGCTTATTTTAATCAATATTTATTTTTACTTGGTTGTTATTTTGTTGTTTTGTGTCCGTTTTAAATCCCGGACGCATTCCTTCCCCATATCTTAATTCTTCACTGTTGCTGTTTTTTGAATATATTTTCGATTGCATGCCAAGTTTATTCCAATGTATCTTGATTGTATCACCACTTGTACTTTTTATCCATGTTTTGTTATCAGATTTGACAACGAGTTTAAACGTTATTTTCAGCCCCAGTCTGTATAATTAGATCATAAACTTAAAAGTACCGCCGAGGGTTGATAAATTTAAAGAACGTCTTGAAAGGGAAACGTCGGTGTGTTAGAATTACTACTGTTGAACTATTCAGTGCGTCGCCCTATGGATGATTTGCTCTGATGGTTTCAAATGCTGTGCTCCCGTAGCTCAGGGGATAGAGCGTCGGTTTCCTAAACCGTGCGTCGGATGTTCGAATCATCTCGGGAGTGCCAAAACGAAATGCCTCGGCTTTATGCTGGGTTGTGTAGCAGAAAGCATAACTTTTCCGTTTGGAAAAGTTATGCTTGTTTTTTTGAAAGGAAAAGTTATGCTTTGCAAAAAACAATCCACGTTTCTTCAGAAACGTGGATTGTTTTTAACCCTCTTAATCCCATAAAGTTATAACATAGAAAAGATCTCTCGACCATACCTATACGTACTCTCTTCTCCCATCTGGGAACTCAAGATAGGCCTTTTTGCATTCTCTATCATATCTTGCAATCGGAAGGCCCTTTAATTTTTTTTCTGCAATTGCGTTCTCAACAGCAATACGAAATCTCTCAGTCATTTTGTCGTCTTCAATCAGTTCTTGTACGTTTTCCATGTCTTCATCATTTAGGTTAAGTGAATTTCTTACATAATTCACATCACATCCGCTCAAAATTAGAGATTTTGCATACTCTAAACGATCTTGCTTTCTTTGAAAATCTATTATTTCAATCATTGTTTAACCTCATTATAATACGCAAACACTTTAGTATGTTTGTCATTAGCCGTATTCACCATAAATGCCCGTTAGGTATTATGGGAGCATTATATATCCATATCAAGCTTTCTTACTGAGCCAAATCTCTTTATATTCTCATTATTAATAGCTTCTAGAATTATTATCTATAGTTGCTTGCGAATCTCGATTTTTAGTTTATCGTATTCATATTGCGGGTCATTGTGAACGTCTTTGAACTTTGCATAGTATTTCCCCATATTAATTTCAAAACTTTCGCTACTATTTCTAATAAAATCTATAATAAATTCGTCAATGCAATTCCTCATATGAACCTTTAAATTAGTATTAAGCTCGTCCAAAAGTTTTCGAATTATACTTTTTATCTTTTCAGAAATATTATCATCAAGTGCAGTTGAAAGAATTTTATACAATTCTATAAATTCTTGATTGAGATAGATTTTATCAATATTTACATAACCATTTTTTGCATTATTATATTCTAATTTATCCTTAAATGTAATATTAAAAGATATATTGCCCTTTTTATATTCATCTATCAAACTTTCTTCGAAACAGCCTATTTCTCCTATGATTTCATTTTCTAGTTGTAATTTTACAATGTTCTGGTTTTTCATAACAAATCCATATGTAATTAAATATGTTATAATATTTAAGCTCAGTATTTTAAAATAATCAAATCCAAATCCCAAATCGAAATCATGAATCAAAAATAAAATATTACTCTCCGAAACAGTTGGTATTTTTATAATTTTATTTTTCTCATAGCTATTCTTTTTTGATATTTCTTTTATTTCAAAATCTTTATTTAAATCAATAATAAACACTCCGTTTGTAGAATCCAGCCATCTATTTGTAAGACCAATAAAATCCACGATTGTTTCAATGTAAGTACTTATATATTTATTATTCATTGTTACATAATTTAACATGTCATCATTTTTCCCTCGAATGTCACCGAAATCAATGACTTGCCCATGTTGCTCGTCAATTCTTTTCAAAAGTATATATCCCTCATCATTTTTGGGATTAATATCAGGGCCATAAAGAACATTATATTCTTTCTCCTCATCATTAGTTGGGATAAACATATCCTCTGCAAATCTAGGGCTATTAATTTTGTCAAATCGTCCAATCCACTTAATTATATTAATTATTTGCATGCTAATATCTCTCTCGGCATAATTTGATGAGGCATAGTTTTCATATATTTCACTTAACTCAATTCCTAGTTTTTCATATTTTTTCGAGGTTTGAAAAGCAAGAAATTTTTTTGTTTGAAATATAGTCTTCATTTCACTTTCATTTAAATTGAGGAATTTTGAAGTATTGCCATCAGACTCAATAGCCTCATATCCAAAAAGCATTTTTGATAATGAATTTGTGATTGTTAATATTATTTTATCTACTTTCATTTTTGCATAATTATTTATTTCATCATTGATCAGTCCATTTGAATCAAGTTTAATAATCGTATCACATATTACTTTCGCAACGCTTTTTCTAACCTCAGATTTATTTTTATCTTTTAGACTATATATTAATGGTCTTCTAAACCTCAAATCAAATGGCAAATCCTCGAACTCGCCAAAATCTTTATTAAAAACACAAATTATTTTCTCCCACCCTACAACTTTAGCGGCATATCCCAACTCTAACAGGACATTTGGATTAGGCGTTTTTCGTCCTTCTGGATTATTATTAATAATACTGATATCAGCAATAAAAATCTTAGCTCTTTCTATTTTATTAAAAATTGTGTTTACAATATCAGGAGTACCTGTTGCATTTTTCGTATCGTGATCTATTCTGATATCTAAACTAAAATTATATGTTTTTTTCAGCATTTTTATTGCTTCTTTAATACATTCTTCAATAAAACCTCTATTTGTACTCGAAGGCAAATCTGATTGCCACGAGTAGAAGATACTGTTATTCATAACTGCTATCCTACCTTTTATTTATTCTTACATAGTCAGTCTGCCACAGATTAAGCTGCAGATCCAGAAACACCTAATGATAACTAAATTTTCTGCCCAGTTGAGTGTCGCCGATACATTTTTTTGAATTTGTTAGATAGATGTAACTACCCGCTATCACTAGGATCCCTCTTCTATAAATACTCACATCTGAGTATCAATGTCTAATGCAATAATCTCAAGTAGGATCTGATGAATTCTGCCTGCAAAGATTAATTTCTTCATAAATTGGGCATCCTCCGTGGCACTGCAATTCACAACTATATTTATTTTTGCATGCGTTATTATTTAATTTACTCCTCATATCCTTAAATTCTTTTGCATTGACCCATGCTTCATGCAGGCGGATCTCCTTTAAATTAATCCCATTAGTAGTAGGATCCATAAATGAACAGGGATAAAGCTTCATATCTTCTGAAATAAATGCTGAAAATCTTCCTGATTCACAACTTTCGATAAATCTTGAATCAAATCTAAGATTCTCAACAATTCCTGATATACTACAACTATCAAAGCCAATTTTATATTTTCGCATATCATGATTCTTTACTTTATTGATGAAATCATTTAGTAAAGGAGTATTTTTTAGCAGCAAGTCACTTGTTGGGTTTTTACCTACAGGCTTGTAATTTAAAAAGATTATCGCATTTACACCTTCTAAATATTGGGGTGAGTTTTCAAGTATGTTAATTGCTTTCGGGATGCTTTCTGAAGTTAGTAGGAAGTGAATATTGGTCTTGATATCACTGCTTTTAAGTTTTTCAAGAGCACTCAGAAATTCATGTATAGGTTCATAATAACTAACCGCAACCGCTCCACAATAATCTTTACTAGCCTTTAGTACTTCTCTTGATAATCCGGTACCATTTGTTGTGTAAGAAGGAATGACTCCATAATCTTCTCTTGCCATCCTTAACATTTCTACAAAATTGGGATGTTGGTTTGGGTTACCTCCACCAATTGCAATCTGATATGTATGTGTTTCTATTAGCTGTTCCAAGACACTTTTGAAATCCTCTAAACTCATATGCTTACCTTGAACCGATGAATTTCTATAGCAAAAACTACATTCCTTTTCACAATAATTAGTAATTGAAATATCTATTAATTCTGGCCCCTCTATTGACCAAAAAGGTTCCTCTTCGCCCTCATACTCTGCTCTGATACTCAATCCATTATTTTTGTTAAAAAAATAAAAGTGTCTGCTTTCTTTTTTATCCACTAGTACAATATCATTCATTTTTACCATCCATTCGAAAGAGCATTAAAATAAACCGCTTCATTATCTAAAATGAAAGAATCTAGGCAAAAAAAAGTCTGCACTTCATTTTCATCACTTCTTAGTTTCCCCACTCTGATCTTCTTGCCCTGCTTTAGTGCTAAATCTATCCGATTTTTTTCATACTCCAAGTGAAAATGCGAAAGGTACTCCTCTAGTGTTTCATCTCCTTTAATATCGTCCTCAAGCAATTTTGAATTGTACTTGGCTGCATCATATAATTCTTTAAACATATACGAAAATGGAGAATCCGAGGATATTCCAAACCATTCGAAAAATATATCTTGATCAAGTTCATTATCTGTTATTAAAACAAATGAGGTTGATGAACTATTTGTTATATAATCAGTTTTAATTTTCATTCAATTACCTCCAATAAATCATTAATTTTTGACAAAAGATCCTCTTTTTCATACTCAAATAAATTACCATAATCATTTAGAGCTGTATGCTCCAAATTAACATAGTAAAGCTTTTCCCCTTCTTTTTGATTAGAATTTAGAAGTCCTATTTCATCTTTATCAATAAGCATTTTTTTGTATAAATAATCTTCAAGAGAATCATATTCTTTATAATAAAAATTATTTAATATGTACTCGATGTCTTCAATTTCGTAAAAAAAGTTTGTTAATATACTAGAAAACAATTTTCCTGCGTACTTTTCAGGACAAATTCCGGAAAGATTTAAAAATCTATTAATTATATATTCTAATTGCATATCTGGTTTCTTTAATACAATATACTTTTTACTAAAATCATTTAAATCAATCGGGTATATTATCATTTGTTATCCTCCTTTATCCCTAATCTTTCTAGTAATTCTTCCAGCGTTTTATATGGATTCCGATCCGTTTCTGAATTTAAATCCCTCTTATTTTTTTCCTTAAAATGTTCAGCCATCCTCTCCCAACGAGCTCTCATCTCGGGGGTAAATTTAAAGTCATAAAAAGACAGATCCCGCACAGTATAAATTACCGCTTGTCTTATGCAATCATCCCTTATATCATCAGATTTTTCAAATAAATCAATTGATTGATCTGGATATTCTTCAATACACCAGTCAAAAAAATCATCTATGAAGACACCTCTAAAATTCAGATAACAGAGAAAAAATATTATATCTTCATTAAATGACCTTCTCATATATTGCTTTAATTTATGAATTAATATATCTATTGGAATTCGATCATCTTGCCTACCATATATTGAATATCTATCTTCATAACTTGATCTAAAAACATTACGCACATATCTTCTAAAATCAGCATCTTCGATCTCATTGAAAATAGTAATAAGAAACTTAATATTTAGTTTTGAATAAACATGAATATTGTATCTTTTTATAAGGCTCTCGTAAATTTTAACAACTCTCGTAAAATGTTCTTCATAGAATTTCATATTAGTTAATAGCCTTCTTATTATTTCGATATCTTTCTCAACAATAAATTCTTCACTCACAGAAAAAATATTGTTTAGAAATATATGAAAAAACCATTTTTGCTCTTTAATTACGTTTGAAAATGGCTCGCTCTGTATTTTTTTGCTTGCGAAGAAAAGATACTTCTGAACTCCTTCCGAAACCTCTAAACCATTTTGAGTGAGGTCACTTATTATTGCTGCAGAAGCATCCGGATTACTCTCATCAAAATTCTCCATCAATTTTTTGGCAAGACAATAGTCCCGAAATTCATCAAATGTAAAATTAATAACCTCAACGCTCTGCTCTATCAAACCTTTAATTTTCTTGATATCATCTCGAAAAATAATGTCTTCATTAACCAACTTTACCAATAAATCATTTTGAACCTGCTCAACAATCAATGAACGTTCAATATTGCTAAATTGCTTTTGCCGAATCATATATTCTGTTATTGTATTAATCAGGCAGTCATATGTAGATCCACCATCAAATACTCCTTGTTGTCTATCCCATTCCTTTAAGTTTTCCTTTTTGAAATTGTAGTATTTTTCAAAAATTTCATATCTAAATAAGTGAAATAATGCTGGAATTATTGTTGGTGAATCCTCTGAACCATGATACGCTTCCGAAAACATTCTTAACAATAAAAAATCTTTTGACAATTGTTCATAAATCGAATCCCCGATATCATGAATCTCCATTTTGAAATGTTCCATATAACCATCAAAGACTCTTTTACCTAATTTGGGATGATGAGAATTAAAATTATATGATACAAATTGATTAACCTGGGGGCATATATCTTTCATATCTCCAAATTTCTCTTCAAAATATTCTGTTCTTGCTGTCAAAATAACTTTTACATTATTAAAAGAGCTTGCTTTGTTTAAAAACGAGTAAAGTTTCTGTTTTGAATTTTGAACATCTCTTTGCTCATTTATTGCATCTAAGACTATAACAAAAGGTTTCTGCACATTTCGAGAATAAAATTCTAAAACTTCAAATATCTCTTCAACTGATGAAAAATCATATCCAGAATAGTTAAGCAGAGTTTTTGAAATATCATCATCTATTAAATATCTCATCCCCGCAAAAAAGCAGGGGATTCCCTTACGTAACAGTACATTTTCTGTAAAATCACAAAGTAAATTTGTCTTCCCTTGTCCAGCTTTTTCTGTAAGGAGAATTTGAGTAGCTTGTAACGACTTAAACAAATCTATTCTATCCTTCAGCTCCCATTCAAGTCCCAAAAGTCTATGTTGATAAAAAGTCAAATCAAACAATTCAAGATATTCTTCTGGTACACATTCTCTTATATCTTCAGATCTAGTTAGTTTTGTAACATAGGTTAGCATATCGTTTAATTTCGCAACCATCTCATCCGATATCCTTTGTACATTCACTAATGATATCTCATACTCGCCTTCAATTGTTTGAATATTTGCAAGTCCATAACTTTGTAAAAGCATATTATATTGCTTAAAACTATGCCGCTTAACATAATCTAAGTGCTTCTTGAAGAAAAGAACCGGATCACTAAATCCTCTTAAATATTCTTTCATTTTGCCTAGTTCAACAAATATCTCTGGAATATATTTACCATTTAGCTTATTTCTTTTAATTTCTTCGGATGATTCTTTTTGATAATTGCTGACAATCTCTTCAATAAAATCATCAGAACCAAGCCAGTCTTTTACTAAATAAGAGTTTGCTGAAGACAAGTCGAGCACCTTAATGCTTTGTGCTGCATTTAAACCAACTGATTGCTCTATTGCAATACCAATTAGTTGACCATTGCAAATAACCGGTGATCCGGAATACCCCCGATAATCATTTAATCTGCCTTCGCCAAGTGTCACATCAATTATGCTATTGTCATTATAATCTTTATTCTCATCAAGAATTTGGCCTTGCTGATAATGCCCTTCCGGCTTTGTTGCGGGATAACCATATGCACAATATTCAAATTCTCTTTTTCTGAAAGAATTTTCAACTATTTTAGAAAATTCATAATGAGTACCGAATTCTACTTGTCCCAAAATCTCCAAAACGTTCAAGTCACAAGTAGGAGCTTCATAAAGAGCTTTAGCGTTTAACGAGCCTCGCACTCCATTGATTAAATATGTAATTCTTACGGTACACTCCGAATCTAATGATTCCGATACGACATGTGCTGCAGTTATAATATGCTTACAGTCAATAAAGAACCCTGTTCCAATCTTTATTATTTTACCTTTCTCATCAATTTCCTCAACTTTAACAATGTGATTTTTTAAACTTTCTATATATTCATCATTCTTTTTATAACTCAATTTCAATCCCCCATTCTTCAATAGGTCTAATAACGGAATAATTAAACCTTCGCTTTAATTCCTCTTTATCGATCTCTCTAGCTATTTCTAAGTTAGAATTAAAGCAAAGTATTTTGTCTTTTTTCGAATTACTTAAAATTAGATTAACAATTGCCTCAACATCAGGATGATTATGTTTACTACCATCAGTGGAAATCAAATAATACTTTGAAGATACTAACTCCAACCACTTGCTATTATTATTCCTGGAACCATGATGAGACAATTTAACTAAATCAAATTCCATATTGATTCCATTTTGGGATTGCTCATAAAGAATCTCATATAAATCATTATCATGTGCATCGCTAGTCAACAATATCCTGCAACTATCGTTCTCTATTATAGTCGCAATTGACGACGCGTTAGTAACACTGGAGTCACCTTCGGACTCTACTAATACTCCGTTATCTAACAATGCGTGGAAACATTCTCCTGAATCTGAAGAAATAGAATTACTGTTATTTTGTAACACCGTCTCATTCAACATATAAAATTCAAACGCATCATCAAAAACTTCCTCTTCTCCAAACGCAAAATCATATTTCATTTTACAGAGTTCACTTTTCCAATATCGTTTGAGGTTTTTTAATATATAATTACTTGGAGTTAAAACCGTTACTTTTAAATTTCCTATTGAAACGTCGTTTACGCCAACTATTGGGCCATGCGAAAAATCCTTATTCCACTCAATACCTGAACCAAATATTAAACCGGCGAGTGTAGATCCTTGTTTTGCACTTATTGTTGCATCTGAAATTAAAGAATTCAGTTTTGAAAGTTTATTTAAAAACTCTTCTACCACATACAAGTCTTCTTTGCTAGAATTTTCCTTTGTAGCAACTGAGAGGTGTCTATATGAATTATGCCACACTTGTTTTAATATACTTTGGCTGTATTTCTCAGATTGAATATCTCTAAGAAATGAAATTGCTCCTGAAATATGATCTTGATCAATATGAGTTATTATCAACAAATCGATCACTTCCCCACATTGATCAATAACATTAATATCGTTTGAAATATATCTTGTATATGTCTCGGGATACCCCATATCAATAAAAATGTTTATTCCTTCATTATTTCTTATGTAAATTGCGTCTCCATTTTTAGCATTGAAGCATTTTATTTTCATGGGTTTCACTTTCCTTAATTTCAGATCTTCTTAATCATTTTTGGGTAATGGCTTACTTAATCGTTTGATTTTATATAATAAATAAACAATGATTAATACTAGTGCGATTATTGTTATTGCAATACCAAGAATTATAGTTTGGTTAACATCAATTTTACATAATAAATTATAAATCTCTTTCGTAATATTCTTATAAGCATAGATATAGTAAAACAAAAGTAAGGAACTAAAAATTGTAACTACCATGATTGTTCGCTTAAAATATTCATGTGCCATATTCATATAATCAACTTTTAAATTTATTAAGTCTCTATTTTTGCTAATATTATTGTACTGGCAAATTATTATTTCTCTTTTTTTATCACCGGCATCGCTCAAAAGAGAATTTGGAAAACCCAATGTAAAATAATTTTTTCTCTCCAGTGCCTTAATTGAAAACCAAATTGCTCTACATAAATATATAATTGCAAAAGTCATAATGCAAATGATAAACAATTTTAAAATAGTATGTGTCTGATTTGTTAGTATCATATTGATTATTAAATTTATTAATACAGTTATTGCAACTCCAAAGGTGCCGATAAATATTGTAGATTTTGATTCAACTTCACTCTTTCGTTTGTCTTCGTTTTCTTTGTATTTTTCAATATATTGTAGAATTAAATCGACTTCCTCATTTGCCCACATACAGTCCAATTCACTTATCTTAATTGGTTCCGTTTTTTCTAATGGTTCAAGTATAGGCCAAACAAGTTCTCGGATATATTTGATTAACTTACCAGCCTTATTTAACACTATAATTTCCTCCTTCAATAAGCAAATCTACTATTCTTTTACTCAGAGGGAATTCTAATCTTTTTTCGATCCAAGCCCATTGTCCATTGGGATTTATTTCTAGAAATATATAATTCTCATCCTGATCTAAAATCAGATCAATTGCTGAAAAGTTTAAATTCAATCTCTTATTCAGTTCCAGGCATTTTCTTTTAATTTCATATGGTAATTCATGTTTTTGATGTTCAAGGATGTCTTGGCTTCTTCTCCAATCGATTTCTGAATCCTTAATAATTTGAGAATGAATTTGTGCTGTATATACTTCATCTCCAATTACAGTACATCTTAAATCATACTTCTTATGAATATTATTTTGAATAAATATAGGAAATGACTCGATACGATCAGAATCCTCGAATTGTTCGCTATGAATTTTTGTTGTAAAAATTACTTTGGGTGCTATGCTATCCTCCATATTTCCACTTTTAATAGGTTTAATTATGCAATTATTATCGCAATAGTTCCTAAAGGAATTTATACTTTTACTTTGATTCGAAATTAAAGACAGTGGTATTTTAAAACCTATTTCTTTGGCTATTTGCAGCTGATGAATCTTATTTTCGGCTTGCCTTATATCATATACATTATTTAACCAGTATTTATCTTTAAGAATTTTATAGATTCCTTCAAGCACATAAGCCATTTCATTTTTCAAGAAGTTCTTCTCTTGAGTGTTTATGCTTTCCATATAAGAAAAACTATTAAGCACCGGCCTTCTATAATAAACAGAACAAACATCTAGAAAACTAATGCTAACGTTTTTAATATTATCTATTATTCTATAATCATTATTATTAATATTAAAATCAATGCTGATTTTATCCGGCATATCTTCAGTATTTAAACGATAATATGCTATTTCCCTATCTTTAAGTTCTTTTACAATGAAATCAACCGTAACATCATCTTTACTAGTTAAAATTAATACTATCTTCATCATCTCTTTCTCTTTCAGCAAAAGTTTTACTCACTAATTCTATTAAAGATGAAACCTCATCATCGCGCTCCCGATCTTGCGCAGTTTTAGAAAATAATTCTGTTATATCAAAATCTTTATCATCACTCTCACGATCCACCCTAGTTTCAGTAAGTAATTCAATAGAACATTTATCTAATTCAATAAACGGTATTTCCTTACAATATGCCTGAATTGTATTTAAATCCTTTGAATAATCATAATTAAATAATGCCTTATCATTTTTATATCTTTCAATTGCATTATCTAAAATAATTGGTCTATTCATTTCTTATCACCCCTAATAAAATATCACCTAAGATTTCATTGGCTAAATTTTAAGGGCAATACTCTTTTAAGCACTGCCCCCGTTGTCATTATAATTTCTTCTTTTTTTTACATTTTACACCAATAATTTTGATTTTTCAATAATTTAAGTATATCTAACGTAATTATTGAAAAAATATTTATACAAATGACGTTGGGGGTTGTTAGTATTAGTACGGCATTATATAGCCTAAAGCCCATTAGATTAAATTCAGGGTTAGTTGAAAGTCAAACAAGCTATTTATCAAGGTTAGCGGAGAACCATTCTATAAGTGTAGGCATGCTTTTAGGCAAAGTGGTTGCTCCTTTTCTTGAAAAAGAATACTTGAATAAAGGAAGTAGATTTTATGATCATGCAATTGAACTTAACGCATTCGGTAATCAGGCCGCAGCTTTTGCAAAAGCTCTATCCATATTAACCGGTATCGATAGCATCCCTAAGCTTACCTTAATATCCTTGAAGGATACTCTATCACCATGGAATGTCCTTGCAGAGACAAAGCGTTGGTGCCCTTTATGCCTTGAGGAATGGAAGCGCTCGAACAGCATTGTATATGAACCTTTGCTTTGGAGTTTTAAATCCGTAAATATATGTGCAAATCACAATGTTTTTCTTAATCCTATTTGCCCTAATTGCGCCAAAACTGTGCCGTATTTAACCAGGACGTCCAGAATTGGTTTCTGTTCAAATTGCAGATGTTGGCTGGGATCAAACGAATACAAAGCCGTGCTAAATCTAGATCCAGCGCAACTTTTATGGGAGCAATATAAAATAAAGAGCATTGGAAATTTAATAATTAATAAAGAATTAATCGGCGAACACTCATTTTATAATATCTGCCTGTTATTGAAGGCCTTGATTCAAAGGTCCGGTGGGGTTTCGGCGTTTTCAAGAAAACTTAGTATTCCAAAATCGACCATAAGCTCCTGGATCAATGGCGGACATAAACCGTCTTTGGATGTTTTGCTTAAAATCTGTTTTGCCTTTGAAATAGACATAGCTGAATTATTCAAGGCAGACCAGTATACAGACTTTCTATATGCAAAATGCGTAATCAATCGTTCAATTGACAAGAGCAATATAGACAATAAAGCAGCCAGGAAAATAGATTGGGCACTTATAGAACAAAAACTCAATGCTATTATTGAGGATCAAGAATTAGGCGCTCCTTCCGTTCGCGAGGTTGCCAGGTTAGTAGGTTGCAATGAACGATTGCTTTATAATCATTTCCCCGAACGCTGCAGTCAAATAGCTGATAATTATAAGCAATTAATCCAATCTATAAAAAGTCGGCGTTTAGAAGAAGATCGGAACACAATTATTACGGCCACTATCGCCCTATATAATAATGGTGTCTACCCGACGGAACGTAATGTGGAACGCTTGATTTCTCCATTGACACTGCGGCGAAAAAATAATTATTCTGCTTGGAAGGATGCTTTGCGAATGATAATTACAAGATAAATTCTGCAGAATCTTAACATATTTATATCAAATTATTACATTATAGTATAATTATGTTGCAATTGCAACTTATTATAATATATGCTATATTTAGTATGATAATCTAGAATGCCCATGGTTTTACACCAAATATAGAGAATCCGTATAAGCAGTAGGTTCTAAATATCTACTTGTTGACCATTTAATACTTTAAGGAGGATATAAAATGCTTAGCCCAAATGAATTTATACAATGGTGTGATCAACTTGCTTTATCAGGCGCCGCGATAGAATTAATTAAACGGATTAGGGAAAACGATCCTTCACGTCGTGTAGGGGGTGGTAGAAAAAACGTTACGGGCTCATACCCAAGTAAAAAGATGGGCATGTCTATCCAATTCGAGAGTCACAAGGTTGAATTGGCGGGGATATATATCAAAGAGTACGAAAAAACTGTAAAAGAGTATTATGACCAGCCCCCTGTAATAAAGTTAAAATATAAATCACTTTCAGAAAAAGTCACTGCTCTTTTCCATACGCCAGATTATTTTGTTATTTATGAAGATAAAGCCGGATGGGAAGAATGGAAATCAGAGAGTGAACTTCAAGATCTCGCTCAAGAATCGCCAAATCGGTATATCTTGATTGATGGACAATGGCATTGCCCTCCAGGGGAGGTGTATGCTCGGCAGTTTGGCCTTTATTACTGGTTAAAATCGTCCCGAGATATTAACTGGTTTTTCCAAAGAAATATTATCTTCCTGGAAGACTATTTATCTGATAAGGACAGGCCTTTGTCTGACGGATCAGTAGAAATGATTCTGGCATTTGTAAACAATGAGCCAGGAATATTATTAATGGATCTTATAAGTAAGTCCAAAGTCGATTCTGATACAATATATTATATGATCGCGAGGAACTTAATTTATGTCGACTTAAACAAAGAGGTTCTGTCCGAACCAGAGAATACTCATGTTTTTAAAGATGAGACAAGTTCATCTAGCCTTAATATTCTATTTGCAGGGAAAAAAACTCCTGCCATCCATAATTATTCATTAAATATTGCTCCTGGTGTAATTGTTAAGTGGGATGGACAACCCTGGACAATTTTAAATATTGGAGAAAAAAATATATCTCTTTCATCAAGTAATAGAATTGCAAATATTGAAAAGGGACAATTTTACAACATGATATCAGAGCATCAAGTAGAGGTTGCTGAAAGTGAGTTGGATGAGGAAATAGACTCCATAATAACTTCAAAATTAGCAGGCGCAAGCCAAAAGGCTCTTAATGATGCTAATTATAGATACGATATTATCCTGCCATATTTAAACGGAAAGTCATCCAATGATACTATTGGTCTTGATGTAACTGACCGAACGTTAAGAAACTGGATAAGTGATTACAGAAAAGCGGAAATACTATATGGTTCAGGTTTTATTGGCCTAATTCCGAATGCTGGCAAACGCGGAAATAGAAGTTCTCATTTACCGGAAGAAACATTGTCAATAGTTAACGTATTTCTCGATGATAATGAAAATGCAACCAATCAGAGCATAACTTTACTTTATGGTAAATTGGCAAATTTGTGTGAGGAAAAGGGAATTGTCTGCCCAAGTAAAAACAGTTTCAGCAAGATAATAAAATCCAGACCTAAATATAACAGGATTAAGAAAACATTGGGGAGTAGGGCGGCTTATCAGCATGCAACATTTTATTGGGAGCTGGATATGACTACTCCGAGACATGGCGAACGCCCTTTTGAAATTTGCCATATTGACCACACAGAGCTTGACATTCAACTTATTGATTCAAAAACAAAAAAACCAATTGGAAAATCTTGGTTAACACTGATGATGGACGCTTTCTCACGTCGTGTATTAGCCTTTTATCTTACCTTTGATGCGCCATCATATCGAAGCGATATGATGGTTATTCGGGAGTGTGTAAAGCGGTACAATCGTCTACCACAAATAATCATAACCGACTGCGGACGTGATTTTAGGAGCATTTACTATGAGTCCCTTCTTGCATATTTTAGTGTAACAAAAAAACAGCGTCCTCCCCACAAGGCGCGATTTGGTTCTGTAATAGAAAGACTTTTCGGTACAACACTTTCGCAAATCATACACAATCTTAAGGGAAATACGAAAATAATGAAAAATCCCCGACAGGTTTCGAGTTCTTTCAATCCTATTAACCACGCTACATGGACACTAACCAGCCTTAATAAACTTCTTACAAGCTATTTTTATGATTTTTATGATACAAGAGATCATTCAGCACTTTGCGAATCTCCTAAAGATGCCTTTGAAAATGGTTTGAAAATATCAGGAAGTAGACCCATTCGTCTTATTCCTTACGATGAAGAGTTTCTAATCATGACATTACCGGCTGCTAAAAGAAACAATGGTACTGCTAAGGTTGATCCTCAGCGTGGAGTGAAAGTCAATTACATTTACTATTACTGCGACCAATTCTCAAGACCTGGCCTAGAAGGAACTCATGTCCCGGTTCGTTTTGATCCGAATAATATGGGTATTGTTTTCTGCTTAATCAAGGATCGGTGGGTTAAATGTTTTTCAGAATACTACTCCATTTTCGTAAATAAAACCGAAAAGCAAATTATGATTGCATCAGAAGAGTTAAGGAAGAAAAAAAAGAATCATTCGTCCGAATCAGTAATATGGGCCAAAGCATTGGCCGACTTCTTTTTGCAAGCAGAAGCTGCCGAAATTGAATTTTCGAATCAGCACCAGATGGATATGTTAGAAGCTCCCCAATTGCGTGTTTTGAATGGCTCAAAAGAGGCACTTTTTGAGGAGAATTTCTTAGAATTGCAAGATCCTGATTACTATTCAAAACTTGATTTCAGCTTGGATGAAAATGATTGAAATTCCGAGAGAGGAGGGTAAGTACAAAGATATGCAAGATGAGAAAACGTATAGGTTTCCAAAGGAACTATTGGATTGTGACAATAAAACGCGAAAAGAATATTTTATGAATTATATTGCTACCCATGAATTCCTTGAGAAATCAATTGAAAAGACGATAACTATCCTTAATTCTCCAATTTCTGAAAGGCTAATTTTTGTTTGCGGTCCGTCTGGCGTCGGTAAGGACGAATATATTAGGGAGCTAACAACAAGAATTTCGAATGACTCTACTTCAGAAGAAAAACAAAATCGCAGTTATATTCCAGTAGTTAATGTTGACGCTCAACCCTCTGGACAAGGGGGTTTTAATTTTAATAACCTATGGAAAGAAACACTTATTAATTTAAAGGAACCATTAATAGATTCGAAAATTTCATATGAAGAAGAAACCCATATTAATTCTGATGGTCAAGCTGTCTCCTTCTCTAAGATTAAAGCGGCTGATTTCCATAGTGTCCTGATGAATACTTTAAATTTTAGAAACGTAAAGGCTATGATAATAAATGAAGCCCATCACCTTCTTCAAGTTGCCAGTGGAAAAAAAGCTAACGATTCTGTTAATTTATTAAAATCATTAACTAATGGAAGCCATGCCCGTATTATTTTGGTTGGAACATATTCTTTATGCACATTTTTAGAGGATTTAGACTACACAAAGACGGACCAGATCAACCAAAGAACGAGGATTGTCGATTTCCCACGTTACCATAAAGCTATACCTGAAGAAATGAGCGAATTTGGCAAAACTGCTAAAAAGCTATTGATTCATATGCCACTCGAAACAACAGCAGAAAACTTAATAGATTCTGATTGGGAGTATTTTTATAAATATTCCTTAGGTTGCATCGGTACTTTAAAAATCTGGCTAACCGATGCGTATTCCCTCGCCCTAGATTCAAAGTCAAACACTATAACAAAAGAGCATTTAGAAGAGACAAGAAAACCAGGAAGCAGGCTTTCTATAATGTATGACAGCATTTTAGATGGAGAGAAAAAAAAGGAATATATATTGTCAGAAGGTGACCTAGATGCCAAATTAAAGTCAGAAATCATGAATAGTAAAACGCAAGAGAACCTAGATGCCAAATTAAAGGCAGAAGTAATGAATAATAAAGCTCAAGAGAACCCAAGAGAGAGTCCAGTGAGACCAAATTCAAAACCATTTGAGAGGAACCCAAAAAGAGATAAGGTTTTGTTATGATTATTATAAAAATACTGAGGTGCTGTTATGCAAAATAATAATTTAGTTAGGCCAAGCCGATTTTTTTCTCTTGAGCCAATAGGAATAGAAACGCCTGAAGTGGAAAGTATTTCAGGGTACATAAAAAGATTAGCCGTTTTACATATGGTTTCTGTTGGTGTTCTAATTTGCAAAGAAATAATCCCCGCAATTAACGCAAGTCATAAAGTGAAAAGTATATTTCTTGGAAACCATAATGTTTTAAACGCATTTTTTTCTCACTTTTCGAAGGATGCATCAAATGTTTTAGAACAAATGACCAGTGTTAATGGCCTCACATCTATAGTTCCTTATATTCATAAAAATTATCTAAGCCGAAAAGAAGTGC